>JAHDCZ010000007.1 GCA_020629615.1 Saprospiraceae bacterium
TTATGAGACTTGAAAGGCCAATAAAATATGAAGTTTTGGAGCTGAGGCATAGTCATCACTATGGTGAGGTGAGAAAACTTAATGAAATGGTATATTTTGCTGGCATTTCAGGTCGAATAGATTTTTTAATGCATAATCCGGGTTAAATAACACTCAAGGAAATGGTTTGCTGCTCGTCTTCGCAATTCAATTTGATATGATATAATCCAGCACTTAATTGACTGACATCAAATAATATTTGCTGATTATGAGAAGACATTTTCTTGATAAATTGACCTTGACTATTATACATTACAGCTTCAACCATCTTTTGACTTGGGTTGATCGTTTCGATAATCGCAAAATCAGAAGTTGGATTTGGAAATAAATTCACGCTCTGTACGATTTCCTTCGCATTGCCATCATCAGCAGATCTATCGAATGGATCACTCCATTTTTCGTTTTCTAAAAACTCCTCATCCGTAAGCGTTTTCATAAAATTGATTAAATCGGTTTTTTCTGTTTGGCTAAATTGAAATCCACCGATTGGAAGAAATTCACCTGTCCATTCATTGTCTTCTAAGTCCTCGCTGTAATGATCTATGACCTCTTCTAAACTTTCAAATCGACCATCATGCATATATGGCGCTGTTTGCACAATGTTTCTTAAAGTAGGTATTTTAAATAAATGATTAAATTCTTCACCCCAGAATTCACCAGCGCCCAAATCATCGGTTTCACTTAAGCCATTGTTAAAAAGAAAAGGGAAAAATTCAGGTCCTTCAAACTGAAAGAAACTATTGCCATCGGTATGACATACTTCACAATTTTGTACGAAAAGTTCGTGGCCCCTATATTCGCTTGCTGTCAAAACATCTTGTAGCATTTTACTCCGATCAAATTTAGAATTAAATGTGGTCATCGAACTTATAAATTGTGTCAAAGCATCTGCAATTCGATCTTCTGTAATTTGACTGTCGCCAAACGCATCATTAAATAAAGCAGGATAATAATCTGTATCATTGAGTTTATCAATCAATTGATCAATATCTGTCACCCCGATTTCATTTTCATTTTGAAGGGGTAGTTTGATCATATCATGAAGATTATTTTCACTCATATCCCAGAAAAAACCAGTGCGATTGGACCATCCTAAATCATTTAATTGCATTGAATTGCGTGAAGTGTTTTCGCTCACGCCCATACTGAAAGGCGTATCATCCGCAAACGAAAGAGCTTGTTTATGACAAGTTCCGCAAGATAGATTCTCGTTGGCAGATAACTTTTCATCAAAAAATAAAACCCGCCCTAAAGTGGCACCGTGATCGGTGACTAAGTCTAGAATAGTAGTGTCGTTGGTTCCCCAATCTGTGAACATAATGTGTTCAGGAAATGCTTGATCTTCATAGTTAAAAGGATCATCTGGTAAATTTGGATTAAGTTCTCCTCCAATATATTGATGTATTAAAACATTGGTGTGGTCAACATGACTTGAAAAAAATAGAAAAGAAATAAAAAGTAAAACAACAGTAATAAGCTTGTTCATAATAATGGAATTGACTAGTTAAAAAATCACTTCTTCCACTCTCGTTCAATAATTAGATAGAAAATATCACTATTACGCTGCATTTGAAACAGTTTTTGTTTAATTTCTTATTATTTGTCTTCAATTAGAAATGAAATATGAAAGTCAGCGTAGAATTAAGTCTATATCCACTTCAAGAAACCTATGAAAAGGAAATAATAGAATTTATACATGGATTACATGAATATGAAGACATGGAAGTATTTACAAATGCGATGAGTACTTACCTCGTAGGAGAGTGGAAAATAGTGATGAATGCCTTGACCATCGAATTAGAAAAAATCTATACTTTGATCAATACCGCAAGTACGGTAATAAAAATTATTAATCGTCCTTTACCCGTCCAAGATGGATTTTTGCAATTTTAAGAAATGTTATAGTTTAGCCATTCTTGAAAATTAGCTTCGGCATCTACTTTAAATTTCAAGATGCACGGAGTTTCGTAGGGGTGGTTTTTAAGGATACTTTTTTTAATTTTTTTCCAATGCTTTTTGTTGGTTTTTAAGAATGCAATACACTCCTTTTGTTGTTCAACTCTATTTTTCCAGATATAATGACTTTCCGCTTTATAAACATTCGCGCAAGCGATCAAGCCCTTACTCAAAAGCTTTTCAATTACTTTACGTGCTGATTTTTTTCCGGGGAAAGTGACGTATATAGAAATCATTTTTTTACGATTTTACATTGCAAGAATTTCGGCCATATTAATCATGTCAACATCCAATGATTTGGTTTTAGTTATGGCATCTTTTAATGAGGTATACGAGATTTTATTGTCAATGATTCCGATGGCCATTCCATATTCTTTTTCCAACAAAGCATTAACTGCGGAATATCCTAGTCGACTCGCTAATACTCTATCATGACAAGTCGGAGATCCGCCTCTTTGTAAATGACCAATGATTGTTACTTTGGGATCATATTCTGGACAGGACTCTTTTACTTTAGAAGCAATTGTATAGGCGTCGCCATTTTTATTTCCTTCGGCGACAATCACTAGATTGAATAGTTTTTTTCTCCTTGCAGATTTTTTTAAAAAAGCAGTTAACTCTTCGATTGAGTTTTCCTTTTCCGGCAAGAATATATTTCCTGCACCACTTCCGATGCCTGTATGAAGAGCGATGTAGCCCGCATGACGTCCCATAACTTCGATAAAAAATAATCTATTGTGAGAATCTGCAGTATCTCTTATTTTATCAACTGCCTCTATCGCTGTATTAATGGCGGTATCAAAACCGATGGTATAATCGGTACCAAAAATATCGTTGTCAATAGTACCGGGAACGCCAACGATCGGAAAGTCAAATTCTTCATAAAGTTTTAGTGCACCGGTATATGTTCCGTTTCCACCAATTGCCACACAAGCATCTATTTCATGAGCCATCAAATTTTCATAAGCATTATGACGACCTTGTTTGGTCATGAACTCTTTACTTCTTGCCGTTTTTAAAATGGTACCGCCTCGTTGTAATATATTTCCGACATCTCCCTTGGTAAGCAATTGAAAATCAGCATTCATCATGCCTTCATAACCTCCTTTGATACCATATACATGTAGGTCATTATAAATAGCTGTTCGTACAACCGCCCTGGTGGCAGCATTCATCCCAGGAGAATCTCCACCAGATGTAAAAACCGCAATACGTCTAATCTTTCTTGTCATTTTGTTGCGTGTGATACATTAATAAACGATCAATAGGGCGTTTTATGTAAATTCCTTTTTGAAGTCCGTTCTCGTTAAAAATTTCTTCGATCAAATCTCGAAAAATAAAAGATATACTTCCTGTAAATCCGATTCTGTAATTCTCCGCACCATCGTAAGGTAAAATACGCTGTGTAACAAATTCATTTAAAAGTTCTTTCATCATCGATAGCATCCATGACGATTTGTTTTCTGCAGCAAATGGGGCAAATGAAGCTAAATATTTACTGGGAGCATCCGTTTTGTAAATTGATTTTAAAACATGCTCCTTTTCGAGATTGTAAGTGTTTTTAAATTCCAGAGCAATTTCTTTCGGCATACTACGATTAAAATATTTGGATAGCAATGTTCGCCCTATACAAGATCCACTCGCTTCATCGGCTAGTACATAACCCAAATTTGGAATCATATCAACAATCTCTTTACCGTCATATACACAACTGTTACTTCCTGTACCTAGAATACAACCGATACCTGGAATCATTCCAAATAAGGCTCGGCAAGTACCTAAAATGTCGCTCATTACCTCGACACTTGCAGACTCCGGAATATAGGGTTTAAACTGTCTTTTAACCACGTCTTTGAATACCTGACTATTGATACCTGTACCGTAATAGTGGATCGTATCAACATCACTTAAATCCGCTATAATCGCATCATCTAAATCAATGTTGCTATTGCTTAAGTGTGGATTGTATCCCATGGATCGATGACGTCCTTGTTCCATACCTTTGTGGTCAGTAAATAACCAATCTATTTTGGTCGAACCAGCATCAATAATAGCAACCATAGCTTTTATTTGTGTAATAAGTACACTAAGTTAGTAATAGCTTGCTTATTTGAGGATAAAATTGACAAATTCTTATTTCTATATTTTTTTTGGCTTTCGCCGAATGAAAAATTGGATTCACAATTCAATAATAGCTGGTGGTATTTTCCTAGAAAACGTTATTTAAGTCATACTTTTGGGCAAAAATAGCAATATGAAAAATGTTACAGTTATTGGAGCAGGAACCATGGGGAATGGGATTGCGCACGTTTTTGCCATGAACGGTTTGGAGGTGGTACTATGTGATATATCAGATAAAGCCCTCGAAAAGGCCCTAATGACCATCAGCAAAAACCTTGATCGCATGGTAACCAAGGAGAAAATAACTGAAGCAGATAAAGAAGCAACACTAACAAGAATTAAAACAGATACAATCTTGGAGAATGCGGTGAGTCACGCAGATTTGGTGGTAGAAGCAGCAACCGAAAGATTGGATTTAAAACTGAGCATTTTCAAAGATATAGATGAGCATGCTCCGACAGAATGTATTTTGGCATCTAATACTTCTTCTATATCCATCACCAAAATTGCTGGTGTGACCAATAGAGCGGATAAAGTTATTGGGATGCATTTTATGAACCCCGTACCAGTGATGAAGCTGGTTGAGGTTATTCGTGGATATTCTACTTCTGATCAGGTAACTCAAAAGATTATGGAAATGTCTAGGGCATTAGGTAAAGTACCAGTGGAAGTCAATGACTATCCTGGCTTTGTTGCCAATAGAATTTTAATGCCGATGATTAATGAAGCGATTTATTGTCTTTACGAAAATGTAGGTGGCGTTCAAGAAATCGACACCGTGATGATGCTGGGTATGTCACATCCAATGGGGCCACTTTTCTTAGCTGATTTTATCGGTTTAGATGTTTGCTTATCGATTTTAAATGTGTTGCATGATGGATTTGGAAATCCTAAATATGCTCCCTGTCCTTTACTTGTAAATATGGTAAATGCCGGCAAGCTAGGAGTTAAATCGGGTGAAGGATTTTATGATTATTCAGGGGGAGTTAAGGCGAAGAAAGTTTCTGGACAGTTTGCCTAAGATTTCTCATTCATATTAGCAGTATCTTCATCGTCATCTTCAAGATATTCCCAGAAAATATCTTCTTTGTAAGATTCAATGGTTCTACGCTCTCGTTTGGTAGGTCTTCCTTGTCCTTTTTCTCGAACTTCTGCTCGACCTTTACCTATAAACCATGAATTGAATTTATTTAGTTCTTCTTGAGAAGTTTGGTTTTCGTAACATTCCAGGGCTAGAGGAGAAGACACTCTTTTTCGAATAAGTTTGAGTACTTTAAATTCCAAGTTGAAGCCATTCTTTCGGACTTTTACGATTTGATTTTCGTTGATTTCGGTTGAAGCCTTGGCGATTTTATCATCCAAAATGACTCGACCACTCTTACACGCATCTGTAGCTTTGGTTCTGGATTTAAAAATCCGAACCGACCATAGCCATTTATCAATTCTTGTTTTTGACATTTAAGAAAATCGTTCTGACTTTAAAGCAGGCCATTCTAAGTTTAAGGCACTTAGAGTATCGTAGATTTTTTTATTCACAATATAATTTCGATACCATCTGTTATCTGCTGGTACAATGGTCCAAGGAATAGTGCATCGATTGATAGCATCCTCATAACATTCGATATAGCGATCCCAATGCTCTCTTTCATCCCAGTCTCCATCGTTGTGCTTCCAAAATTTATCTTCTCGTTGTGTTCGCTCGGTTAATTTTTCTTCTTGTCGTTCTTTAGAGAGGTGTAGATAAAATTTAAGCACCACGGTATGATTATCTTTTTGTAGCAATGTTTCCCATGCATTAATGGCGTTGATTCTTGCGGTTACACGATCTTCATCGATCCATTGATGAACTCTCTGTATCAAAATATCTTCATAGTGAGATCGAACAAAAACTTTAATTTGACCCTGAGCAGGAGCCTCTTTGTGCACGCGCCATAAGAAATCATGAGCAAATTCTTCATCACTGGGTTTCTTATAACCTTTGACGCTTACCCAAGATGGAGAGCAATATCTAAATGCTTTCTCAGTTACTCCATCTTTTCCAGAAGAATCCATGCCCTGAAAAACAATCAAAAGATTCGTTTTTTTATTGGCATACAATTTTTCGGATAAGAGTGCAATTTCTTGCGCTAAGCGATCAACTTCTTTTTTAATTTTTTTCTTATTGGTTTCCACTGGAGCTGTAGTAGAAAAATCGGATAATTTGATCATAGCATTTTACTTCTTTTTACAAGATATGATTGAAGAATATGATTGAAACCAGCGTTGATATCTGCTTCAAACATATCAATTTGATATTGAAGGCATTTCATTTTTAATTCAGACATGAAAGCCGACATTTTTTCCTTGTATAGTTCTTTCACTTGATTGGATTGTAATTTGATTTTTTCTCCCGTTTCTAAATCTTCAAATAAATAAGGACGATTGTCATATTCAAAATCCAATTCTTTGGATTTATCAATGACATGAAATAATACCACTTCATGCTTGTTGTGTTTTAGATGTTGAAGGGCAGAAAACAGTTGTTCTTGGTTTTCCATTTGTTCGAACATATCGCTAAAAATCACAACCATCGAACGTTTATGGATTCGATCTGCGACTTGATGTATCGCCTGAGCTGCTGCTGTTGATTTTTCGACTGTTTGATCAGAAATTAACTGATCCAAATAACTCAGCATTAAACGATAATGCTTGGTAGAGGATTTGCATTGAGAATGAATTTTAAGATGATCTTCAAAGAGACTCAATCCAAAAGCATCTCGTTGTTTACGAAGTAGGTTCATCAATGAAGCAGCTGCCAAAGCACTAAACTGAAGCTTATTCATCTTGTCTGACTCCTTTGGGAAATACATCGATGATGATGTATCAATCACTATTTGACACCTTAAGTTAGTTTCCTCTTCATATCGCTTGACAAACATTTTATCTGTACGAGCATAAACCTTCCAATCAATGTTTTTGGTTGATTCTCCCTGATTGTATAATCTATGTTCTGCAAATTCCACGGAGAATCCGTGAAAAGGAGATTTGTGTAATCCGATAATAAATCCTTCAACAACTTGCTTAGCGAGCAACTCTAAGTTGTCAACTTGTCTTAAATCTTTCCCGTCAAAAAAACTCATTCCTTTGTTTTAAATAAAAAAAGCACCTATTCAGAACGTATGAATAAGTGCTTTAATATAATTCTTATGTCAAATTAAGACAAGTGTGCATTGATTTTTTCCTCCAACGCCGCTTTTGATGTAGCACCGACTTGCTTTTCTACCACTTCACCATCCTTGATGATCAAGATGGTTGGGATACTTCTAACTCCATATTTCATTGCCACTTCAGGATTATGATCTACATTTAATTTGCCGATCACAGCCTTACCTTCGTATTCTCCAGATAGTTCTTCGATGATTGGGGTGATCATTCTACAAGGTCCACACCATTCAGCCCAAAAGTCCACTACTGCAACTCCTTTTTTTTCTAATACTTCATCTTTGAAGTTTGTGTCTGTAAATTCAAATGCCATTGTTTATAATATTTGTTCGTTAATTAATGAATTGTGATTAATATCTATAAATACCAACATCACCTTTCAAGTATAAGTTGCAAATATAATTTGAAATGTGGTTAAATTGATATTTTGCCGACAATTAGGCGTTCTAGATATTTAAATATATGTTAAAAGATACATTAGATAGGGTTTTTGGGCACTTTTGGTGGCTTTCCGTACTCGTTGTGTTTCTGATCAATAACTACATGTCTTCTGGATTTGGCAACTGGTATTTAAACTATCCGTTTCAAGTTTTTCGATATATCTATGACTTTTTTTTGGGATGGATACCTTTTCCAAGTATATACATTGTACTCATTTATTTGGTTTACTTTTTTTGGCGACTTTCGTCGAATGCGAAAAATGAAACCGATACGCTACTTAAATATTGGCAATATTTTTTGTTTAAACTATTAAAATTATTAGCCTTTCTTTATGTCAGTTTTTACATCCTTTGGGGTTTCAACTATAAAGCGTCCACACTTGATTCTCGATTAAATTTTGATACTCCGAAAGTAGAGTTGAATGAGTTGTTTTCTGAATTACAACTCGTCACATATCATCTTGCAAATGTCCGATCAAAGCTTTCTAAAGACACATTCGCGCTAAGCGAAAAATACTTTAAATCCAATACAGAAAGTGAAATACGATATCATTTAAAAGAGGTATTAAATGATTGGGAGTATCCAAATGGTGGCGAAGTACGAGTTAGAAAACTGCGTCCTAAAGGAGTTTTAATGCGGATCTCAACAGCTGGGGTTTATATTCCTTTTGCGATGGAAGGACATATTGATGCCGGTCTACATCCTATACAATGGCCTTTTACAATGGCTCACGAGATGTCCCATGGTTATGGATTTACTGATGAAGGGACTTGCAATTTTATTGCTTATTTGGTGTGTTTGAAATCAGATGATCTCTTTATACAATATTCTGGATTGATGGGATATTGGCGATATCTTATGAGTAATTATCGCAAATTGGCAAACGAAAGTTATCTTTTGTTTGCTTCCAATATAGCTGAGAATATAAAATCAGATCTTGATGCCATACATCTATTTCAAGACAAATACCCAGATGTTTTTCCGGCGATAAGAGACGCCATTTATGATTCTTATCTTAAATCAAATGGAATATCAGAAGGTTTAAAAAGTTACAGTACCATCATTGCGCAGTGCCTGGCTTGGCAAAAAACTGAATACAATCGTACTATTTTTAAGCAATGGTATGAGGATTACCGCGATCCAAAAATTGAATAAGTGTATCATTTAGATTGTCTAAGGCCAATTCTAATTTCCAATTATTTCTATTTCTTGGTTCTACATAATTTGATATGGCTCTCAATTGTAGACAATCAACATCCATGACTTTGCAAGCATAAAAAAATGCCGCTCCTTCCATCGTTTCTATATCGGCATTGTACTTCTCCGTAATCGCTTTGATGCTTGCCGTAGATCCGGATACCTTATTTATCGTAAGTGATCTAACCTTTACTAGATCATTGTCAAAGTGTTTGGTGATATTATTAATCCAACCATTTGAAAAAGGAAACTTGTTTGGATTTTCCAGAGCCAACTCAAAGATATCTTCAAACTGACCATCCGCATGTTCAACTCCTAGATCGGCAAATCGATCTTCTAGGACTTCAACGACTTGACCTAATTCAAAATTGGTTTGATAAGATCCAGCAACTCCAGCATTGATTGCACAATCGATTTCTCTCATACCTGTAAAACGTGCTAATGCAAAAGCCGTATGCATAGCGCCCACGCCAGTAATCAATGGAAAAATCCTGTGATCATTCAACTCGTATTCAAAGAAAGATATTTTACGTCCTTCAGAATTTAAATGAGAGATGAGTTTTGATAGTTCAAAACTGGTAGCCGCCGTAATAAGGATTTTCATAACTATTGACTTCCTCTATATTTAAGACTAACGCCGGGCGTGTTTCCAAGCAGTTGATGGAACGAATTTCCTCCATCTATTATTAAGTTGTCGGTAATTTTGATACCAAAGCCAAAGGTGAACAAACTTGGTTCAGTCGCAAATCCAACTCTGAAATTTAGTAAGTCAATAATCTGATAACTTAGTCCCATTCGAAAATCAAATTTCTCTTCTAGGGATTTGTTGAATTCTAAAAGTAAGTTTAGTTTTTTTGAAGGGAGATATTTTATTCCTGTTCGAAAAATCGTCGGGAGGTCAGTGTTTTCCGTAACAGAAATTTGTCCGGGACTAAAGACATGGGCAGAAGCATGAAAATATTTATTAATCTTACTGTATAATCCCAATTCGAAGGTGTAAACTGAGCGACTTCCATATCTGTCGATATTCAGATTTAGGAGGTCAAATTGAGCGCCAATAGAAAGTTTATTAGTTAATCTTCGGGCGTAAGCCAAACCCAATTTCTGCTCTTTGTATTCTTCTAAACCAAAGCTCTCCACAAGAACACCAATCGCACCGAATCCAAAGTTTTTCTTGGCAGCCAAAGACACGCTAGACAAATCACTTAACCAAAAACGTCGTTCGGATGAAAGTAGAATTTCTAGATCACGACCCTCTATAATACTCGCTTGGTTACCTTGCATTCCATAAATTCCGGTTAAGCCTATAGACGCACCACCGATACCCAAAGAAAAAGCATTTTCACCAGAAGTATTTCCTGTTTGGGCTCCCAGCCAAAGAGGGATGATAATAAACGATAATAAGAGATAGAATCGATTTGTCATGCGGTGAAGATACAATTATTCATGAAATGAATTTTAATAATATCATCGACAAAATCTAAAAGCAAAACTTATCTTCGTATTTATGTCAATGGTGAATTTTCCTATAATACTGGATGAGAATACAATTTTACGTCAAGCAATAAAATCGGATGAAAGTAGAATTCAAGAAATAGTCTTTGCAATCCTTCCTCAATATGGTTTGCCTATAGATCCTCAAGGTACTGATAAGGATTTATTTGATATTGAGAATACCTATGGAGGTGGTTTTTTTGGAGTGGTAGAATACAAAGGTAGTGTGGAAGGAAGCTTTGGATTATATAGAATTTCGGACTCAGTAGTTGAACTAAGAAAAATGTATTTCGACTCTTCTATTCGAGGAAAAGGAATTGCAAAAAGGTTAGTACCGATCTTATTTGAATTGGCCAAAGAAATGGGGTTTCAAAAAATGGAATTGGAGACTGCGAGCTCGTTGGTTGAAGCAATTGGATTATATAGGTCCTTGGGTTTCAAAGAAAAAATGGGTGAAAATGAGACTCCGCGATGTGATAAGTCGTTTGAAATAAACTTATAATTATGTTGAAATTACGTACTAATCATGCCAGAAGAGATCGGAGCGGATTTGGTTCGCTAGGAATACGGTTAGTGATTTTTGTTCTACTCATGGGCGTTGCTTTTGTTTTTATTTACCGCAATTTGACCAAGGCTATGTCAAATCAGGATTCTGTAGAAGTGCAGCATGTTGAAGATCGTTTTTTTCTGCCGACTGCTGCCAGTGGAGAGATTGTCCATCATAAATATTACTCATTATCTTATGTAGAAAAACACGAACAAGCAGAATGGGTGGCGTATCAGCTAACAAAATCCAGTCTTTTAGCCCCTAATGTAAAAAGAGCAGAAAAGTTTCGGCCAGACTATGATGTGAAAACGGGAAGTGCTTTTCACCGAGATTATTCCAATTCAGGATATACGCGAGGACATATGGCTCCGGCAGGAGATATGGCTTTTAATAAAGAAGCGATGAATGAATCATTTTATATGAGTAATATGAGTCCTCAACTGAAGGAATGCAACGCTGGGATTTGGAGAGAATTGGAAGAATTGGTGCGCGATTGGGCCTTTGATCGGAATGAATTGATCGTCGTTGCGGGTCCAATGTTAAATAGACCGATTGTCAAAAAAATTGGCCGAAATAAGGTGTCGGTTCCAACTGCGTTTTACAAGATTATTTTGGATCCAAGTCAAAATGAGAGTACTTCTTTTATAATTCCAAATGAAAATACGAATCGGCCATTGAAAGACTTTGCGGTATCTATTGATCAGATCGAAGACGAAACAGGAATCGATTTCTTCAACGATTTGTTGAACGATGATGTAGAAGAAGCAATGGAATCTAAAACCATGACTGGAAAATGGCGGTTTCATGGTCGCCGAAGATAATTGATCAAGAATTCAATTTCCTTTAATTCTTATTATTAACAGGTTGGGCATAGTTGCTGCGAGTGCGGTACATTTTTTCATATCGCTTCCAGCGTGTTGTTTTGTGATGATTTTCGCCGAAATAGCTTAGAATCATCATCATAGTTTCAGTATCCAGATATCCTGGTAAGGGTTGAAGGATTCCTAGGTCTTCATTCAAAAAAACGGTGGTAGGATATTTCATACTTCCATTGAGGATGTGGGCGGCGAGTTGATGGTATCCTTGCTTGCTATTCCCGACAAATTCGTATTTGGTACCTTTAAAAACGATATCTTCCTTATACTCCGCATCAAAACGAATGGCGTAATAATGCTCATTGATGTAAGCCACAACCTCAGGGTTTTTGAAGGTGTAAGCGTCCATCTTTTTACAGATTTTGCACCAATCTGTATAGACATCTACAATAAGTTTTCGTGGTTCATTAACAGATAGGCGTTGTACATCTTCCCAAGATCTCCAAAGGATTCTTTCTTGGGCAAATGTTGCAACAGTGATAAACAACGAAAAAAATACACTGAGACTTTTAAAATACTTCATATATCTAATCCAACTCTCAAATTGTAAGTAAAGCAAAGTAACAATATTGTAACTATTTATACAAGTTAGAAGGTTTCTTGTATTATGCTTTTAAAAGATATTTAACGGTATTTAACATTATTGGGAATGATTCGCTGGATGAGGTCGCCATCCAATTGATAATTGTCAATTAATTGACCTTCCAGGTTCGGGGCTTTTATTCCTTTTTTAAGTTTTTTAGTACCAGTGATGACAAAGGCCTCATCCCAAAGACTTGCTTTGATGAAGCTTTTTAAAATGCTTGGTCCTCCTTCAACCATCAGGCGATAAATACCACGAGAAAATAGGTCTTCTAATATGGTTTCTAATTCCATGTTTGAGTTGATATATGTTACATTTTTGTTCGATTCGACGGAAGTCGCGGTATAAATTAGGGTCATATGACCATCGGACTTCAAGGATGATTCTTTTGGAGTTTTATTGTGACTATCTAAAACAATCCGAATAGGGTGTCCCCCCGAACTTAATCGATTTGTCAATTGAGGATTGTCTACAATTGCTGTATTGACGCCGATTAAAATACCATCATTTTTGGATCTTAAACGATGAACAAATAATTGGCTTTGCTCGTTGCTTATGGAAATTCTCTTCTCGATTTGCCCCACAAAATTATCCGTACTTTTGGCCCATTTTAAAGTGATAAATGGACGTTTTTTATTAAGCAAAAGGCTGAAATCTCGGATAACATATTTTCCTTTGGTTTCAAGCACTCCAGTCAAAACTTCAACACCATGATTGCGTAGAATTGCCACTCCCTTCCCGCTTACTTTGTCGTTTGGATCCAAGGTACTGATGATAACTTTGGGAATTTGATGTTCTATAATTAAATTGGTGCAGGCACCCGTTTTACCTTCAAAACAGCAAGGTTCAAGGGATACGTATAATGTCGATTCTTTGATAAGATGTTTATCCTGAATAGTAACACTTTGTAAGGCATGGACTTCTGCATGTGCTTGACCATGTTCATGGTGATAACCTTCTCCAATGATTCTTTTATTATGTACGAGAATGGCACCAACTCTAGGGTTTGTTTTTACTTTTTTGTCGCCTCGGAGGGCTAATGTAAAACAACGATTGATATATTCTTCGTGTTCGATTTGGCTATTCAACACCTAAGTTTTTTGGATAAAATTCCGATATTTTTTGAAGTACATATTCGACTTCTTCCATTGTGTTTAAATGCGAAAATGAAAATCGAATGGTTTTTCTTTTGGGATCATGTCCAATGGCTTCCAAAACATGTGAGGTATTTTCAACACCGGAGCTGCATGCACTTCCACCAGAAACTGCAATACCTGCAATATCCATATTGAAATTTAATAGTTCCGTTTTTGCTCCTGCCGGGAATGAGGCACTTAATACAGTGTAAAGAAATTCATCTTCTCCCTGTAATCCGTTGAATTTTATTTCCGGAATTAATTCTTTAAGGCCCAATTTGAGTTGATTTCTAAGGGACAAGATCTTAGCTTTGCGCTCTTCCTTTTCCTCAATAGCCATTTCTAAGGCCAATGCCATTCCGGCAATCCCTGCAACATTTTCAGTTCCAGAACGCATATTTCTTTCTTGAGCACCACCATGAATTAAGGGTGGGATGATATTGTCTTGATTAATGTAGACAAAGCCAATACCTTTTGGTCCATGAAATTTGTGTGCTGACCCTGACAAGAAAGAAATTTTATTCTTGCTTGTATCTACGTCAAATTTTCCGATAGCTTGTACTGCATCGCAATGTAAAAAGGCATTGTTTTTTTCGCAGATTTCAGCTATTAAATCAACAGGATGCTTTGTTCCAATTTCATTATTGACATACATCAGGCTTACTAGAGTTTTCTTACTGTCAGCTTCCAAAATCGACTGAAGTTCATTCAAGTCGATGGATCCGAATTCATTAACACTAAGTTGAACAGATTCTATTTTGGCATCAAGGGCTTCAATCGTATGAAGGACACAATGATGTTCTGTGGGACTGGATATTATTCTTTCAATACCAAGGTGTTCCACTGCCATTTTTAAACAAAGATTATTGGACTCTGTGGCACAAGAAGTAAAAAAAACCTCGCCTAAACTGGCATTTAAATAATTGGCAATGGTTTTTCGCGATTCCTCAATGATCGTTCTAGACTTTCTACCAAAGAAATGAATGCTAGATGGGTTTCCATAGCATTCTGTTAATACTGTTGTCATTTTCTCGATGACTTCAGGTAGTAGAGGGGTAGAAGCCGCATTATCGAAATATACTCTTTTCATTAGCATAAAGGAATTTCATACCATTTCTCGACTATTTCTGCGTCGTCTTTATGGTTGTGCAGGCAAGTGAATTCGTTCTTGACTGAACAATATTTGTAGTCCTTTGACCAATCTTGATGATTGAAACAAAGTTTTTCGATACTATCTAAGATATAATCAATTTCCTGGTTTGTCAAGATCGGATGAATTGACATTCTGACCCAGCCTGGTTTGTTGGTTTGATCTCCTGAGTCAATCGAACAAGTAATTTCATTGGAGGTTTCTCTAGAGACATGGAGTAGATAGTGTCCATAGGTTCCTGCGCAAGAGCAGCCCCCTCTTACTTGAATACCAAATCGATCGTTCAATATTTTGACTGCCAAATTGTAATGTAAATCATCGATATAAAAAGAATATACGCCAAGTCGATCATCAATGTTATCTGCAAGAATATGTAAATTTGGAATTGCCTGTAATCGCGGCCAGATCATTTGGAGCATTTCATGTTCGCGCTTCATGATATTTTCCACACCCATTTTATCTTTCAATTTTATACAGAGTGCCACTCTTATGGTTTGAATAAAAGAGGGTGTTCCGCCATCTTCTCGCTCCTCAATTTTGTCGTGATATTTATGTTCTCCCCAAGGATTGGTCCAATCGACGGTGCCCCCACCTGGATTATCTGGTATTTTGTTATTGTACAAGCTGGGACAAAATACAAGGATACCAGAGCTAGAAGGGCCTCCTAAGAATTTGTGAGGAGAAAAATAAATGGCATCTAATTTTTCGTCTTCATCATCTGGATGCATATTAATATTGATGTAAGGAGCAGAGCAGGCAAAATCTACAAAACATTGCCCGCCATATTGATGGATCATTTTTGCCATTGTATGGTAAGGTGTCTGTATTCCTGTGACATTGGAGCAACTAGTAATTGCACAGTATTTGCGTTTACGATCCTTAAATTCTTCTAATAAATTTTCAAAATGATCAAGATCAACTCGTCCTTCAGGAGTAGCTTGAATAATTCTTACATCTGCGATTGTTTCCAACCAAGAAGTTTGGTTAGAATGATGTTCCATATGGGATACAAAAACAATCGGTTTATCTTCAAGAGCAATATTGACTTGATTTCGGAAGGACTCATGAATTTTTAATCCAAGAATTCGTTGAAACTTATTAACCACACCTGTCATGCCAGAATTGGAAGAGATTAAGATGTCACTTTCCAGGGCATTTACATGATCTTTGATAATCATTTTAGCTTTGTGATATGCTATTGTCATCGTACATCCCGTAACTGTAGTTTCGGTGTGTGTATTTCCTACGAATGGGGCAATCTCTTTGGTGAGAATATCTTCAATGGGTTGATACAATCTACCACTTGCTGTCCAATCAGCGTATATAATTTTCTTTTCTCCATAAGGAGATTGAAAAGTTTGATCTATTCCAATGACATTGTCTCTGAATTTTTTGAAATACTCTTCCATTATTTTATCATATTTAGCACTTCATTTTTTATGGCTTCCGCCAATTGATCTGCAGCATCGGCATCTTTGGCTTCTGAGTAAATTCGAATAATTGGTTCTGTGTTTGATTTCCTTAAATGCACCCATCCGTGATCGAAATCTATTTTCACCCCATCAATTGTACTCACTTTTTCGTCTTTATATTTTTCGTAAACAGCTCTTAAAATGGCATCTACGTCCATCGCTTCAGTTAAAGCTACTTTATGTTTTCTAATTTCATAAGCAGGGTAAGTACTTTTTAATTCAGTTAAGCTTACATCTCTTTCGGCGATGAGATTTAGCATTAAAGCTATACCTGCCAATGCGTCTCGACCATAATGTAAATCCGGTAAAATGACTCCTCCGTTTCCTTCACCGCCGATTACTGCGTTACTGGATTTCATGAGGTTCACAACATTTACTTCTCCTACGGCACTTGCATTGTATTCATATCCGGCTTTTCTAGTGACATCTGCCAACGCTCTTGTAGATGATAAATTAGAAACCGTGTTTCCTCCTTTTTTGGACACTAGAAAATCAGCGACGGCCACCAAAGTATATTCTTCACCAAACATAGATCCATCTTCACAAACAAATGCTAAGCGGTCTACGTCGGGATCAACAGAAATTCCTAGCTGGGCTTTTTCACTGACGACCTTTTGCGATAGTTCAAGGAGATGAGCTGGTAGAGGTTCTGGATTATGTGCAAATTCTCCGTTGACTTCATCATTGATCAAAGTATAGTTTACTCCCAAACGATCTAGCAGGGGTGGAATAGAAATGGCTCCAGTACTATTGATACAATCTACTACTACTTTTAATTGTTTTGATCGAATTAAATCCACATCAATGTAATCCAAATCGAGTATAGCATCTATATGGTCTTTCAATGAATTTTCATAGATTGAGTAAGTACCCAGATGATCAACATTGGCAAACTCGATGTTTGATTCTTTTATAATATTTAGGATGTTTTCTCCATCTTGGGCAGAGATAAACTCTCCTTTATGATTGAGAAATTTTAATGCATTCCATTGCTTGGGATTGTGACTTGCGGTAAAGATAATTCCTGCTCCTGCAGCTAATTTTTTTACGGCCATTTCTACCGTAGGCGTGGTAGTTAAATCAAGATCCACAACGTCTAAACCCATTGCTAATAATGTATTCACCGCCAGTTGACTCACCATTTTCCCTGTGATTCTTCCATCACGTCCAACAACTACTTTTTTAATGGAATTTTTATTAATAATCCATTGTCCAAATCCTGCGGTACACTCAACGACATCTATCGGAGTAAGGTTTGATCCAGAATTCCCGCCAATGGTTCCTCTAATTCCGGATATTGATTTTATTAAAGTCAAATTTTAGTGTTTTTAATTGTTGCAAATCTATGAAAAAACTCCTCTTGAACTGAAAAACTTAGTTTTTAAAGCGAATCTATTTGATTAATTTTCCACTTTAAAATTAGAAGCATTTGTTGGTTGCCTTATTAGAAGTTGATACCGAATTATTCAAGTTTATCAATCAAAGTTGTTCCAACTTTTTTTTAGACGCGATTATGCCCATTTGGAGGCACAAAATATTTTGGGCACCTTTTTATGTATTCATCATAAGCTTTTTGTTTATCAATTTCAGGAAGAAGGCTTATTGGATTTTATTATTTCTTCTATTAGCCATCGGGACTTCTGACTTGATTAGTTCGCATCTTATCAAAAAAAATGTTGAGAGATTACGCCCATGTAATGAACCCGAATTGGTTGTAACCGAAAGAATTCGTTGTGGCAGTGGATACAGTTTTACATCATCCCATGCTACGAATCATTTTGCTATTGCTTTTTTTCTGATATGTTTATTCGCCGAAAGGCAAAAATGGATTAAATATCTCCTTCTATTTTGGGCAGGATCTATTTCATTTGGACAAGTCTATGTTGGCGTACATTACCCACTAGATGTATTTTGTGGGGCTATCTTAGGAGTATTAATTGGTGGATTATGGGCATCAATCTATCAAAGATACTATGGATTTGATTTGAGGACAAAATGGGAAACAGGATAAAACTCATAGACATATGATATTTATTGTCATAAGTGATTATCTTTAATTTCACTAAAAAACTAAGCGGTGCAAATAATCGATGGAAAGGCTTTGGCGGCAAAAATTAAACAAGAAATTAAAGAGGAAGTAGCGGTTTTGAAAAGGAATCACCAGGTTGTACCGCATTTGGCAGCAGTACTAGTTGGTAATGATCCGGCCTCACAAAGTTATGTCAAAAGTAAAGTGCGATCTTGCGAGTTGGTTGGGTTTGAATCGACTTTGATCAGGAAAGATGATTCAATTACTGAGCAAGAATTGTTGGAAATCATTGAGGATTTAAATGAAAACGATGATGTAGATGGATTCATTGTTCAACTACCTTTGCCAAAGCATATTGACGAGCAAAAAGTTACCTTGACGATAAAACCCGAGAAAGATGTCGACGGTTTTCATCCTGTTAACTTTGGAAAAATGACTCAGGGTATCGATGCATTTTTGCCAGCCACTCCTATGGGAATTTTGGAAATGCTTAAAAGATATGAAATAAAGACAGAGGGGAAACACTGCGTAGTACTCGGTAGGAGTAATATCGTAGGAACACCGATGAGTATTCTTTTATCTAGAAAAGCGTATCCAGGAAATGCTACTGTGACCATTACTCACAGTAGAACTAAAGATTTATCGGCTGTACTGCGATCTGCGGATATTATTATTGCGGCAATAGGTATCCCAGAATTTGTTACAGGAGATATGGTCAAAGAAGATTGTGTTGTCATCGATGTAGGTATCAATCGAGTAGAGGATAGTACTCGCTTAAAGGGTTACAGATTGGTGGGAGATGTTGATTTTGAATCAGTATCTTCAAGATGTAGTTATATTACTCCTGTGCCAGGAGGTGTTGGGCCGATGACGGTAACTGCACTGCTCATGAATACGCTGAAGTCTGCCAAATCAAAGATGTCTGCTTGATGATTAAATTAACTGGACTTCAAGAAATTATAGAGCAATTAGAATCTCTCTTGTCTGATGTTACCACTGCTGAGTATCGAAGACCATTGGAGCTTTTTGAGGGTGCGTCAATTGGTAAGCACGTGCGTCATATTTACGAATTCTACTTTCAATTATTTGAAGGATTAGATGAAGGGTTAGTTAACTATTCTGATCGCAAAAGAGAGCAACGGATAGAAACGAATAAAGAATTTGCATTGAGCCGATTACGGATTTTGTTGAATAAGGAAATATCTGAATCTGATGAGAGAATATTAAAAGTATTGTCTGAAACGAATCAATTGAGTAATTCTTCGCTGGGGCGCGAATTAATGTTTGTATATGATCATGCAGTCCATCATTTAGCGATTATCCGCATAGGAATAAGGCATCATTTTGAGCACTGTGAATTTGATCCCGATATAGGTTTTTCTAAAGCCACTCTGCGTCATCAACAAAACTGTGGACATTGAATTATTACGTTTTTAAATTCATATTAGAAAATGAGCATTACGACTTGTTGACTGGATTATTATCTACCCTGGATTTTGAGGCAGTAGAGGAAAGAGAAGATGTTTATTTAGTTTATTTTCAACTGGATGAACCTGAAGATGATTTCATTGCTAGCATTGATCGATTCAATGACTTGATTGATTTTAGCTATAGCTATGAAAAAGTTGAAAATAAAAATTGGAATGAAGAATGGGAAGCGAATTTTAAACCAATAGTCATTGATGATTTTGTTTCTATTAGAGCAGATTTTCATCCTCAGAATAATGAAGTTCTTCATGATTTGATTATTAATCCCAAAATGGCATTTGGAACAGGTCATCATGAAACCACTGAAATGATGATGCGTTTTATGCAAGAGATGAATTTAGAAAATAAGGCAGTTTTTGACTTTGGTTGTGGTACTGGATTGTTGGCTATTCTTGCGAAGAAACTTAACTGTGCCTTTTGTTTGGCTGTCGATTATGATATCAACTCAGTTACCAATAGTCAAGAGAATATTATATTGAATGACACCGCCGATGTCATTGTCAAGGAGGGTAGTTTTGAAAAAGCAGAAGAAAATCTGTTTGATGTTATTTTGGCCAATATTAATCGCAGTGTATTGACACATTATGTTCAAGATTTTTCAAAGCAAATGAGTCAAAATGGTATTCTGTTGATCAGTGGATTTTTAAAGACCGAAATTCAAATGATGAAAGAGATGTTTGAAAAGTATGGCTTTACAGAGTTGGAGACAAAGCAAAAAGGAGAGTGGGCATGTATGAAATTAAAATGTCTTTAATTGTTCGTAAACTTTGTGAACGGGCAATCCCATAATATTTGCATAAGATCCTTTTATACTTTTGATTTTCGCATATCCTATCCATTCCTGAATGCCGTAAGCCCCAGCTTTGTCGAGAGGGTTGTATTTGTTTACATAATATTCTATTTCTGCTTCTTCCATCGGATTGAGAGTTACTTCAGAAACATCATGAAAAATTGACTCCTTTTTAGTGGATTTTATACAAACACCGGTATAAACATAATGAGTGTTATTAGCTAGCTGAGCAATTGTCATTTTTGCATGATCCGCATCTTTTGGTTTGCCAATGATTTTATTTTTAAATACAACAACAGTATCCGAACAAAGAATGATTTCATTTTCTTTCAAAGAATGCGTGTATGCTTTACTCTTTAATTCTGCTAAATATTCAACTACTTGGTGAGGGGCTAACTGTGGATCATAGATTTCTTCGACTTCGATGGATCTCACTTCGAAATCTAGATCTAAGGATTGCAGAAGAAAACTTCGCCGAGGAGATTTTGAACCTAAGATTAGTTGTTTTCCGTTTAAGATGGAATTCATGATTGACTGATTGATATTAATAAGATAAGCCCAGATAACATGAGAATTTTGTACAGAATGCTGACTCTACTAAAATGGACTTTTTCATTACTTCGGTACACTTGATAAATAAGGTAGCATGTAAATATTGTGATCAATGAAATGACTACATTGTTGATCATAGATAATTGAAATGGATGATATACTATAAAAAAAATATAACCCAGAATTAAAAGAATCGAGATTAGAACTGTGATGTATTTTCCAGCAGTAACTCCAAAAACGATAGGCAAAGTTTTGGAATGAACTAGTTTATCTCCTTCCAGATCTTCTATGTCTTTGATGATTTCTCTTGCTAGGTTTGCCAAAAAACTAAATCCACAAAACGAAAGAATTAAGTATTCTAAATACTCGGATTTTTCTTTATTGATTTGTGATAGGTTTAAAATTGAATCTTGTTCTGCAAAGAGTAATATATAGCAAACCCCAGCTGTAAAAAGTGCAACAATTATATTACCTATTAGGACAAGATTTTTAAAAATATAAGAATATAAAAAGAGAAGGATGTTGGCCATTGGATATATCCATAACAAATCCAATCTCTGAATTTTAAAAGCAATGATAATGGCGGACAAGAAACCAAGAATAAGAATAAGTGCATAAAAAAGTACAGCATGTTTTCGATTTAGAGTTTGCCCAAGAAACACCTTATCTAGTTTGTTTATTTGATCCGCGTTATAATCTAAAATGTCGTTTATTACATACCCCGCTGCACTGATAAGAACAGTACAGATAATGAAAAGTGCTGCTATTCCCGTGTTTAATATCGGTTCAACCTGATATTTTTCTAAGAAAGGATGTATTACAAAATAAATTAGAATGATTTGTGATACCGCAACTATCAATAAGTTTTTTGGACGCGTTAATGAGAGGAGGTTTCTCATCTTTTAGAAATTCCAATTATCTTGAGACTTCAAGACTTTTTCAATTAATTCTCTAACACAACCTCTACCTCCATTTTTTGAAGAAATGAAATGAGCGCGCTGAATTACTTCTGGAATCGCATCTTTGGGACAGGTCGCTAGTCCTACTTTTTCGAGTACAGGGATGTCAGGAAGATCATCACCCATGTAACAGGATTCCTTTAGCTTGATGTTTCCATCGTTCACGAGTTTGTTTAGAATAGATATTTTACTCTCAGCTTTATCAAATATCTTTTCGATACCCAAGCCAAGAAGCCTTTTTTTGACACCTAGAGAAGCTCCCTTTGTGATCACAATAATTTGATACCCATAATTCAAAGCAATCTTTACCGCTTGACCATCTCTGACTGACATGGTACGAAGTAAATCACCCTCTTCGTTGATCAAGATCGTACTATCAGTAAAGACGCCGTCAACATCAAAGATGAAGGTTTTAATATTTTTGAAGATGTCAAAATCCATAATGATTTATTG
Source organism: Saprospiraceae bacterium (assembly GCA_020629615.1). Classification (GTDB taxonomy): domain Bacteria; phylum Bacteroidota; class Bacteroidia; order Chitinophagales; family Saprospiraceae; genus JAHDCZ01. Next base: position 22,484 of record JAHDCZ010000007.1, read on the forward strand.
GTTGTCTCTCCATTCGTACACCCATTTTGCTTGAATTTGTTCAAGGTGTCCTTCGTTGCAATCTTCTTTTTTACCTACAAAGTGAGGAAGACTCAGAACCCATTCAAGGAGTTCGGTAAAACGGATTCGATATATTTTACTTTCAGTGAATTCATCACCAAATTTATCATACAGTTTTATCGCTATATCTTCATGATCCTTCCAGCTTATGGGAAGGTTGTCAAATTCTTCAAATGCCATTTTGTAAATTTAATGTTCGTGACCGATTATTTTAGATTGATCTGGAATTTGTACCTCTAATTCGGCGTCATCATCTAATATTACACATTGACAACCCAATCGAGATTCTATTCGTGGATTGATTGCACGGTCGATAAAATCTTCCTCGCGATCAGAAATTTCTTGTAAGTATTCTTCACCTTTTTCAATATAGACATGACAAGTAGAGCATGCACAAACTTCACCACAATTATGATTCAAATGAATATCGTTATCTTCAGCGGCATCCAAAACTGTCAATCCAGCTTCAACAGTCACCGTCTTCTCCTCTAGGGTTTTGTCTTCGAATGTGAATTTAATTTTTGCCATAACGGTTTTTAATAACGCTCAAAATTAAGCTATTTAAATACATCAACAAAAATCTAAGATTGAAGTTCGAATTCTTAAAGATTTTATAAATTATTTGAGTATAAAAGACCATCTATGTGGACTAGATTGATATGACATTCCTCAAAATTGGAGAATTTTACTAGCTAGTTGAAGAAAGTATAGTAATTTTCGGCAACGACGTAAAACTATAAGCGAAATGAGTAAAGGATCCAACGATAAGAAAATCAAGCGATATAAGTTTAAGGAGTTGTTGGTTTATTCTTCTACTGAATGGTTGGCGGATAATAAAAAAAAGTATAGGCAAGTCTTTGATCGCTTTGGAACATCATATATCTACGCTGAACTCTCTTTTTATAACAAACATTTTGATAAGGAAATATGGGATGTCAATATCACTCTTAAATGTATTGACCTCAAAAGAAATAAGAAAGAGGTTTGTTCGCTTAATTTTGAAAAGAAAATTTCGAAATACGATAATATCGTCTACATCCGAGAAGGATGGGGTAATAAGAAAGAAGGAGTTTTTTGGAAAAAGGGAACGTACTATTGGGAGGCGTGGATTGATGGTGAGAAAGTCGGCACCAAATACTTTTATGTTGAGGAGTCTTTAAATTCGCCGAAAGGCAAAGAAAATACATACTTATCTCTGGAGTCTGTAAAACTTTACGAAGGGCAATATGACGATGTGAATGAAAGTGAGCGAAAGTATCTCATGGGGTTTTCAAGTGATGACACGCGATATATTTACAGCGAATTACAGTTTCAAAACCTTAATCAACGAAGCTTATGGCATGGTGAATTGTTTATCAAGTTTTACAACGAAGCACGTGAACTTAAAGGACAAGTTACTCGCTTACAAGTAATTAAAAAGGGTCAAGAAAAAATTCATGTTACAGCGGGATGGGGTAGCAATGTCAAAGGAAGTTGGCGTCGCGGTCAATATACTGTCGAGATTGTTTTTTTGGATAAGGTCATTGCATTGGTTCCCTTTGAAGTGAAGGATGAATTTGTAGAAGGATTGCCGGATGTTCATAATATAGAAGGGAAAGCCCCACTTTTATTGAATGCTGAAAATGGGAATCACAAGTCTTTTGAAGAACTTTTAGAAGATTTGAAAAGTCTTATTGGATTAACTGATATCAAGAAAAAAGTTGTAGAACACGCTCAATATTTACAATTTATAAAACTTCGTAAATCCAAAGGCTTTGAAGAAAAGGAAGACTTCAATGTCCATTCTGTATTTATGGGTAATCCCGGCACGGGAAAAACTACCGTCGCTAAAATGATGGGGATGCTCTATCGAAAAATGGGCTTATTAAGTAAGGGACATGTGTATGAAGTAGATCGTGTTGATTTGGTGGGGGAATATATTGGTCAAACGGCTCCAAAAGTAAAAGAAGCCATTAAAAAAGCAAGAGGGGGCGTCTTGTTTATTGATGAAGCTTATGCTTTGGCTAGGGCCAATGATGATAGTAAAGATTTTGGAAGAGAAGTGATCGAAATATTGGTCAAAGAAATGTCCAATGGACAGGGTGATATGGCGGTCATTGTTGCAGGTTATCCCAAAGAGATGAATCATTTTATTGATTCTAACCCCGGGTTGAAATCACGTTTTAAGCAATTTTATGAATTCAAAGATTATTTGCCTCAAGAGTTGATTCAAATCTCTGAATATGCTGCAGCTGAAAAAGAAGTTTTCTTAACTGATGAAGCGAAAGCACTTCTTAAAGAAACGATTGTAGATGCCTATAGAAATCGAAATAAAACATTTGGGAATGCTCGGTATGTTTATGATTTAATAGAAAAAGCTAAGATCAACCTAGGGATTCGAGTGATGAAGCAAAAAAAGAGAAAAAGTTTGGATAATGATTATTTGGCAACTATCGAACTTGAGGATGTCCAAAAATTATCACCTTCTAAAAAAGGCTTAACACCGAATATTCCAATCGATCAGAAATTATTGTTGGAATCAATCAACGAATTGGATGCTTTAATCGGAATTGACGATATCAAAAAAGAAATAAAGGAACTCATTGAAATTGTACGATTTCATAAGAAAACAGGCAAAGATGTGCTAAGTCAGTTTTACTTACATACTATTTTTGTAGGTAATCCCGGTACAGGAAAAACAACAGTTGCAAGAATTCTAACGAAAGTTTTTAAGGCTTTGGGCATATTGGAAAGAGGTCATATGGTGGAGACGGATCGTCAAGGTTTGGTGGCTGGTTTTGTAGGTCAAACGGCTATGAAAACAGCTGAGCGTATTGACGAGGCCATTGGTGGAGTACTATTTATTGATGAGGCTTATGCTTTAAGTAATTTTAATGGTCTTCAAGGGGATTTTGGAAACGAAGCGATTCAAACCATCTTAAAAAGAATGGAAGATCAGCGAGGTGAATTTTTTGTTTTTGCGGCCGGTTACCCGGATAATATGAATGTCTTTCTGAAAGCCAATCCAGGATTGAAATCTCGATTTGATAAGGTATTCAAATTTGGCGATTATACACCAACTCAATTGACTGATATTGCGATTAAAATATTCAATGATGAGGGTTACCGTGCTAAAGTTGCAGCCATTAAAGTATTAGAATCAAATATTGAACTAATTCATGCGCAGCGAGATAAGTTCTTTGGCAATGCGAGGACTGTACGAAAATTAGTGCTTGATGCAATCAAGGGTCAGAATTTGCGTTATGCAAAATTGGAGGGAGCAAATCGAACCAAACAGAGTATGCGGTACATCGAAATAGAAGATATACAATTTGCCATTAATAGAAACAAAGAATCTGAAATCGAAATTAAATCAATAGGATTTAATTCCAATTAAATTCTCATGAGTAGCCCCGCATGAAAATTAGCTCCAAAAGTCGAGTAGTTTTCCCACTCTAAGTATTGAACATTTAAGACATTGTTTAAATCAAGAAACAGTCCTACGTTTTTGGCAAGGTAGTAATTGAAGTTAAAACTTAAATCAAGCATATTGTTTCCTTCCAAAGTTTGAGAAGGTAGTGGACTTATGTTGGATTCAAGAAATTGACGTTTACCCATAAACTTCATGTTGTAATTGATACTCCATTTCTTTGATGTAGATTGTACCAAAGCATTGATATGAAGAAATGAAGTCGGCATATATTGAAGTTCTAAGACATCAAAATTTCTAAAGATCAGATAATCATAGGCAAGACTGAGATAAGTTCTTTTATTTAATTGATAAGCTACATCAAAATTTAGTTTGCTTACATTGAAATCAATGAATTGAGTTTCAAATTTTCTTAAATCATTGGTCGATCCTGAAAACATAGCATGTTGAGACTTGCTAGCGTAGCTTCCATTTATATTGTACTCAACATCATAAATAGCTCCTGAAAAACTGGCTTTATAATATTTTGAATTGCCAACATTGATAGAATCCAGTGCCCTGTAGCTTAATTCTAAGAATGGATTCCTGTCCGAAAGATTTTGCAAGGTGTTATGAAAGTATTGTTGCTTTACCTCTGCAGAAAAGCCCAATTTCGAACCTAATATTGGGATAAAAAGGCTTAGATCAGGAAATAACGAGGATTGATTTTTTGACTTTAAATAAGAAATACCTGGTGTAAAAGTGAAGTAATCATTTTTCCAATGAAAATATGCGCCAGAAAAACTCATATTCGAATATTGATTTTCATTTCTTCTTAATCCTGCGGATTCTAAATTTCCAAACACCCCAATCTCTTGTTGATCACCTATTCTTTTAGAAGCTTTAAATGGGATTTGAGAATAATATTCTGTGGCTTCTTCATCTTCTATTTTAGAATAAGAATGATTTAATTCTAAGTGGTAATTTATTCCTAAATCATTTTCTTTGAAATTGTTTATTTGAGTACCTAATTGGATAAGTTCTCGTTTGCGATCAAAGTTGGTGAAAGTTTCAGAACTATCTAAATCAGTACCTACTCCAAATAGATTTCTTTTACTCAGGCTGAAATTTGCATCAGCAGAAACTTGAAGCCAGGGATAAAAGTTATAAGAACCATCTAAAATAACTCTGGTAATTTGAGACTTTTTGTATGCTCCATCCAAACTATCTTCTGCAGCATGATGATAGGCGTGAATACCAAAATTGTAGAGATCTTCCAAATAAAAATTATATCCAGCATCTATTAAAGGCGAGTTAAGATTTCCATATCCGAGTTTGGCATAGAAGGAGTATATATCTGGTCCATCATCCGTTTCCATAGCAAAAGGTCGAATAATAGGATCCGGATATTTAATGTCTAAGGGTACCACGCCGATGTTGTAATTAAATACACGCTCGATCTCATTTATTTTTGGCGCTTGGGGTTTTAGTTTCACCTTATTGGCTTCTACGATTTCTACTTCAAAATTTTTAATAACTTCTACTTTTTCTAACCCCAAAGTATCTTGATTCACTTGACCATAAACATTCAATGTCAAGCATAGTAGAAGAATCGATATATATAGACTGTTTTGTTTCATGCTTATTTATTTCCTGTAGTGTCCAATTCCATTAACCCATCTTCATTTTCCATCCGTATTCTAGAATTCATCTTCTCTTTTTCTTGCAAGGCCTTCATCTTGATTTCTGCATTAGATTTTAACTCCTGATTTTCTTGGAAATTTTCCAGAATAGCTTCTAATGCTGCTCTTGTATTAATAAGGTCATTACGATCGGAGTAAATATCCGAGAGTAATAAAATACTTTTCCCAATCCAAAAAGGATAATTGGCAGCACTGTTGTTGGTCAACTGACATTGTTTTTCAGCATCTTTAATTTTACCTTGATTATAATATACTTGACTGATCAAGAAGCTTGCTTCTGCAGTTTGATTGTTTTTTGCGTAGAGTGATATTTGTTGCAAAGCAATCACTGCTTCTTCGTATCTCTTTTGGTTGTACAGCGTTTTACCGAGATAATAATAACTGGTTGCTTTGTCATCGTTTGTGGCTAATTCATCCGTAGACACGAGATTGGAGTATTTAATTATGTTCTCGTTGTCATTAATTCTGAATGCAGAACGCATCGCTCCCAAATGAGCTTCAAACTTATCTTCTGGCGAACGTGAATTGTCACTAAGAAGAGCGTAATAGCTGAGCGCACTCTTGAAATTTTGTTGATGATTGTACGATATGATAGCACATTTTTTAAGAGAAGTATTGTAAAAAGGATTAAATCCCTCTTGAACCAAAAACTGAAAATCTCGCAGTGCTGCCGAGTAATTTTTTAAAATGCTATTGGCTTCGCCTCGACGATTGTGCGCTTCAAGTTTAAAATATCCTTGTTTGTAAGAGTTGAGATAATTAGAATAACTGATGATGGATTTTTCATACTCGCCATTTTCAAATTGAATTTCACCAATAGTGTAACTTAGTGAGTCTTTGGAGAAATTATCCACGTCAAATCCTGCTTGAGTTTCTGCAAATTCAAAATATTCCTTGGGTTTTCCGATGTCTTTGATATAGATTTCTTCCAAAGCGATCATGGCTTCATTGGCTTCAGAAGATAGGGGAGAATTATTAAATACATTTTTGTAGTATTCTATCGCCCGATCTGCATCTCCCTGATTATAACTTAGTAGCCCCATTCGGAGATAGGCCTTGTTCAAAAGTTTAGTGCTGTTGCGATATTTTAAAGGGATGTTCTGAAAAGCCATAAATGCTTTATCTGATTTATCTAGTATACTATAGGTCTCGCCAAGTAAGAAATAGGCTTTGTCAGCGTATTTAGAATTTGGATATTTTTCAACTAGAGATTCCAAAGTAATCAACTGATCAAAATAATCGCTCTTAAGTCCTTCAATATTAGCCTTTTGATACATGGCATAGTCTGCTCCTTGAAGATTTTGATTGATGCTTTTATGATAATATCGTAATGCATCATTATAGGATTTGTTTTTAAACAAACAATCGCCAGTCCTGATCAAAGCATCTTGATAGATTTTATCCACGATAATCGGATTTTTGATTTTTTCGCGATTTGCCTCAATGCCATTTAAGCACTCTCTATAATATAAAGCGGCAGGACCATATTTTTTTTGTTGAAAATAGTTAAAACCTTGATTGTAACTCGCCAAATAAACTGAAGATTCTTGTGGGATATTCTTTGCATTTTTGGCGAGGACAAAATAGTCGTCAAAGGACCGAATACTTTCATCAGTATTTCCATCTTCCTGTAAGATGACGGCTTTCCAATACTTGGATTGTAGTTCTAAGTCTTGCCGATAAGGATGTTGAAGCGATAAATTAAAATGAGTCAAAGCACTTTGATGATCGTTGTCATTATAGTTTTGAATCGCCTGATTGAATGCTACCACTTGATATGTCTGAGACATTTGTTCAGACATCTGATTAAGGTCCTGTAGTATTTGTAAAGAATTGGAAAAATCTTGGCTGTTTAAAATCATATCACTCATGATGCTCTGGGATTCTCTGTAATATTGACTTGAGCTTGGTATGGATTTAAACGTGTTGATAGCTTCTCTGTCGTTGGACAATTCAGCGGATAGTTTTCCAAAGTTAAATTCAGCTTCGTCGCGCATTTTTATATCGTAGTTCATTCTACTTACTTTTTTTAAGGCGGCTGCTGCCGAAGTTTTATTGCCGTTTTTCAAATAGCAATCGGCCAAATAATAGTTGCTTACTTGTCCCATTTTACTATCGAGCATACTCAATTCTAGAAAATTATCTTGTGCTTTTTGATAATCCTTCAATTGATATTGTGTAAAAGCCAGTTGATAAAATTCTTCTTTGGTTAGTTTGGGTGTATTCGATTCGTAGAATTCTAAGTGTCTTAAGGCTCTATCGTATTGCTTTTTCTTAAAGTATGCTTGCCCTAGCAAGAGCCGGATTTGAGGGATTTGTTTGACACTCGGATCTTTAATTTTTCTTTCACCATAACTAAGCAGTTGATCATAATCTCCTTGTGCAAAATGAATTTGAGAAATGTAATAAGGAATTTGTGATTTATATTTATTCGAGTTTCCTACGCGTTCAAAGGAACTGATCGCTTCTTTGTAGTCTTCTTGGAAATATTTGCTCATTCCATAGTAATAATTACTAGGGTAGTAGTAAATATTACGTTTTTCTGTTGTCCTTGCCAACACTCTTTCTGCTCCTCCAAAATCCTTCTTGACAAATAGTGAGTATCCTTTTTTGAAATCGCATTCGGATTGTTGTTCTTCTGAAAATTCAAAAACTTCGAGCAAATCAAAATTTACAATCGCTTGGGTGTAGTTCCTATTGTTGTATTCGTACAATGCCAACTCATACAAAAGTTCTTTAGAAATAACCTGTGGATAATAATCCTGCAAAAACTCTTGAATGGCATACGTTGATCCATCCAGATTTAAATGAAGTGAACAAAGTAAGCTATAGACACGGGACTTCAATGTTGTTTGTTTGTCATTGAAGTCGATGGTCTTTAACTCATAGCGATCAATTCTGTCAAAATGTTCTTTAGCTTGTGGATAATTTCCGGCGTTATAAAGATCCATTCCGCGCAGAAAAGTTCTTTGCGATTCTTGAAAAATCGTAGTCTCTTGACTATAGCTTAGAGAAGAAAGCAAACAAAGGAATAAGGGTAAAACATACCTCATACAATTTCTAGCTTATCGGGTTTAAATAATGGTCTAGTCATTGGGATGACACCATTCGTGGTAACACAAAGCAAAAATATGAAAGTATCATTAATATGGTATCATATCAATTACATTATATTAAATTATTTTGTAATCTATATGATAAAGAAAGAAATCCTGATTTTATTGTTTAAAACCCAAAATCGTTTTTTCGATAATGTCACAACACGCGTGAAGTTGTTCTTCAGTCATCACTAGTGGTGGAGCAAATCGGATAATGTTGCCATGGGTCGGTTTTGCTAATAGACCGTTTTCCTTAAGCGCTACACAAATGTTCCAAGCGGTTTTGCTTTCAGGAGTGTCATTAATAACAATAGCATTTAACAAGCCTTTTCCTCTTACGAGAGTGACAAGATCTGTTTTTGAGATCAGGTTTTGCATTCTTGATCTAAATATTTCTCCTAGTTTTTGAGCGTTTTCCGCCAATCCTTCATCTTTAATAACTCCTAGAGCAGCCATTGCAACGGCGCAGGCCAAAGGGTTTCCACCAAAAGTAGAACCATGTTCACCTGGTTTTATGCACAACATAATGTCATCATCCGCCAATACTGCAGAGACAGGAAGTACACCACCGGACAGGGCTTTACCTAGAACAAGAATATCAGGTCGAACTTCTGGTCTGTTTTCACAAGAAATACTACAATCACAATTTCCGCATGTAGCCAAAAGCTTACCCGTTCTTGCAATACCCGTTTGAACTTCGTCAGCTATAAAAAGGGCATTGTGCTTTTTGCACAAATCATAAGCATCACGCAAGTAATTAGCATCAGGCACGACGACCCCAGCCTCACCTTGAATCGGCTCGACTATAAAACCTGCAATATTAGGATCGTCCAATGCTCTTTCAAGCGCTTCTAAATTATTATACTCAACAATTTCATATCCCGGCATATATGGACCAAATCCCTCTCGACTATCTGGATCAACCGAACCTGAAATTACTGCCAGAGTTCTACCGTGAAAATTTCCAGATGCAAAAACGATTTTAGCTTGATTTGCTGGTAATCCTTTTTTTACATAGGCCCATTTTCTACATAGTTTTAAAGCCGTTTCAACGGCTTCTACACCTGTATTCATGGGAAGTACTTTGTCATATTTAAAATAGGACGTGATGTATTTTTCATACGGGCCCAACATATCGTTATAAAATGCTCTTGAAGTGAGCGTCAATTTTGCTGCCTGCTCATACAATGCTTTTAAAATCCTTGGATGACCATGACCTTGATTCATCGCTGAGTAGGCTGATAAAAAATCAAAGTATTTTTTTCCTTCAGCATCCCAAACATGGACTCCTTCTCCTCTTGAAAGGACAACACCTAACGGATGATAATTATGTGCGCCATATTTATCTTCTAATTGTATAAGGTCTTGTGAATTCAACGTTTCTTGCATAGCGATTATCTTTGATTTTAAGCGAAAATAAAATAAATTATCTGCTTAGTTTGAGTAATTCTTTATGGATCTGCATTATTTGAGGAATAAGTAATTCTTTCCTGTTATTTTCAATAATAAAATCCGACTTTTCTATTCTCTGTGAATCCTTCCATTGGTTGTTCATTCTTGCGATGACATCTTTTTTACTTGATCCATCTCTTTCGATAACTCTTCTTATTCTTTCATCTTGATCTGCAAGGACGGTGATCACTTTATCCAAAAATAGATGACCATTACTTTCAAAAAGAAGTGCGGCTTCTTTTAAAGCATAAGGAGTTTTTTGAATGTCAAACCAAGCCTTACTGTCTTGGTGTACCACTGGATGTACGAGAGCGTTTAATTTCTTAAGTAGCTCCTTATCATTAAAAACACAGTTGCCGATATATTTTCGATTCAATCGACCATTCTTAAAATATGCCTCTTTACCTAATAATGCAATGATGGCTTTCTTTAGGGGTTTGTTTGAAGTCATCAATCGTTTAGCTCTGGAATCCGCATAATATACTGGAATTCCCAAGGTTTCAAATATTTTGCAAACAGTCGTTTTCCCACTCCCAATGCCGCCTGTAATTCCAATTTTTATCATGATTCTAAGGTAAAGATGATTCCTTCAATTTTTTTAATTTCTTTTGCTTCTTCTAAAGATTTATCCAGAATTTTGGCTTTAAGCCGAATGAATTGTTCATCAAAGAGACTGTTTTTAATGCCAAGGACGACCTGAGCATCGGCTTCAAATTTTTTACTCACAATTTCAAAATTACATTGCTTAATTGCATTCATGATTTCTCCCATTTGTTCGTAACCAAATTGAAGACTTACTTTTCTGCGGACCTCGACAGTAATGATTTCTCCATTTTTAATCGCATCAATCGTTGCTTCTTTATAAGATCGAATTAATCCCGAAGTGCCCAGTTTTATTCCACCAAAATAACGTACAACAACCACTAGAATATTTCGTAATTCATGGCTTAAAAGTTGACCATAGATGGGCTTGCCCGCCGTTCCTGAAGGTTCTCCATCATCACTCATTCGATAGTTGTCATCCTCTAGACCAAGTCGATAGGCAAAACAATGATGTCGTGCTTTAAAGTGTTCTTTTTTTACAAATTCGAGACTTTCGTCGAATGCTTTTTTATCGGATATCGGAAAAGCGTAGGCAAAGAATTTACTCCCTTTTTCTTTGTATTCACCTTGAGATAAATGAGATATGGTTTTATAGCTATCCAAATTTACCTAACCATTTGCGATGAAAAGGATTGCCATAAAAGCCATGATAAACCCAATAATGCGATATGAATTCACGACTTCTTTAAACCAAAGTATTCCAAAAATCGTAGACAAAGTTAATATCCCCACATTGTTAATAGGAAATACTATCGATCCATCCCATCCCTTGGATAAGACAAGTACCAAAAGATAAATCGAGAAAAAGTTGGGAATACCCAAGGCAATTCCTCCTACAATTTCTTTTTTTCCCAAGACAACTTTATGACCTCTTAGTTTTTTAAGTAGAAGTAATGCTACTCCTATAATTCCTGCAAATAGAAATAAAGAAGCTACAAATTCAATGTCTCCGTTGACCGTGATCTTTTCAGCTTCCAAATAGAATAAAAGCCCATCGATTACTCCGCCTCCGACAAACGTGATTGCTGCGAGATACCAGTATTTTTTGAATTGTTTGTTAATGTCACCATGGATGGGTAGCTGCACCACCACTATGGCTGCACAAGCCAACAAAATGCCTGAAACTTTTAAAACTGATCCTGATTCTCCGTAGGATAAAATGGCGATAATGGCGGGTACGATCATGGTCATTTTGTGAAATATCGTCGTCAGAACAATTCCAATTTTTTGAACTGCCGCGGCCACGCTTGTGAATACACCAATGAATATGAATCCTAAAACAAGCGCATATGGAAACCAGGGCAAGCTCATAATATTCGTCGGAATTGCCAATTTGCCCAAAGTAACCGAGGCCGTTAAAATGCACACTGCATAATTCACAACGATGGCCCCAAGATTATCTATTTCATGTTTTCCATAGAATTTGAATATAACTCCAATAAAAGCATTCACTATAATGCACAGTATAAGAAGGATCACTAGCAGTATTTTTTAACTTGAGTTAACATTCTATTTGCAAATGTTTGAAAAACATTTGCAAATTACTCATTACAAGGATTTAATTTTGTTTCAGTAAATAAAAATATAGATTGCACGGATTTATATATTTGTGAAAAAAATATTTGATTTGAACACAAGCACTCAATACGATAATGTCATCACAAACTGTCGAAATCTTTTTGAGAAGAAGACGATCGATTATGGAACAGCCTGGAGGATCCTTCGATTGAGTTCTTTAACAGATCAATTATACATCAAAGCCAAAAGAATTAGGAGTATAGAGGAGACTGGCGAAAATAGAGTGCAGGAAGCGATAGATAATGAGTTTGTCGGTTTGATCAATTATTCGATCATGGCTTTAATTCAATTAGAAATGAATGATTTTACTCAGCTTGAGATGGAGCCTAAAGTACTCATGGAAACATACGATCGCTTGGTTAGGGAAACCAAATCACTAATGGAAAATAAAAATCATGATTATGGTGAAGCTTGGCGAGATATGAGAGTAAGTAGTATGACCGACCTTATCCTAATGAAATTATTAAGAGTTAAGCAAATTGAGGAAAACAAAGGACAAACCCTAGTCTCTGAAGGGTTGGACGCCAATTATCAAGATATCATCAATTATGCAGTTTTTGCATTAATCAAACTATCGGAAAATAAAGAGTTATGACTTTAACAACATTAATTATTGGAGTAGGAATCGCTGCTCTTTTATTGACGGGACTCGTTGCAGTTTTTAACAAAGGTCATAAGAACTGGATAATGACGTATCTCCAGAATTTTACTGGTGCCTTGTTTATTTTCTCTGGCTACGTCAAGGCTATTGACCCACTCGGAACGGCTTACAAGATGGAACAATATTTTACTGAGTTTGAAAGTACTTTTCAGGATACTTGGTTTTCTTTTATTGCTCCATTATTTCCGTTTCTTTCCGATCTCTCTATTGGGTTTTCAGTATTCATGATTGTTTTTGAAATTGTTTTAGGAATTATGCTAATCATTGGGCATCGACCCAAATTGACAAGTTGGGCTTTTTTACTTCTAGTAGCCTTTTTTACATTCTTGACAGGTTTTACTTACTTGACAGGATATGTCCCCGAAGGTGTTAATTTTTTCAGTTTTTCTTCATGGGATAGTTACAAAGCAACGAACATGAAAGTTACAGATTGTGGGTGCTTTGGTGATTTTTTGGTCCTCGAACCGAAGGTTTCATTTTTAAAGGATGTTTTTCTGCTGATACCAGCAATATATTTTGTGATTCGACACAGAGATATGCATCAATGGTTTAGTTCTAAAATACGATGGGTGATTATTGGTCTCTCTAGTTTGGTGTTTTTAATTTATTGTTTTAGTAATTTTTATTGGGACATACCAGGCACTGATTTCAGACCATTCAACAAAGGAAAGGACGTACGTACCACCAAAATGGTTGAAGAGGATGCTCAAGCAAATGTTCAAATTGTAGCATACCAATTGAAGAGTAAAGAAGATGGAAGTATTCTTGAATTGCCCTACGCCGAATATCTCAAGAAGTTTAAAGAGCTCAAGTTGACCCATGACGTCGTCGATCAAATCAAAACTGAGCCAAGTATTAAAAAAACCAAAATCAGTGATTTTGAAATTACCGACATTGACGGCAACGATGTAACTTATGAAGTGATAGATCGTGAAGGAATGCACCTTATGGTCGTTTCTTATAAAATGTATGGGGATGCGATTAAGAAAAATAGAACAGTTACAGACACAACTTATATTATAGATTCTTTGGATGTAGAAGGGGAAATAGAGATTGTCAAAAAGGTGGATAAGCTCACTGAAAGAGAAGAAAGTTATTTTGACTACGTTTGGGAAGACGACTTCTTGGAGAATTACAAAGACTTGATTGCTCCTATGGCAGCTGCGGCAAAGGCAGATAATGTAGGAATGTATTCTGTTGTCGGCGGAGCAGGGGAAGAAATGATCAATGATTTTAAAGCGGAAGCAGGATTGCAAGATTTTAAGTTTTATACTGCGGATGATATCTTACTAAAAACCATTGTGAGATCAAATCCAGGTGTCGTACTCTGGAAAGATGGTGTCATTGTAGATAAATGGCACTATAAACATTTACCCAGCTATGATGAAATAATGAAAATGCACCGCTAATGTAGAATGAAAAAATCTATCATTCTTTAAGCGGATAATACTTTGAATTAGAGATTAATTGTTTTCTTTGTATTAAATTTATCTCTAATATATCGAGAGGAGACTATGATTAGTAGAAGGAATGTTCGCATAAAAGTAATGCAACTCTTATTTGCGTTAAGCCGAGACGAAGACTTGACGTTTGATTTGGCAAAAAGTCGTTACTGGGAAATTATAAATTCCAGTTATACACTAATGATATTCAACTTGCTGAACATACTGGAAATATGTCGTGCTAACGTGGATGATGCCGAAAAACGAGGGTCCAAATACTTGCCGACAGAGTATGATAAGATCTTTTCAGACAAACTTTGGAACAATCCCTTGATTCAGGCATTAGATAAAAACTCTGAACTTAAAAAAGAATTCAAAAACCTTGGATTCGAAAACCTTCTGAATTCTGATCTTTTAGCTAAAATATATACCGAATTCACCAAAGAAGAAAGCTTTATAGAATTTCAAAAAGCTACCGTTTCTAACGAATCGGTCCTCGAAATTCTTTTGGAACTTTATAGGTTTTGTAGAAAAAACGAATATTTCAACGAGATCATGGAGGACCAATTTCCAAGTTGGTTGGATGACAAATCACTCATAGTGGGTTCAATCAAAAAATGTTTGAAATGTCAACCCGCAGAAGATCCATTATTCTTTAAAAAATTTAAACCCGAAGATGAGACAGTTAAAGAATTTGGTGAGGAGTTACTGTCAGCTGCCTATACTAAAGATGAGGATTTGTTAGCCATGATAAAGCCTACTCTTGAGAATTGGGATCATGAAAGAGTTGCAATTCTAGACATGATTTTAATCAAAATGGCAATCTGTGAGTTTACAATGTTCCCTTCTATTCCTTCTAAAGTCACTTTGAATGAATATGTTGAAATTGCCAAAAATTATAGTACGGCAAAAAGTAAGGATTTTATCAATGGAATTCTTGATAAGCTTTTGAATGAATTGACTAAAGAAGGAAAAGTGATCAAATCAGGAAGAGGCCTTCTAGATTAGTTAAATATTTCTTCATTACCTTCCTTTTCATAGGCTGTACATATGTATAATAATTATATTTGCAGTCATGACCGACAAAGTAATCATTTTAGATTTTGGTTCTCAATACACTCAGCTAATCGCTAGGAGATTAAGAGAGTTAAATGTGTATACCGAAATTTATCCCTATAATAAAATCCCCAAGGATGCGCTCGATATGAAAGCGATCATCTTGTCAGGCAGCCCATTTTCAGTGAAGGACGAAAATGCTTTGAGAATTGATCTTCAAACCTTAGTGGGTAAGATTCCAATTTTGGCAGTTTGTTATGGTGCTCAAATGATGGCAGAAGAACTTGGTGGAAATGTAGAACGATCTGACAAAAGAGAATATGGTAAAGCTCAACTAAAATTTGTTACTGACGATCCTGTTTTTGAAGGTATCGGAGATGATTCGCAAATTTGGATGTCCCATGGTGATACTATCGCCAATATACCGGAACAATTTGAAGTGATTGCCAAGACTAAGGATATTCCTATTGCCGCCTTTAAATCAAAAAAGGGCCATTACCCAAATGATATTTATTGTCTACAATTTCATCCAGAGGTGACACATAGCATGGATGGCCTGAAATTATTGGATAATTTTATAACCAAGGTGGCAAAATGCAACAAAAACTGGACTCCTGCCTCTTTTGTGGAAGAGTCTATTGCTCAAATTCGAGAAAAAATAGGAGAAGAGCAGGTCGTTTTGGGATTGTCAGGAGGTGTTGATTCCACCGTGGCAGCTTCCTTGTTAAAAAGAGCGATTGGAGATCAATTGATATGTGTCTTTATTGATAATGGCTTGTTGCGTAAAGATGAGTTTTCTCAGGTGATGAGAGATTATGAAGTCATGGGGTTCAATCTGGTTGGGGTAGATGCCACTCAAGATTTCTTGGGAGAATTGGAAGGTGTATCGGATCCAGAAAAGAAAAGAAAAACCATTGGTAGGGTCTTCATTGAAGTCTTTGATCGAGAAGCTCAGAAGTTGCCCAATGTAAAATGGCTCGGACAAGGAACAATCTATCCTGATGTGATTGAGTCAGTGTCGGTTCACGGACCCTCAGTTACTATTAAGTCTCATCACAATGTTGGTGGATTGCCTGAAAAATTAAATCTCAAGATCATCGAACCGCTTCGGATGTTATTTAAAGATGAGGTACGTAGAGTCGGTAAAGAATTAGATATTCCAGAACATATATTAAATAGACATCCTTTCCCTGGTCCAGGATTAGCCATTAGAGTACTAGGTCCTTTGTCAAAGGAACGAATCAGACTTTGCCAAGAAGCGGATGCCATCTTTATCAACAATCTTAAGAAAGAGGGCTTATATTCTCAAGTTTGGCAAGCAGGAGCTATTTTACTTCCTGTACAGTCCGTTGGGGTAATGGGTGATGAAAGAACATACGAATTTACTGTTGCTTTACGTTGTGTTAATTCAGTGGATGGTATGACAGCAGAATGGAGCAATCTTCCTCACGCGTTTTTAGCTAGAGTTTCTAGTGAAATTATTAATCAAGTAAAAGGTATAAACCGAGTAGTTTATGACATTAGCACCAAACCTCCAGCGACGATTGAATGGGAGTAGTTTTTTTCTGCTTATCCTAGTTTTAATTATTGGCATTAGTTCATGTGGTGGACCGAAAGAAGTTGCTCGAACGAAGCCGAGGACCACAAAACCAGTTAGAAAAAAGCCAAAATCCAAGGCAAAGGTTGATACCGTTAAATGGACCAAAGTATCGAAAGAAGAATTTCCACCAATTACTGAAGAAAGTGGAAACAAAGAAACTCTGGATAAGAAGGATTCTTACAAGATAAGTCTTATGATTCCCTTTGATGCCGCTAAAGGGAATAATCTTACAAAAATTAAACACGATGCAAATGTTCACAGATTTGTGAACTATTACGCTGGTGTCACTTTGGCCCTTGAAGATTTAGAAGATGAAGGGGCTAGCTTGTTAGTGAATGTAGAGGACTCAAAATCAACAGAAAGTATAAAATCCATTCTCAATAATTCTAATAACAGAGATGCCGATATGATTATTGGTCCTTACTCGAAAAATGCTTTAAATGAAGCGATCGATTTCGGCAAAAAGAATAGTATACCAGTTGTTTCACCTTGGAGAGCAAGTGATAACCCTACTGATGACAATCCTTACTATGTGCAACTAAGACCCAAATTAAAACAACAATACAAAAAGATTACGGAGAGTGTTCTTAGTAAATTTTCTCCAGATCAAGTATTTTTAATTGGTCGAGATATCAAATCGGATAAGGCTAGATTTAAATATTTTAATCAAGCTTTGAGAGAGGAAACTGGAAATCCAGGAGCAAAGTTTGATGAATTTTTGGTTGAAGAGGATTCATTGAAACTAGGAGAAACGGCCTTCGATTCTATTTTTTATATGGATAAACCTACCGTTTTTATTTTACCAAATTGGAAGGGAGCTGATGAGGATTTTATTTATTCGTGCTTACGCCGAATGAGAGTAGAAAAAGGAATGGGTAAAGTCTTTGTTTTCGGAATGCCGATTTTATTAGAATCTGAAAGAATTGGTTACGACTATTTCAAAAACTTACATCTTCATGTCGTTCGCTCAAAGTTTGTGGATTTAAAAAGTCGAGCGGTTCAAAGTTTTCGATCGCGATATTATAATCAATTTGGTGCCTTACCTACTAAAGACGCCTACGATGGCTATGATGTGATGCTATATTTAGGAAGAATGATTACCAAATATGGAAAGAATTTTCAATTCTTCCTGGATAAAGATCCAGAACAGATGCTGCAAACTACTTACCAAGTTGAAAAAGTAATGATGGAATCTGATAGAGATATAAGTAAGAAAAACAATGTCAAGTTTTTTGAAAATACTTATTTAGATATTATTCGATTTAATGGTTATGATTTTGTTCGTGATAGATAATTAGTACTTTGGAAATTACTGAAAAAAGAGAACAACGATTTAAGGAAGTCATTGCTAAGCGTCAACTTGATTTAACGGTAGTACTAGAGAATGTACATGATCCTCATAATATTGGGGCGGTAATGCGGTCATGTGATTCTGTCGGTGTGGGAGAAATTTATATCTTGAATTCGGAGAAAAAACCCAAAGACAAGCTTTTTGGTTTGAATAGTTCTTCTGGATCATTTAAATGGATTAAAATTCATTATTATGAAGACGTGCAGGAATGTTTTGAGGCTGTAAAACAGAAATATGATTTAGTGATCGGAACTCATTTGGCAGAAGATTCTCAAGAACTGTACGATTTGGATTTGAGCGGTTCTGTTGCATTGGTATTCGGAAATGAACATGCAGGAATGACTGATGAATGTCTCAATCATATTGATGTTAATATGATTATCCCACAAGTCGGAATGGTACAAAGCCTAAACATTTCGGTAGCTTGTGCTGTGACGCTCTACGAATCCTTGAGACAAAGAAAAAAGAAAGGTAAGTACGATATTACATTCGACGAAAGTCAAAAAACACATCAACACTTGTTTGAACATTATCTAGTTCAGCATAAGATGAAATTCGAAAAAGATTAGATATACTCACTTAAGGTTTCTTTCATCCGTCGAGCGGCCTCTTTTAATTGTTCATCCGAGGCAGCATAGGATAGTCGAATACATTGATCGTTTCCAAAGGCTTCTCCACCCACAGTGGCGACATGTGCCTCCAAAAGAATAATCTCCGCAAGATCATCCACATCATGGATTGTTCTTCCATTTTTAGATCTTCCAAATAATTTGCTAACATTCGGAAAAATATAAAAAGCCCCTTGGGGATGATTTAACTCAAAGCCATCGATTTCTTTTAATAAATCGATAAACATATCCCTCCTTCTGAGATAGGCTGATCTCATTTTTTTAGTGGCTTCCAAATCTGAGTTCAAAGCGGTAATCGCAGCCATCTGACCAAATGAAGTCGCACCTGAAGTAAATTGCCCCTGCACTTTTGCGCAAGCCTGTGCAATCCACTCCGGGGCTCCAATGTAGCCCAATCTCCAGCCTGTCATAGCAAAACCTTTGGAAAAACCATTGACGGTGATGGTTCTACTTAGCATGCCTTCAATTGATCCAATGCTTGTGTGATATCCTGAAAAATTGATATACTCATATATTTCGTCTGAAATCACAAATATGTTCTCATGAGCTAAGATTACATCGGAAATGGCCTCTAATTCGTCTCTTTGATATACCGAACCTGTTGGATTACATGGAGAAGAAAATAAGATCAACTTAGTTTTATCGGTAATTGCGTTTTTGACTTGATCTGCGGTTACTTTAAAGTCTTGATCTATGCCAGCACTAAGAGCAATTGGTGTTCCTCCGGAAAAACTTACGATATCGAAATACGAAACCCAATATGGGGTAAAAATGATGACTTCGTCACCCGGATCAAGTAGAGCCAAACATAAATTGGCTATACTTTGCTTTGCTCCATTCGAAACTACGATTTCAGAAGGACTATATTTTAAATTATTATCACGTTCAAATTTTGAAGAAATCGCTTCTCGAAGTGCTAAATGACCAGGGACTGGGGTGTATTTGGTATAGCCGTCGTCTAGTGCTTTTTTAGCACTTTGTTTGATGAAATCAGGTGTGTCAAAATCGGGTTCACCAAGACTTAGGCTAATAATATCAATTCCTTTGGATTTTAAATCTCTTGCTTTTTGGGACATGCGAATCGTGGCTGATTCCGACATGTTTTGTAATTTTTGCGATAATAAATGATTATGATCCGTCATTTTTCAATTTTTTTCTCTCGATCTCAAAAGTAACACTATTTTATATCGAGCTTTAGTATTTGGAATATTTATATTTGAATTTGTTAAATATAATTCAGATGCAAGAAAAATTAGAGCAGCTTAGAAGTTTAGAAGAAAAAGCCAAAAAAGGAGGTGGGGTACAACGAATAGAAAGGCAACATGCCAAAAAGAAATTAACTGCAAGAGAAAGAATTGATTTATTGATCGATCCTGGCACCTTTGAAGAAATCGGCATGTTTGTAGAACATCGTTCTCATGATTTCAATATGGAAAAAGAAATCTATCTAGGTGATGGCGTCGTCACGGGCTATGGTTTGGTTAACGGTCGTTTGGTCTATGTTTTTGCTCAAGATTTTACAGTATTTGGAGGATCTCTTTCCGAAACCCACGCGGAAAAGATTTGTAAAATCATGGACATGGCAATGAAAAACGGAGCTCCAGTTATTGGCCTGAATGATTCTGGCGGTGCAAGGATCCAAGAAGGTGTCCGTTCGTTAGGTGGTTATGCAGATATTTTTTACCGAAACACTTTGGCTTCTGGTGTAGTTCCTCAAATTTCTGCCATAATGGGACCTTGTGCTGGTGGTGCTGTTTATTCTCCTGCAATTACAGATTTCACTATAATGGTTGAGCAAACTTCTTACATGTTTGTGACTGGACCCAATGTAGTAAAAACAGTGACCAATGAAGAAGTTAGTTCTGAAGATTTAGGAGGTGCACAGACTCATGCGAGTAAATCAGGGGTTACTCATTTGACTTCAGCCAATGATTTGGATTGTATCCAACAGCTGAAAAGATTGTTAAGTTACATGCCGCAAAATTGTCGCTCAAAAGCTCCAAAATTGGAATACGCACTAGCTAATGAATTAAGGGATAAATTAAATGAAATTATACCTAATTCGGCAAATCAACCATATGATATAAAAGAAATTATTGAAGAGTTGACAGATGAGGAAAGCTTCTATGAAATACACAAAGATTATGCGGAAAACATAGTAGTCGGATTCGCAAGAATGGCAGGTCGAAGTATTGGGATCGTTGCTAATCAACCCTATAGTTTGGCTGGTGTTCTTGATGTAAATTCGTCTAAAAAGGCTGCTCGTTTTGTTCGATTTTGCGATTGTTTTAACATCCCATTATTGGTTCTGGTGGATGTTCCTGGTTTTTTACCTGGGACGGACCAGGAGTGGAATGGTATTATAACCAACGGGGCTAAATTATTATTTGCATTTAGTGAGGCCACAGTTCCTCGAATCTCTGTAATTGTAAGAAAAGCTTACGGTGGTGCTTATGATGTGATGAACTCAAAACACATCGGTGCTGATTTGAATTTTGCGTGGCCCAAAGCGGAAATAGCAGTTATGGGAGCAAAGGGTGCTAGTGAAATCATATTTAAAAATGAGATTAAGAATGCGGAGGATCCTATTCAAAAACTACAAGAAAAAGAACAAGAGTATTCGGACAAGTTTGCACATCCATATCGTGCAGCAAGTAGGGGATTTGTAGATGAAGTAATAGAGCCTAAGTATACCAGAGAAAAATTAATCAAAGGATTTGCCATGTTAGAAAATAAAGTAGATTCTTTGCCTTTCAAAAAACATAGTAACATTCCTTTATAATGATGGATGATCAAATTCAAGTATTCGTAACTGGTGGCACGTTTGATAAAGATTACGATTATATCACAGGAGAGCTTTATTTCAAGGATAGCCATTTGCAAGAAATGTTTGTGAGAGGAAGAAGTACACTTAATATTGATGTCAAGACCCTTATGATGGTTGATAGTTTGGAAATGACTGACGAGGATAGAGAAATTGTGATATACAATTGTAAAAAAGCAAAATCTCAAAACATTTTAATAACCCATGGTACGGATCGCATTGTTAAAACGGCAGAAGCATTGGCGAAAGCCAATATAGAAGGAAAAACTATAGTTTTGACTGGAGCCATGATCCCATACGCTTTTGGAAACTCCTCAGATGGATTTTTTAATTTAGGAAGTGCATTGGCCTTTGTACAAGTTTTAGATCCAGGTGTTTATGTCTCAATGAATGGTCGATATTTTAATTGGGACAATGTAAGAAAGAATCGAACTTCTGGGTATTTTGAAACCATGCATTAATACAAAAATCACTTTGAGATCGTTGATATAGTATTACAAATTTAATGTGTGCTATAAAAGAGCCTGAATTTTATTAAATCTCTCTAAATCAAATTTAAACATATTACTATATTAGTTAATATTTAACGATTTAGATTCATGAAATCTAAATAATAAATGATATTTTTGCGTAATATGTAAATTTAAGAAATAACGATATTGACATGAAGCGTATAATACCCCTCTTGATGCTTGCATTTATTTTTTCAGGCATAAAAGTATCCGCACAGAATCCAGCATATTCTAAAGGATTGTCTTTCAAGGCTCTTTTTATGGATTATCAATCCCAGAATGGCGGTGATATAACAAAATTTAATGCATATCACCATGGTTTTGAAATGGGATATCATATGAAACTTCAAGATAATGTAAATTTGGTCATTCCATTTAAAATGGGAGTTGTTAGCAGTCATGAAGAAGTGGATTGCTTGCATAAAACAATCTATGGATTGGATGCTCAAGTGCAATATCAGTTTTATAAGCCTAATGCTAAAGTAGTCCCTTACATCATGGGGGGAATTGGTGGAGTATCTGAAAAGGGTGGTGAATTTAATTTACAAGCCCCAGTTGGATTTGGTTTAAATTTTCGGATTGCTCCGAATGCTTTTGTAAACTGGCAATCAACATATAGGTATTCGTTTAGTGTCGATCGCAATAATTTACATCATGGGATTGGTTTTGTCTATTTATGGGATGGTATGTCCAAAGAAGAAAAGAAAGAAATGCCTATAGCCCATAAAGATTCAGATGGTGATGGTATTTTTGATGATGTGGATCTTTGTCCTCAAGCAGCGGGCCCTCAAGAATTGAATGGATGTCCAGATAAAGACGGTGATGGAATTGCGGATTTTGAAGACAAATGTCCAGAAATAAAAGGCACCAAAGCACTTAAGGGATGTCCAGATTCTGATGGTGACGGCGTTGCCGATAATGATGATGAATGTCCAAACGTGGCTGGTTTGGCATCGAACAAAGGGTGTCCGAAACAAACAAAAGATAGAGATGGTGATGGCGTAAATGATGATAGAGATTTATGTCCAGATATTCCTGGTTCGCCTACTAATGCCGGTTGTCCTTCAGATGATAAGGATAATGATGGTATTAAAGATAATTTAGATCGTTGTCCCAATGATCCTGGTCCAGCAGCCACTAAAGGATGTCCAGATTCGGATGGAGACGGAATTCCAGATTATGAGGATAAATGCCCTAATGCTGCTGGTCCTAGTATCTACGGAGGATGTCCAGATACCGATGGAGATGGAATTGATGACGGACGAGATCGCTGTCCAAATTCTCCAGGTCCTGTTTCCTCAAATGGATGCCCTGAAATCAGTAAAGAAGATCGCGAAACCTTGGATATTGCCATGCGGGCAGTACAGTTTGATACCGGAAAATCTACTTTAAAATGGGAATCGAATAGTGTTTTAAATCAGATTGCTGAGATTATGAACCGATATCCAGATTATAATTTATCCATTAGTGGACACACAGATAATACTGGAAGTGCTAGAGCAAATCAGCAGTTGTCGGAAAGAAGGGCAAAAGCTTGTTACGAATATTTAATTAGTAGGAATGTATCTGCCTCAAGAATGAATTACGCTGGATACGGTGAGTCGAAACCGATTGCAAACAATTCCTCCTTAAAAGGAAGAGCTCTGAATAGACGTACCGAATTTAATCTTATTCCTAGATAGGTAGAAGAGAAAAAAAGATAGGAGAGAGGTCTTTACTCGAGTGGTAAGGACCTTTTTTTTATTCGTACTGAGCATCATATTTAACCGTGGTATGAATCCAAAGTACTCGAGAAATTCTTGCGGTGTAAAAAAAGAGTACAATACCCAAACTTATAATTATGGCAAAGGTCGCATTCACACTCATACCAAATCCCAAGATGCATACGCCAGCGATTCCAAGAAATAGGAATGCGGAAAGTATATATGAAATAAACATCGCTCCATAATAATATCCAGGTTCCGGCTCAAATTTTTGATTGCAATGAGAACAGTGATCTGGCATTGCGAGAGCATCCTTATAATTGAAAGGCTTTAGGAATAGATCGCCCTGTTGACATCGTGGACATTTCTTTTTTATAATATTGCTGAATGTAGATCGGCGTTGATGCATTCTATTTGTTTAGAGCTTCTACATTTTTCGCTTTTTGGAGAACAATTTCCTTTAATTCAGCTTTATAAGCTAAGATTTTATCACGCATCGAAGAATTATTCGATCCAATAATTTCGGCAGCTAGTAATCCCGCGTTTTTGGCGCCATTTAAGGCGACGGTCGCAACTGGGATGCCATTTGGCATTTGTAGAATTGATAAGATACTATCCCAACCATCTATAGAATTGGACGATTTAATAGGAACTCCAATAACAGGTAAAGGGCTAATAGAACTAACCATGCCAGGCAAATGTGCCGCACCGCCTGCACCAGCAATAATGACTTGAAGGCCACGTGTATGAGCATCATTAGCATAGTCAAACATGCGTTGTGGAGTTCGGTGAGCAGAAACTACAGTGATTTCATAGGGAATTTCGAATTGATCTAAAATTTCTGCCGCGTTTTTCATAACAGGAAGGTCAGAATCTGAACCCATTATTATACCGACTATTGCTTTATTCATGTGGTTATTTTTAATTTCTGTTGAACGAATTTAGCCTTTTCGATTGCTTGTTCCAACTCTCGATCAACAATAGTCGCGTGACCCATTTTTCGGAAAGGTTTCGTAATTTCTTTTCCGTAGATGTGCAGATGGACACCCGATTTGTTCAGGCAATCTTCAAATCCGTTATAAATAGCCTTACCCGTATGATTTGGATCTCCCAAAAGATTTACCATCACGGATGGCTGAATCATATCTGTTGACCCTAATGGAAGATTTAATATTGCTCTTAAATGTTGTTGGTATTGAGATGTAATATTGGCTTCGATGGTTTGATGTCCACTATTATGTGGTCTCGGTGCCACCTCGTTGATTAATACATCATCATTTTCATCCCAGAAAAGTTCGACAGCCAGCAAGCCAACTATAGAAAATCTCTCAGCGAGTTTTTCGGCAATTTCTCTTCCTTTATTTTCTATTTCTTGAGGTACTTTACATGGACTTATTAAATATTCAACAAGATTTGCGGTTGGATGAAAAACCATTTCGACCATTGGAAAACTTTTGATTTCGCCCTCTGGGTTTCTAGCCACGATAACGGATAGTTCCTTTTTGATTTTAACTGCATCTTCTACAACAGATGATGTCAATAACAGGTTATCTAAATCTTTTTCTGATTTTATGATGACTACTCCTTGACCATCATATCCATCCTTTCGTGCCTTTTGTACAAAGGGATAGGAGAGGAGTCCTTCCTCTAGATCCGATTTGATATCTTCAATGGACTTGTACAATTTAAAAGGGGATGTAGGAAACCCTTCTTTTGTATAGAATTGCTTTTGAAGTCCTTTATCTTGTATGATTTCTAAAACATTAGATTGTGGATAGCATTTTACGCCCTTTCCTTCAAGATGTTTTATTCCTTCCAGGTTTACACTTTCTATTTCGATGGTGATAATGTCTTTATCAATCCCAAAATCAATGACATCTTGATAGTTTTTAAAACTACCCACTGTGAAATTTGAATTGATTTGTCCAGCTGGAAAACTTCTATCTTGATCCAATATTGCCAATTGCAATCCAAGTTTACTTGCCGATTGACAAAGCATTTTACCTAGCTGACCACCACCTAGAATTCCAATGTTTAATTGATGAATTTTCTTCATGTTTATTTTTCAAACTTTAAAAGTATTGAATAAATTTTTAAATTGTTCTCTTGTTGTAATGCTTAATCAGAAATATTTGTAGATGTCGACAATATTAATAAAAAATGGTCTCTTAGTAAATCGTGGAGAAATTTATGAAGGAGATCTTCTCATAAAAAATGATCGCATTGAAAGGATTGCGAGAGGAATTGATTTAAAGGTTGATCGCGAAATTGATGCGACAGGAAAGTATGTTATTCCAGGTATCATTGATGATCAAGTGCATTTTAGAGAACCGGGATTGACTTATAAGGCCAATATAGAGTCAGAATCCCGTGCGGCATTAGCGGGAGGTGTTACTAGCTTCATGGAAATGCCCAATACTAAACCTTCGTGCTTGACACAAAAATTGCTTCAGGATAAATATGATATTGCCAGAGAAACTGCCTGGACCAACTATTCATTTTTTATGGGTGCCAGTAATGAGAATATCGAAGAAGTGTTGAAAACAAACAAAGAAGATGTTTGTGGTTTGAAAATATTTATGGGGTCTAGTACTGGGAATATGCTCGTAGATAATTATAAGACTCTTCAAGGATTATTTTCCAAGGTAGACCTTTTAATAGCCACTCACTGTGAGGATGAAGAGACTATACGAACAAATAAGAAGATCTTTGCTGAAAAATATGGTGATAGATTAACTCCTTTAATGCATCCACAAATTCGATCGACCGAAGGTTGTTATAAGTCTTCATCTATGGCTGTAGAATTGGCTAAAGAGTATGGAACAAGACTTCATATATTGCATATCTCAACTGCTAAAGAATTGGAGCTTTTCAGGAATGATATTCCACTGAGTCAAAAGAGAATTACTGCAGAAGTATGTGTGCATCATTTGTTTTTTGAAGACAGTCAATATGAGTATTTGGGAAATAAAATAGTTTGTAATCCGGCCATCAAAACAAGCCATGACAGAGAACAACTATTGAATGCTTTGTTAGACAACCGATTAGATATCATTGCGACAGATCACGCGCCACATACGATCGAAGAGAAAAATAAACCTTATCCAGATGCTCCTTCGGGTTTACCATTAGTTCAACATGCTTTGGATGTGATGATGACGTTTGAACAAGATAAAAAAATCACTATTGAAAAAATCGTGGAGAAGATGTGTCATGCTCCCGCGGAGTGCTTCCAAATTCGTGATCGTGGTTTTTTAGACGAGGGAATGCATGCGGATGTGGTTATCTATGATCCTAATGTGGAATGGTCTGTTCAAACTGATAATATTTATTATAAGTGTGGATGGTCGCCTTTGGAAAATTTTGACCTTAAAGGTAAAGTAGAATCAACAATAGTAAATGGATATCTTGCATATGATCATTACAATTTTAAAGAAAAGGCACACGGGGTTCGTCTCAAATTTGATAGAGATTAGTTTTTTATAAACTTATTTGAGCAACTGCGATTCCTGCCGCCATGGCAACATTCATTGAACTATTGATTCCATACATTGGAATATGAATGCAATAATCACATGCATTTAATAAAATGGGGTTCACGCCAAAGCGTTCATTTCCCAATATGAGATGTATTGATTGTTCGTTTGATTCATACGAACTAATTGATTGCGATTGCTCTGTCCACTCTAGGCCAATTAGGGTGTTTTGGCCATGATTTAAACCAAGATATTGGTTAATATTCATTTGAGAATAATCTATTTTATTGCTAGTACTACGACTCAATTTTAATATTTTTTTCCAGGGATATGATCTTTCTGATAGTATATAAATATGATCTACAATGAATGCATCGCTCAGTCTAAATATATGAGCAACATTCATTTCGCTTTCAAAATCGTCGATGACTAAAGAAAGTTTGTTTTTCCTTTTTAGCTTGGGTTTTATCTTTTGATAAGTATGATAATTAATTGGATCTTTCTCTATTTTATCCATGATTAGTATGGAGATATGCTTGAAGTGAAGAGAATTCGTTGAGAACAATTCTTCCTTTTTCATTTCTCTTTAGAGTACAAATGTCATGATCCTTATCATGCTCCAGAAATAAGATGAAATCATCCTTAAGAGCTTCTGAAAATAATTTTTCTTTTTCTGCTAAAGTATTCAATGGACGTATGTCATATCCCATAACATATGGCATTCCGATGTGAGCTGTAGATGGAAGAAGATCAGCACAATATAATAGTTGTCTCCCGTCATCCAGAGTGATTTGCGGCAACATCATTGCCTCTGTGTGTCCATGAACTATTCTAACTTTTATATTGTCCGAAAAATCAACTTGATCTGTTGCTTTAATGAAATGTAATTGTTCCTGTTCTAAAATAGGTACAAAATTCTCTTTTAGGAAGGAGGCTTTTTCACGGTAATTTGGGGTCATAGCCCAATCCCAATGCTTTTTATTTGTCCAGTATTTTGCATTTGGAAATTGTAGTACAGGCTGTTTGTTTTCATCATAAAAAACTGCTCCGCCAACATGATCAAAATGAAGGTGAGTGAGAAATACATCGGTAATTTCATCAGGAGCAATACCGTAATTGTTTAAAGATGAACGAAGTGATTGTTCTCCATGAGGATGGAAATGAGATCTAAATTTAGCATCTTGTTTGGTTCCCATTCCCGTATCGATCAAGATTTTGCGATCGCCATCTTCCACATATAAGCAACGCATCGCCCAGGTACAAAGATTATGTTCATCGGGTGGATTTAATTTTTGCCATAATGTCTTTGGCACAACACCAAACATAGCTCCACCATCTAATTTGAACAATCCCGCATGAATAGGAATTAATTTCATCAGAATCCAATTTTGGAATTGTGAGTAGTACTTTCTTCTTGTAGCCGTAACATCGCCAATGCAGTAATTGCAGCTTCATCTCCTTTGTTGCCGTATTTTCCTCCTGCTCGATCAAGCGCTTGTTGCTTAGTATTTGGAGTAAGCAATCCGAAAATTACAGGCTTCTTTAGCATTAAGTTCAATTGCATTAAACCAGTCGCGACAGATTGATTAATGTATTTGTCGTGATCGGTTTCGCCCTTGATAACACAGCCCAAAGCAATAATGGCATCTGGTTTATGTTTAGAGTTTGAAAGACTTACTCCATATACCAATTCATATGCACCAGGTACATATTCAATGCAAATATTCTGTTCAGAAATACCATTACTCTTTAAAGTGCGAATACAAGCATCACGAAGAGAATAAGTGATGTCTTCATTCCAATTAGAAACGACAATAGCAATAACTTTGTTGGAAAGATCTCCGTAATCAGCTGGTTTAACGTCCGATAAATTCTTATTTGCGGAGGACATGGTCTTATCCGGCGTTCGCTAAATATTTATCAATCTGTTGTCCTTCAGTTGAACTTGGATATTCAGCTTTTATTTTTTCAAATGCTTTTTGCGCTTCCGCGGAATTTCCCTGTTTCAATTGAAGCATACCATACTTTTGTAAGTAGTATGGTGATAACAAATCATTGCTTGAACCAAAAGCTGCTTTCTTATAGGCCGCTATTGCAGCTTCAAAATCATTTAATTCAGAATAAGCATCTCCTAGTGCACCCTGTTTCATGATAGGTGTAACCGTCCCTGCTGGATTGAAAGCGTTTAAATAATCAACCGCAGCATCAAATTTACCAAGGTTGAGATAAGAAACTCCAGCATAATATTTGGATAAGTTAGAAGCGTTCGTTCCGTTATAATTATCAATAATGTCTAAAAATCCTTCAAATCCTTTTCCTGGATTTTCTAAAGCGCTGGCAAAGGAATCTCTTGAAAATTGATATTCAGCCCAGTAGAGGCTTTCCATGGCTTGCTTTTCTTTTGGCTCTAGAATCA
This sequence comes from Saprospiraceae bacterium, assembly GCA_020629615.1. Lineage (GTDB taxonomy): Bacteria > Bacteroidota > Bacteroidia > Chitinophagales > Saprospiraceae > JAHDCZ01. The sequence continues at coordinate 52,036 of JAHDCZ010000007.1, forward strand.
TGAACTTATAAACCAAAAAACCACCAACCAAGAGCAATAACAATCCACCGATACCGAAAATCATTTTACTATTCTTAGCTAAGTAATCTTGAGCAGTATCTCTCACTTCTACAATATCAACTAGCGTTTCGTCTTGTTTTTTACTTTTTTTTCTTCTAGACATCTTGATTCAAAATTTGTGCAAAAATAATCAATTTTGGGATTTTGACCATGTATTACATGAAAAAGGGAAAATTCGTATTGAATTTTCCCTAATATGTTATTCTTTTATGTTTAAAACTACAATTAACTCAAGAATGGATAGTCTTCCTGAACGTAGTTATCATCATATAATTCTGATGATAACGGAAATTCACTACTTTCGGCGAAAGCCACAGCGTCATCCATTTCTTTTGTTAACCTGTCTTTAATTGCCTGAATTTCTTTTTCCGTAGCTATTTTCTCTGAAATAATTTTGGCTTCTGTCATTTTTACAGGATCCTGCGCCTTATATTCATTCAATTCATCTTTTGTACGATATTTTGCTGGATCAGAAACAGAATGACCTTTATATCGATACGTTTTTATCTCCAGGAAAAATGGGCCTTTCCCACTACGAATATGCTTGGCGGCATCAGAAATCGCATTATGAACCGCTTCTACACTCATGCCATCTACCTGAGCACTCGGCATTTCAAATGAAGATCCGATTTTGTAAAGTTCTTGTACATTACTTGTTCTTGAGACAGATGTTCCCATGGCATAACCATTATTTTCCACAATATAAAGAACGGGTAATTTCCATGTCATTGCCATATTAAAAGCCTCGTACAAAGCACCTTGTCTTGCAGCACCATCACCAAACATGGTTACACAAATATTTTTAGTTTTTCGGTGCTTTTCTGCCAATGCCATACCTGTTCCGATAGGAATTTGAGCCCCTACAATACCATTTCCACCAAAGTAATTGTGTTCCTTAGAAAAGAAATGCATAGATCCTCCTTTTCCTTTAACACATCCTGTTGCTTTGCCAAAAAGTTCCGCCATACATGAGGCAGAGTCCATTCCTCTAGAAAGCGCAACACCATGTTGACGATAAGCTGTCACAACTTTGTCTTCTGGAGTAAGAGCAGATGCTAATCCTCCTGCTATTGCTTCCTGGCCAATATAAACGTGACAAAAACCTCGAATTAACTGTTTAGAATAGGCGAGTAGTGTACGTTCTTCAAACCATCGTACCCGTTGCATCATTTCATACCAGTCCAAGTATTGTTTCTTACTGAATGCCTTTTTAGTATTAGTAGATTTGGTTTTCTTTTTATTCATTACTTCTGCCATAACAATCAATGTTTATTCTCAGCCGCTAAAATACAATTTACTCTAAGGATTACCTTATTTTACAGCTTGATATTCTACTAAGTTGGATACAAGAAATTATGCATTTAAAGAATATAAAAGCTGTTAATTTTAGAAACTACGATTCCTTATCCGTAAAGTTGAGTGCTAAGATGAATGCATTTTTAGGCTTAAATGGAATGGGTAAAACAAATGCTTTAGATGCTATCTATTACTTGTGCATAGGAAAGAGTTATTTTTCTTCGGGAGATAGGCATGGGTTAAAGAAGGGAAAGGATTTTTTTAGAATTGAGGGTAAATTTGAAAAGGACAACAAAGAATTTACCATGGTAGCTAAAGTGATTCCAGCTAAGTTGAAACAACTTGAACTCAATCAAAAAAGATACGCTAAGCTTTCAGAACATTTGGGGAAATTTCCATGTGTAATAATCGCACCTTCTGATATCTTAATGTTGATTGAAGGTAGTGCTGAACGAAGAAGATTAATTGATCAATGTATCTCTCAATACGATACCAGTTATCTGAATGATTTGATGATTTACACGAGATTGCTCAATCAAAGAAATTCTCTTCTTAAAAGTTTTAAAGAGGCTCGGACGACTAATCAGACTTTGTTAGATGCGTTTACAGAGGGGATGAAAAAGGCTGCACAAAATATTTATAACATAAGAGCATCCTTCGCTAAAGAACTGTCTGTTAAATTCAAAAAGCATTACAAGAACATATCAAATGATGCTGAACAATGTTCAATTGAATACAAGAGTGATTTAGCAGATAAAGAATTGGATGAGTTGTTTGAGATGAATTTAGACAAAGATTTGATCTTGGCTAGAACCACTTCCGGGATACATAAAGATGATTTGTTGTTTTATTTGGGTGAGGAAAAATTAAAGCCTTATGCAAGTCAAGGACAATTGAAATCTTTTATACTTTCATTAAAACTGGCTGAATATGATATTATTAAAAGAGAAAGTCAAATTCTTCCAATATTGTTGTTGGATGATTTATTTGATAAATTGGATGATATCAGAACTAATGAACTTTTAAAATTGTTGAGTCAAGATGAGTTTGG
>JAHDCZ010000008.1 GCA_020629615.1 Saprospiraceae bacterium
GGATGGACTTAAGTAAAATGATGTACACCTATGCCGAAAATGATGGAAGTACAGGGTCTCTTATCGATGTCGAAATTGATTTTCTCAACGATGTGGGTGCCGAAATTTTATCCATTCCAAATCAAGACCATGGTGCTTCTTTCGAAGTCCAATATCAACAAATGATTGTGGATTTTATCCGTGGAAATAGCGTTATGACTTCGACTCAACCCTTAGAGACAGAAGCAACAGTTAAACTATATCCTACAATGGCAAACCAATGGATACAAATTGAATCAAGCCAAGAGATTGAGTATTTAAGTGTTTATCATATATCTGGTAATTTGGTTTATCAATCCAAGGGAGTAGCGCCAGAGATTAAAGTGGATGTCTCTAATTTCACCAAAGGACAATATATTGCTGTTATCCAAAATGGATCTAAAAAGGCTTGTGCTAAGAGATTTCAAGTGGTGAGATAAGTTATTGGAATGAGGACCAAATGATATGAGGGTATTGCCATTCATGTCTGTATTTATAGTCAGACCACTTTTTTATGTTTAGATAGTTTTTGTGTGAAGTGCGATAGAGTTTTAGTGTTTGATGCACTGGATTTTCTTTTTTGAATTCAGTGAAGCTATTTTCCAAAGTTTCAACACCTCTCCCCTTAGTTGGGATACAAGTGTATTTGAATTCTCCGTTTTTTGTTGAAAAATGGATTCTTTCTCCAATACGTATTTCTGAAATAGGATTAGATTGGAAAAATAGAAACGTGGTGAAAATAATTCCAAGTAAAAAAAAGAAGACCGCAGATATTAATGGCTTTACCATGCTTTCGTTTCATTGAAAACGAAGAAAACAGTAAAATTAATGTTATTTGGAATCAATTTATTTCCCGATATCTCGACTCCCAAAATCCCGAACTCTAACTCACAGGCGCCAACTTCACCACCAGCCCATCCATATCATTATTCAATTTTAATTGACAACTCAATCGACTATTGTCCTCCACAAAGAATGCCTGATCCAGCATGTCTTCTTCGTCGTCGCTCGGAGGATTCAATTTGTGGTCGGATTCTACATAGCAGTGGCAAGAAGCGCATAGGGCCATACCGCCACAAGTACCTTCGACTGGTAATTCTTCTGCTTTGGCGATTTCCATCATATTGAAATTCATATCCGTAGGAGCCTCAATGACATGAGCTTCTCCTTCTCGATCGATGATGGTGACTTTGATGACGTTATCTTCCATGATTAGTTTTCGATGCCTGCAATTCCGGTAACAGTGGTGTATTTAAAACTTAACTTCTGATCCGGGTATATATATTTAAATGCAGATTGTACCATTAGGGTTCCCTCATGAAAACCACATAAGATTAATTTTAATTTTCCTTCGTAAGTATTCACATCCCCGATGGCATAAATTCCGGGTACATTGGTACTATAATCCAACGTGTCTACTTCGATGGCACTACGATTAATATTCAATCCCCAGTCAGCAATCGGACCCAATTTCGGCGAAAGCCCAAACAAAGGAATAAAGTAATCCACTTTTCTAGAATGTAATTCTCCATCCTTCTTCACAATCACTTCTTCCAATCGATCCGCCCCTTTCACATCTACCGCTTGTGCTTCAGTCAACAATTCGATTTTTCCGGCTTTGTGTAAATCCATTACTTTTTCAACAGAATCCAAGGCGCCTCGGAAGGAAGTCCGTCGGTGTACCAAGGTGATGCTCTTTGCAATATTGGATAATTCAATTGTCCAGTCCAAGGCAGAATCTCCACCACCTGCAATCAACAAATCCTTATCTCTGAATTGTTCCGGATCTTTGACCATATATTCTACGCCGTGATCTTCAAACTTTGCTAAGCCTTCAATGGGTGGTTTCCGTGGTTCGAAACATCCCAATCCACCTGCAATCGCAATCACGGGCGCCTGGATGACCGTCCCACGATTGGTCGTCATCTGATACATTTTATCATCAATCTTTTCAATTTTCTCTGCACGTTCGCCCAAAGTAAATTCAGGATTGAATGGAGCGATTTGTTCCATTAGATTCGTCACCAAATCCCCAGCAAGAATGCTAGGAAAACCGGGAATATCGTAGATCGGTTTTTTGGGATATATTTCAGACAATTGTCCACCCGGTTGTGGTAAAGCATCCACAAGGTGGCATTTGAGTTTAAGCAAGCCAGCTTCAAAAACGGTAAATAGACCGCATGGTCCTGCTCCTACAATAATGATATCTGTTTTATGCATCGGTATTCACTTAAATTGCCGCAAATCTCCTAAAAATATCTCGATAGAAAAATGAATTGGCGCTAAATCAATAGAATTGCCCCAAATGGGTATATATATCAATGAATAATAGCCTCAATGGTTTAAAAAACTCGAAAAATTAGAGATATGTTGATCAAAACCTATGCAAGCGCCGTCCAAGGAGTCGAAGCGCAAACCATCACCATCGAAGTCAATGCCGGAGGAACGGTAGCTGCGGGCAAACAATTATATTACCTCGTTGGTCTTCCTGATAATGCGGTTAAAGAAGGATTTCATCGAATTGAAGCCGCGATTAAGAATATTGGTTATCGGATGATGCGCCTCAAACTGGTTGTGAATTTGGCTCCTGCTGATATTCGTAAAGAGGGTTCAGCCTATGATTTGCCTATAGCACTTGGTATTTTATCAGCGACCAAACAGATTTCCTCGGATTCAATAAAAGATTATGTCTTTATGGGAGAATTGGCATTAGACGGAAGTCTGCGACCCATTACGGGGGCATTGCCTATTGCTATTCAAGCCCGAAAGGAAAATTTCAAAGGCTTATTTGTACCAAAAGAGAATGCAAGGGAAGCGGCGATAGTGAGTGATTTAGATGTTTATGGGATTGAGAGCTTGGTCGAAGCGGTTGATTTTTTGGACGGTAAAACTGAGCTTGAACCTGTCGTGGTGGATACTCGTGAAATCTTTGAGGACACCTTGAACAATTATGATGTTGATTTCTCTGATGTTAAGGGCCAAGAAAATATAAAGCGAGCGCTTGAATTGGCAGCCGCGGGTGGACATAATGTGATTTTAATTGGGCCACCTGGGGCAGGGAAGACGATGTTGGCGAGACGATTGTCGACTATATTACCCCCTCTAAATTTGCATGAGGCATTGGATACAACCAAGATTCATTCTGTTTCTGGCTTGCTTGGCGCAAATGCGTCTCTGGTTTCAAAGAGACCTTTTCGTGCTCCGCATCATACGATAAGTGATGTTGCCTTGGTGGGTGGAGGGAGTAAGCCCAACCCGGGCGAGATATCTTTAGCGCATAATGGTGTTTTGTTTTTGGATGAATTGCCTGAGTTCAAACGAAGTGTCTTGGAAGTATTGCGTCAACCCATGGAGGAACGTAAAGTGACAATTTCAAGAGCTAAGGTATCCGTGGATTACCCGGCCAGCTTCATGCTTATTACTTCCATGAATCCGTGTCCATGTGGTTTTTATAATCATCCAGACAAGGATTGTGTATGTGGCCCTGGGATTGTAAAACGATACCTCAATAAGATTTCTGGTCCTTTACTCGATCGGATTGATTTGCATGTCGAAGTGACTCCAGTATCCTTAGATGAGCTGGCTGTCGCCGAATATACCAGTGAAACCAGTGAAGATGTACGAAAGCGAGTAATTGCCGCCAGAAATTTTCAAAAGGGGAGATACGAACAGTTAAATGGTGTTCATTTCAACGCCCAAATGTCCAGTCGCATGGTGAGCGAAGTCTGCACTTTAAATAAGGCATGTACCACACTATTGAAAACCGCGATGGAAAAATTACAACTTTCCGCTCGAGCTTATGATCGGATTCTGAAGGTCGCCCGTACTGCGGCTGATTTGGCTCAAAGTAAAGAAATAAATATTGAACACTTGGCAGAGGCGATACAGTATCGGAGTTTGGATCGCGAGGGCTGGGCAGGGTAATACAATAAAAAGCCACAGTGTGGCGACGCACAATAATATATGGGAGAGTGCTGATATTAAGCTCCATAGGAGCGATATACTGAGCCTAGTAGTATCTTTTTTAATCGAGACATTGCGATCATTATATGGAAACAAATGTTAACTTTAAATACTCTTTTCCATGAAGAGGGGGATAGAAATTAAATTATTACCTGAAGCAGAAAAGTATTTTGAAAGGCTTCCCTTTAAAATGCAACGTAAATTTGCTTCAGCTTTTGATAAGACCAAATTTGGATATAAAGGTGAATGGTTTAAAAAGTTGAAAGGATCTGACGGGATTTTTGAATTTCGGACACGAGATGAAAATGGATTTTATCGATTATTCGCTTTTTGGGACAAAAGTCAAGACTCAAAAACCTTGATTATCGGGACTCATGGCTTGCACAAGAAAACAAATAAAACACCCTTGGCCGAAATTAAAAGAGCTCAAAGAATTAAGAGAAATTATTTCAAATTAAGTTAAAATGAAAGGAATTACAGTTGAAGCACTTAAAGAAAAAACCTTTGGACCGATAGGATCTCCTAAAAGAAATTTGTACGAACAAGAACTACAAATGGAAATCTTACGTGAAGAGATTAAAAAATTGCGAAAAGAAAACAAACTGACACAAGCACAATTAGGAAAATTGATTGGCGTTCAACGCGCACATATTTCTAAAATGGAAAACAATGCCAAGAACATCACCATAGGTACTTTGGTAAAAGTTTTTAATGCCTTAAACGCGCAAATTAGTTTTAAGGTTGAAACTAGAGAATCAGAATTAAGTAAGGCATAATCTTGTCACGATTCGAATAAATATTACAATTTGAAAAAGCAAAAAGGAAGACTGAGCATCAACACACAATTTGTGAAGGCTCTACAATTAACGGAAGATCAAATAGTCAAAATCAATCAAATAGAACAACAACTCCATAAAGAATATTTTTGGAATCATCGTTTAGACAAAGATTCCTTTGTTTTTCGTTTAATCAGAAGGGTGTTTAAAGAATTGTCAGATGAACAAATTAAACGTCTCAAATTATTCAAATCTGAATATACTGAAAAAGCCAATCTCAAAAAGCAATCTAGATTACAGAAATCATTTGAGAGTCAATCCAAAAGGCTTCAAAGCTTAAAACTTTCGGAAGAACAACTTTGGCAATTTGTGCAGGCAAAAAGTGAATGGCTCAAAGTCTACAAGAAAAAAAATCTTGAAATTATAAAAGAAGGGGGAAACCAATTTAGCGAGGAATTAAAGGAAGAGATTGATAAAGAATTATTTCAACCCATATTCACCACCAAACAATTCGAACAATACCATGAATTAGTTCGACGAGAAAATGAATTACAACAAGAATGGCGATTAAAGCAATCAAAATCCAATTTTGAAAATAGGTATTCAACAATATTAACAGAACATCAAGCAAAAGGCATATGTGATATTGAGCAAAAGCGTTGGTCTAGAAATGAAAAAGGGGAGTTGTTATCTGATTTCGAACAAGAAGAATTAAAACTTCAAGCGTATAAACAGATTTTAAATGAAAAACAGTTAGAAATCTATCATAAAGAATTTCATGCCAGAATAGACCGAATGAAGCAAGACCTTATTAAATCGAATGAGGGGCATCATCTCCATGAATTGAAGCGAATCCAAAGTTCTCTAGAATATTATACAAAGCGAGTCCTTCCTTTAAAAGTGAAGTCGCGTGTTAATCTTGAAAAGAGACTAAATCAAAATCACACGCAGTACTTGGATCAATTGAAAAAAGAGTATATGGAGATATTGAGAAGGAAAGAAATTAAAATCAGAGAAGATCATAAACGTTTTAATCTAAATCTAGTTCCCAATGAATTAAAGGCTCATCTACTCAGAATAGAATTTTCTAAAATTCAAATAAATCCCATTTATTTAAGAGACAGTAAGCTCATTAAAGAGGTTTTTTCTGAAGATCTAATAAACGACATAAAATTGGAAGAAAATAAATTGGGCCCAACGTATAAAGACTTTAAAGAATTTCAAATTAAAGCCTACGAAGAAAACGGGGGTGATTATGGCGGTTGGATTCACAAGGTGGTAAGCAAGGAAGACAATCGAAATTTACAATATTTAAGCTTATTACTTTTAGAACCAAACTTAGAAGAGAACTTAGCTCGTTTGAATTTGCCTAAAGTTTAAATTTCAACTACTCCTCCTCCCCACTACTTGCATCCACGTACAAAGTCTTCAACAAGTCTCTCTCCTTTAAAAAATTAAACCATTTGATGATTTTTTTGATATCCGAGATTTGTACTCGGTCGGGGTCGTAATCCGTCAAAACCTGAGCAAAATATTCTGATAAAATCGAACTATTTTCTTTCACTGAAGGAATTGCCAAATTAGGCTCCTTATCTGCCATTGACTTGAATACTTCCTTCAATGGTGTCGTATCCATGATGGTATAAATAGCCACTGTTTCTAAAGGAGTAAATTGATGTTTACGTACCGAACAAAAACGTGTTTTACCGCTATCGAAATCAGATATTAAAATTCCATTTCCTCTTGAACTCACCATGTTATACAAACCAGGCAAGCCACTCACTGCTAAAATATTTTCAAATTTCATGTTTCTATTTTGATAATCCTGGATCTCTCTTTAAAAATTCGTTGTACAATAAAGTATGTCTACTTTCCAATGGAATATTCCATCCATTAATAAAAAGCTGCAAGATATTAGTTTTTGTTTCAAAAGGGTCACCATCACTCACAAATAGGTTGGCGATTTTTCCTTTTTCTAAACTTCCCAATTCTTTGCCTAATCCAAAAATTTCAGCCGCATTGATGGTCACGGCTTTAAGAGCTTCTTCTGTACCCATTCCATAAGTAGCTGCAAATCCAGCATTGTAAGGAAGGTTACGGACATTTTCAGTTTCATTAGTTCCAATACACACTTTAACGCCTGCTTTGGATAAGATGCCTGGATTTTTGTAAGGCGCGTCATAACGATCGCTATCTCTTGATGGATATCGCATGATGGGGCCGACAATGCATGGAATTCCTGCTTTGGCAATTTCATCTGCTACTCGCCATCCCTCGGCCACACTCATAAAGATCGCTTTGATTTTATTGGTTTCTACCCATTTGATGGCATTTAAGATGTCATTTTTTTTGTTGACATTAATGATTAAAGACGCTTCTCCTCTGAATACTGGCATCAAGGCATCCATCTGTGGATTATAGTCAATTCTCTTCTTGCCTTGTGCTTGAGAAGTACTATCAATGGTATGATATAATTTGGCTTTTTCCCATATATCGTCGATTTCTTTGGTCGCTTTTTCTGCATCCTTTTTGATGTCCTCTTCAGAGCGACGATCCCATCGACCTCTTTTACCAGAGGATGGAAAATTCATAATAACAGCTTTGAATCCAGCACTCATTTGTTCTGGAGTATAGCCATGTAAATTGATTAGGGCGGCTGTTCCGGGAAATCTTCCACCGGTCGGTACAGCCAATGCAGTAGTTACGCCTTCAACTCGAGTAACAGGAATGTTCACACTGCTCGGATTTACGGCAGTGAGTGCTTGCATGTGTGGAATAAAACTTCCCAATTCATTATAATCTTGTGTTAATGAAACGGCTCCAATTTCACCCAATCCTAGGTGGGTGTTTCCATCAATAAATCCAGGGTAAACAAATTTTCCCTGACAATCAATGACTGTAGTTTCAGGATCTGGGCTTATGGATTCTTCGATTTCAGCAATGCGACCATCTTGGATTAATAAATCCCCTGTCATCGTTCCGTTCGTAACAGTGACCAAAGTGGCGTTGTCCAATAGAAAAGAGCCATTGACTGGTTTTTCAACTTGTTGTGCGGACAATAATCCGACCACGAAAAATGCGAAACTTGTGATAATAATTCTCATCTCTATATATTTTTTCGGCGAAAGCCGGATCAATTAATGTTGGTGACTGTGCTTGTGCAATAAAAAATCTTGTACATCTTGAAGACACTTATCATGGTCGTGCACATCTTCATAAAAACTGGGCATCGCTTCTTTAGGATCGATATCAATCCTCATATCGTCGGGTTGTTCATTAATGTCAAACCGGACAATCCCATCAACTATAGTATATTGAGGGACGGCATAAATGGATAAAGGATGGTTTTTGAAAACGACAATATCTCCGTCTTTCCCTGTTTCGATTGAACCAACTCTCTTTTCAATCCCTAGTTGAATAGCTGGATTAATGGTGATCAGTTTTAAAGCGTCGTTGTCTGACAAATCACCGTATCGTTGCGACTTGGCCGCTTCATGGTAGAGGTGACGAATCAATTGACGATCGTCAGAGTTGATTGAAGTGACCACGCCGTTTTTCATTAAGATCGCAGCGTTGTAAGCCGTTGAATAATAGACCTCAAATTTGTAAGCCCACCAGTCAGAAAAGACTGAAGCATGTGCTCCAAAAGCTGCCAATTCAGGAGCGACTTTAAATCCTTCATTACAATGTTGGAAGGTGATGTTTTTAACGCCATAGTCTTCCAAGACATTCATCAACATCAATATTTCATCCGCACGATAAGAATGACAGTGGATTAAAATCTCTCCTGCCATAATATCTGCTAAGGTTTCCAATCTTAAATCATAAGCAGGTGGGGTTTTGGTTTTTCCACTATTGTACTCATTCCATAATTGGGTATAGTTTTGCGCTTCCGCGAATGAGGATCTAAATAATTGTTCGATTCCCATTCTTGTACGAGGGGCAATGTTTCTTCCTTCACCATGTACTCTCATCGGGTTTTCGCCCAAAGCAAATTTAATAGTACGGGGAGCACCTTCCATTTTCATTTCTTCAGGATCCATGGTTCCAAATCGGTGTTTTATCGTTTCACATTGTCCTCCAATGGCGTTGGCTGATCCGTGCATCGCATGAGAAATCGTGACTCCTCCAGCAAGGGCTCTATAAAGTGTCATGGCAAATGGATTAATCGCATCTCCTGTTGCTACTTCTGGGCTGATAACATTGGTCGCTTCGTTGACCGCATCAATTCCGATGTGAGAATGCGCATCGATAATACCTGGCATTACAAACATGCCATCCGCGTCAATCACCTTTGCACCATTCGGCGCTTTTAATCCTTTTCCAATACTCTGAATTTTACCATCGCGAATCAGAACATCCGTATTTTCTTTATCTCCATCTGTGATGGTAATTACGGTTCCATTTTTAATCAAAACACTCGCTTTTTCTATTTGGGCTTGACCCAAGAAAGCAATACAACATAATAGCATTGTATAGATTGCCTTAATATTTGTTATTATATTTTTTGTTCTCATGATTTTTAATTTTTAGGGTCAGCAATTCTGTTTCCAGTCATTGGAAATGTCCCAAAATCTCCTGCCTTAACAGTTCCTTCAAAACTATCCTCGGTAAAATTCAATTCCATTTCAACAGTCATAACCATTCCTTCGGTCACTTCAAAAGAGAACGACATTTGGTCGTCAATGAGTTCGACATCTTCAATGATTTCTGGATCATCTTCTTGGCCATTTAATGTGAGCGTTACAGTATAGGTGTCACCTGTTGGCTCTATGTTTAAAACGCCCTGATTATCTGGCATTGGAATTTCCATAGTGTAAGACCATTTACCATCTACCTTTACTGTCGAACTATCGTTTGCTCCTTTCTTTTTCTTCTTCGGTTTGTCCTTAAATTCAAATGAAGCACCTTCTACAAAAACATATTTTATCTTAGATTTTTCATCGAAATAGGATTTGTCAGTCATGACTAAGTTGGCCATTTTGCCGACTTCGATTGAACCAGCAATATTAGAAATACCTAAGAGTTTGGCAGGATTGGTTGTCAATGCTGCGAGTGCTGCCGTCTCACTCAGTCCGGCTTCAATCATGGCCATCAAGTTCTTTTTAAGGTCTTTGGATTTACCACTTTCAAGAGAAAAAGAAAAAGGAATACCAGCTTTTTCAAAGGCAGCGGCTTGACCAATGTATTGCGCTATTGATTTATTTTTACGCTCTTTAAAAGCCTCCATTTCAGGGTCTACATCTTTCTTTTTCTTTTCAACTTTTTTCTTGGTTTCCGTCGAATCTTTGCCAGCTTCTTTGTCTTCTTCTTTCTTCTCAGCTTTAGGAATATCAATAGATAAAAGCACCGGATAATTTTTGGCCTTGATTCTATCGATGACTTCGGTGCCTTGTTTGACTTCGCACAACGCCATGTTAAAGCCCAAATCAGATTGTAGTTTCATAGCGCGATGAATACTTAGAAGACTTGGGGTTTTCATGAAAATTATTTTGGATTTACCTACAACAGGGAATAATGCACGAGTGGCTGCATCATACGCCGGTCTGCCGACTCCTTGAGGGTTCATTTGGTACGACTCGGTGTGTTTTTTAGCAATTTCAGCATTTCGGTACAGATCTTTCCATTTCGCCAACACACCAATGATGGTGGATGGATAAACACGACCAGATCCTTTGAAAGTACCAAAGAGGGAAACATCATCTTTCAAGACCATTTCTTCACTGGACTTACCATTCAAAACAATGATGGCACCTGAGCCGGGCATCATGTTGCCTTCTGGTACAATATGAGAAATACCAAACCCAAGATTTCTTAAGCCTTCAATACTTTTACTTTTGGCACTCAATAAACTAGACGATAAACGATCAGGTACAATACCAGCTGCTTCATTGGTGGGTTTTCCTGGGTTATCTGTCCGTGGTTTTTCACTTTCATCTTTTGGAATTCCCGTATGAGACAAAGCATCTATAAATCCAGGATACACAAACATTGAGTCTGCCGATATGATTTCGGCATCAAAAGGTATGTTCACCGATTTGCCAACTTGAGTTATGATCCCATTTTGGATGACAATTGATCCCATATTGATCTGCTGCCCTGGTTTTTGGATAATATTTACATTTTGAATAACGTAACTGTTGGTTACGTTTTTTGGTTTGTCGCTATTCTGAGCATTTCCAATGAAAAACAGAAAGAGACAGGCCCAAGTTAAAGACCATTTTCTCATGAAGGTTCATTTATAAGAATGAATAAGAAGACATGTTTTTGAACAAATAAAGCATCAAAAACACCTCTAAATTTTGCTTTGTGAAAATACGAGAAATTTAATACTCCTCGATAAAGTTTTAAAACATTCACAAATCATTAAGTATTCAGACAGTAACTCTTTATATTAAGTTTTAATTAAATATGTTAAGCCCTATATTTGCATTAATTATGAAAAAAGGCCACACTAGGGAGAATACTAATCAATCGGTTTCAAACTCAAGGAATCTCTTGGATCGTTTTAATATTTCTAATCCACTTAGTTATTTTATCATTTTTGCTTTTGCCTTTCTATTGTATGCCAATACTTTGGGGCACCAATATGCCCAAGATGACGCGATTGTGATCACTGATAATATGTTCACAAAAAAGGGTATCGACGGAATTCCTGGTTTATTGAAATATGATACATTTTTTGGTTTTTTCAAAGTTGAAGGGAAGGCCAAATTAGTGTCAGGTGGACGATACAGACCATTCACTCCTATCATGTTTGCAATAGAATATGCCTTGGTAGGTCAAAAACCATGGTTGGGTCATTTAATGAATATTGTCTGGTATGGATTGTTGGGGATTTTACTTTTTAAGACCTTGAAGCTTTTGCTTCGTGATCACAAAATGGCATATCGAAATGTGATGCTATTGTTAGCTACCTTGTTGTTTGTAGCACATCCCATTCATACTGAAGTTGTTGCAAATATCAAAGGAAGAGATGAAATAATGAGTTTGTTTGGAGCATTGGGAGGATTCTATTTTTTATTAAAAGCCTTAGATCGACCAGGTATATTAAATGTTATTTTTTCCGCTTTACTTTTTTTTGTTGGACTCTTGTCCAAGGAGAATACGATTACTTTCATGGCCGTTGTTCCATTAGGCTTATTTTTATTTAGAAAGGAAAAATTTGCGAAGGGCATAATTTTAATGTCAGGAATGTTTTTGGCTACCATCAGTTTTTTGATTATCCGTTACAATATTCTAGGGATGGATTTTGGTAGCGACTCTCGAGAATTGATGAATAATCCATACTTGAAACTGGTCGGTAATCAATTTGTTGATTTTGATTTTTCAGAAAAGCTTGCGACCATTTTATTTACTCTAGGGAAGTATCTACAACTTTTAAGTTTTCCTCATCCTTTAACTTCGGATTATTATCCTAGACATATAGAAATCATGAGTTTCGGAGATGTTGGAGTTATTTTGAGTATTCTCCTCTACGTACTGATCCTGATCTTGGCTTTAGTCACATTAAAAAGATTTAAAATCGTTTCATTTTCTATTTTTTATTATTTGATCACTTTAAGCATTGTCTCCAATTTGGTTTTTCCTATTGGTACCAATATGTCAGAGCGATTTATGTTTATGCCTTCGATAGGATTCTGTTTGTTGATCGCCTGGCTAGGAATTCGTTTTCTTTCTTCAAGACCAATCGTTTTTGCAATTGTTTTTGGATTGATGCTTTCTGGATTTTCCATTAGGACTGTGGATAGAAATGGAGTATGGTATGATGATTACAATTTGTTTACGACCGATATAAAGACTTCCAGTCGAAGTGCAAAAGGTTTGAATTCGGCGGGAGGTGCTATGATTCACCAATATGAAAAATCTAAAAATAAGGATAAGAATCAATTAATTGAGGCAAAACAATATCTTGATCAAGCTATAGAAATTCATCCCTATTATAAGAATGCTTATTTATTGCATGGGAATGCATCTTTTTATCTGCAAGAATTTGAGGATGCGATTTCGTCCTATGAAAAAGCCTTGCAAATCGATCCGGAATTTTCAGATGCTCTCAATAATTTACAAGTGGTTTATCGGGATGCAGGAAGATTTTTTGGTGAAAAGCAAGGCAATTTAGATAAGGCTATACGTTATCTAAATAGATCCTATGAAATGAAGGCGAATGATTTTGAAACTTTGCGCTTATTGGGTGTTGCTCACGGGATCAATCAAGATCATCAAAATGCGATTAAATATTTTCAATTAGCCGTCAAGGCAAACCCTAATGATGCTCAGTCTTACATGAATTTAGGTAATGCTCATATTAATGCTGGCTTGAAAGATGAGGCACAAACATATTTTCAACAGGCCATTAAATTGGATCCAAAAATAATGGAAGGTAAAAAATAAGACCCTATGACAAAGTATTGCGTTATTCTTTTTTTCTTTTGTTGTACAAGCATTTTTGCTCAGAATGGTCGGATTTTGACCAAAGAGGATTTGTGGGTCATGAAACAAATGGAGGACATGAGCTTGGATCAAAAGATTGGGCAACTATTCATGATTCGAGCTTTTAGCAAAAAGGATCAATCGCACTACAAAGAAATAGAAAAGCTGATCAAGGAATATCACATCGGAGGATTGTGTTTTTTTCAGGGATCTCCACAAGAACAAGCACGGTTAACTAATAAATATCAAGACATATCAAAAATTCCTTTGTTTGTTGCCATTGATGGCGAATGGGGACTTGGGATGCGATTTCCTAAAGAAACATTCAATTTTCCTAAGCAGCTTACTTTAGGAGCGATACAAAATAACAATTTGATTTTTCAAATGGGTGAGCGCGTCGCAGAGCATTGTCGACGTATAGGCATCAATGTCAATTTTGCTCCTGTTGTCGATGTTAATAACAATCCGCAAAATCCAGTGATCAATGATCGTTCGTTTGGCGAGGATGTTTATAATGTATCTTCCAAATCATTTGCCTATGCTCAGGGGATGCAAGAAAATGGTGTCATGGCTTGTGCAAAACACTTTCCTGGGCATGGGGATACCGATGTTGATTCTCATTATGATTTGCCTGTGATTAAGCATAGTCGAGCACGTTTGGATAGTATAGAATTAGCTCCCTTTAGGGCTTTGAGTGATGCGGGAGTAGGCAGTATGATGGTGGCGCATTTACAAATACCAGCGATTGATGATCGTCCCAATCGACCGACTACATTATCCAACAAAGCTGTCCAAGGTATACTGAAAAATGAAATAGGCTTTAAGGGCTTAATTTTTACTGATGCGATGGAAATGAAAGGGGTCACTAAGCATTTTAAAGACGGTCAGGCTGAAGCCGAATGCTTACTTGCAGGTAATGATATTGTATTATTGCCCAACAAGGTATATAAAGCCTTTGACGAGATTAACCGATATATAAAGGAAGGTTTGATTTCAGAAAAGTCGATCACTAAAAGAGTGGAAAAAGTGTTAAGAGCCAAGTTTCAATATGGACTGGATAGTATTCAAAAGATCGAACAGCTCACAAAAATTGAATCAGATATTAAGAATGATCAAAAGGCTGTTGCGATTACAGAAAAACTTTTTGAAAACGCAATGACCTTGGTGAGAAATCAAAAAGGGATGCTTCCATTAACCATGGATCCTGACAAGAAGGTTGCAAGTCTTTCTATAGGAGAATTGAAGGCTACCCCCTTTCAAAAAAGATTGGAAAGTTTTGGTCCAGTTAAACATTTTCATGCTAGTAAAAATCTCTCTTCTGGAGCAAGTGTCTCTATGCTCAATAGTCTTAAAAAATATGACCTTGTAATTGTAGGCATCCACGATATGAGTCGCTATGCTTCTAAAAATTTTGGGATTACAGAATCAAGTCTGACATTTTTAGAATCCCTGCGCAATGAGACAAATGTAGTCTTAACGATATTTGGTTCGCCATACGCCCTAAAATATTTTGAAGATTATCACACCATTGTGTTAGCCTATGAAGATAATGATCTTGCACAAGAAGTGGCGGCTCAAGGCCTAATGGGAGTCTATGATATCAATGGGAAATTACCAATAACTGCCTCAGATCAATTTGTTTTTGGCCAAGGAGAACATTTGCCACAGCAAGGAAAATTTGGATATTCTACTCCCGAACAAGTAGGACTTTCTTCTGACTCTTTAAAAGCGATTGATGCGATTGTGGAGGAAATGATAAAAAAGGAGGCAGCACCTGGGTGTCAAATATTAGTGGCAAAGAATGGCAAGGTCGTTTTGGAAAAGGCTTATGGTTATCACACCTACCAAAAGAAGCGTGCGGTAAAATTGACGGATATTTATGACGTCGCTTCTCTTACCAAAATAATGGCATCTACATTGTCCTTAATGAAATTGGAAGAACAAGGTCGCTTTAATCCTGATGAAACCTTGGGTAGTTATTTATCCGAACTTGATACCACAAACAAAAAGAATTTGGTTATTAAAGATGTATTAGCTCATCATGGAGGTCTTAGAGGTTGGATTCCGTTTTATAAATCGACAGTGTCTGAAGACAAGAAACCAAAAACGCTTCCTGAGTTTTATCGATCTACGTCTCAAGAAAATTTCAGTATTGAAGTTGCAAGAAAATTGTTTTTGCGAGATGATTATCGCGATACCATCTGGAACAAGGTCATATCATGTAGTCTACGTGAAAATAACGATTATAAGTATAGTGACTTGGCTTTTTATATGATGCATCGTATTATCAAAAATCAATCAGGTTTGAGAATCGATAGTTTTGCTTATGAAAATATTTATCGTCCGCTTGGATTGAAGTTTACTGGATTTTTGCCTCTTCAAAAGCATAAACGTTTAAACATAGTGCCTACGGAGGAAGATATATATTTCAGAAATCAGCAATTACAGGGTCATGTTCATGATATGGGTGCAGCGATGTTGGGAGGTGTTTGTGGCCATGCTGGACTTTTTTCTAATGCTCATGAATTAGCTGTTTTGGGGCAGCTGTTGCTGAATGGTGGATCATGGGGGGGACAACAAATTTTATCCCCAGAACTCATTGCAAAATATACAACGAGACATCCAAGATCAACTCGTCGAGCCATTGGCTTTGATATGAAAGAATTGGACACAGATAAAAGAATGAATATGTCCGAACTTGCTAACGATAGTGTTTTTGGACATTTGGGCTTTACAGGAACAGTGATTTGGATTGATCCTATTGAAGATTTAATTTTTGTTTTCTTAACCAATCGAACGTATCCAACTATGAATAATAATAAGTTTGGAAAATATGACTATCGACCAAGAATACAATCTGTTTTGTATAATTCACTGATAAATCCAAAGAATGAATCTTCCCTTTGAAATCGCAAGAAGATATTTGTTTGGTCGTAAATCAACCAATGCGATAAACCTGATTACAGGAATATCTGTTTTTGGTTTGAGTATTGGAACGGCAGCGCTGATCCTAATACTTTCAGTATTTAATGGTTTTGAAAGTCTCCTTTCTGGTTTGTTGAATGATTTTAACCCAGACATCAAGGTAACCCCGCTTGAAGGAAAGTTTTTCGAATTAGATAGTAGTCAATATTCGGGCTTGACCCGCATTAAAGGAATAGAACAAGTTTCTAAAACCATCGAAGAAATCGCTTTTTTTGAATACAACAACGTACAAGAAGTTGGAAAATTGAAAGGAGTTGATGATTACTTCTCAAAAGTGACAAGTGTGGATTCCACCATAAGAAAAGGAGAATTTGTTCTAAGAGAAAGAGGTGTGAACTACGGAGTTCTAGGAATGGGTTTAAGTAATAAACTTGGAGTGAATCTCAATGATGTAATCACACCAATAAAGGTGTATATGCCGCTACGAAAAAAGAAAGGCCCCTTGGGTAAAGATTTTAAATATATGACCCTTCAACCGGCAGGTGCCTTTTCGGTTCAGAGCGATAACGATTTTCGATTCTTGATTTGTTCTATTGAATTTGCTAATAAATTATTGGACCGAACATCAAGTATTAGTGCCATTGAAATAAAGATGACGGAGGATGCGGATGAACAAGAAATTCGTCAAGGTTTAACCGACCTTCTAGGAGATCAATTTTTGATTAAGAATCGCTACGAACAAGATGAAGCTTTTTTGAAGATTATGAATATTGAAAAGTGGGTAAGCTATCTCATAGTTTCATTAATGTTATTAATTATCGCTTTTAACCTGATTGGAGCACTATGGATGATTGTATTGGACAAAAAAGAGGACATTGGGATATTGCGTGCTCTGGGATTTACAGGAGAAAAAATCCGCCAACTGTTTTTACTCGAAGGGGTATTAATGTGTTTGCTTGGATTGGGGACTGGGATTGTGTTTGCTTTGATTCTCTACTTTGCCCAAAAACATTTGGGCCTTATCAGTATTCCTGAAGGGTTTATTATCAGTGCCTATCCGATTGAAATTAAATTAAGTGATTTTGTTGTCGTTTCAATTACCGTTTTAATTCTAGGGTTTATGGCTTCAATTTTACCCGCTAGGAGAGCGGCAAAGATGGAGTCTTTTGTCAAGAATCAAATATGAGTCATTGATTGAAATGGTATAAAAACAGCATATTATTATATTTGTGCCGTTAAATCCTCTTTATGGAAGATTGGGAATTAGATTTTGAATGGCTTAGGATTCGTCACATCGTCAAAGATTCGATGGGGAAGGAGGACTTGCCAGATTTTCAAACCATCTTATTCTTGCTGGGTGTCCAAGAATTAGGAGAAATTAGAAATGAATTTTCCAAAGAAGAAAAGCAGGATTTGATGCATGTTGCAGTCTGTACTCTTTTAGAAGAAGATGGTTATTTTGAATTCAAAGGAAGAGATGGAGATGGTTGGCCACACTGGGATCAAAAAGCCAACTTTAAGATTAAAGGGGTGGATGATCAAGAACGAATGCTCAAAGAAAAAATTATTAAATACTTTAAATCTATGGAAACCTTTAATGGTGGGTTTTCGAATTAGTTATAAAAATTAGAAAATGAAATTTGTTTACTTTTTAGGATTTGTCCTTAGTCTAAGTTTTTTGTCTTGTAATTCGAATGGAGTTACCTATGCTCAAATCGAAACGGAGTTTGGGAACATGAAAATTGAATTGTACAATTCAACACCAATTCATAAAGAGAATTTTATCAAATTGGCAAAAGAAGGATTTTATGACGATTTATTATTTCATAGAATTATCAAGGGATTTATGGTGCAAGGTGGCGATCCTGATTCTAGAAATGCAAAGCCAGGTCAACGATTGGGTGTAGGAGGACCGGGTTATACACTTGAGGCAGAAATTGGTGCTCCTCACTTTAAAGGCACTTTGGCGGCGGCAAGGCAAGGGGATCATGCCAATCCAGAAAAGCGATCTTCTGGTTCCCAATTTTATATCATTCACGGCGAGAAGCAAACGGACCAAATGTTGGCCAGTGCAGAGAATAGAAAGCGGATCAAGTATAATGATGCTCAGCGTAAGAGATATAAGGAGCAGGGTGGCTATCCGAGTTTGGATATGGACTATACTGTCTTCGGTGAGGTGGTCAGCGGATTGGATGTAGTGGATAAGATTGCCGCTGTTCAAAAAGATGGTTCGGATAGACCACTTAAAGATGTTAAAATGAAAGTGACTATATTATAAGAATTGTATGAAGGTTGAAATGAAGTATGTATTAGGTGTATTTTGTCTGTTGCTGTTTGCTTCTTGCGCTAAACCAATAGCCAAGTTTTCGATTGCAAGTCAAGAAAAAATGGAGGCTCCGGCATTAATTAAATTTAAAAACGAGTCAAAAAAATCGGATAAATATATTTGGGATTTTGGAGATGGTTCAACTTCTGAGGACTTCTCGCCAAATCATCAATATGTTCTTTCGGGAAAGTATATAATAAAACTTACAGCGATCAAAGGAGATAAAAAAGACATGCAGGAACAAGAAATATTTATCGAAGCCCCTGAAATTTGTTCTGTAAAAATGGAAACAAGTCTTGGTAATATCGTTATTCAATTGGATAACAGGACACCCAACCATCGTGACAATTTCATTGAGTTGGTAGAGTCAGGGTTTTATGAAGAATTGTTATTTCATCGAGTGATAAATGGTTTTATGATTCAAGGTGGTGATCCAGATTCCAAGGGAGCCAAAAAGGGAGCTCGATTGGGTAGTGGAGGCCCGGGTTATCAAGTTCCAGCTGAGTTTAATGATGATTTAGCTCATGTCAAAGGGGCCATAGCCGCGGCGCGTCAAGGAGATCGTGTAAATCCTGAAAAGCGATCATCGGGATCCCAGTTTTATATCGTTCATGGTGGTCCAGTTTCGGAAGAAACTTTGGATCGTAATGAGGCGCAAAAAGGGATTGTTTATTCTGATGAAGTACGTGCCAATTACCTTAAAAACGGAGGCACGCCATTCTTAGATGCAGGTTATACTGTTTTTGGAATGGTGACAGAAGGAATGGAAGTTATCGATGCGATAGCCAAAGTAGCGACTGATCCGGGAGACCGTCCTCTTGAAGATGTCAAAATTATCAGTGTTAAATTGATCAAGTAGAAGATGAAGTTAGTTCTAGGAATTGATATAGGAGGAACAGGAATAAAAGGAGGGATTGTTGATTTGGAACAAGGGATCCTTGTTTCTGAAAGATTTAAGTATAAAACACCAAAAGGAGCTTCTCCTCAAGATGTTCTAGAGCGGTGTAAAAATATTGTGGCTGATGCCGAATGGGAAGGAAAGCCAATCGGTATTGGTTTTCCAAGTACGATCCACAATGGGATATGCATGATTGCGACTAATATTTCTGAAGAGTGGATAGGAATGGACATGATCGAATTCTTTAAAACGGGATTGAATACTGATGTTGTGGTCTTAAATGACGCGGATGCAGCAGGTTTATCTGAGGCTAAATATGGAAATGGCAGAGGTGTAGAAGGTTTAATGATGTTGCTTACCTTAGGAACAGGTGTTGGTTCTGGTTTGTTTCTTGGTGGTGAACTGATTCCAAACACTGAATTGGGATTGATGAAGTATAAGAAATCTATTGTGGAACAATATGTGAGCAATCGTAGACGTGAAACCGAAGATCTTTCCTGGAAAGAATGGGGTACTGAGTTGAACAAAGTGCTCAAACTCTATAAGAGAATTTTTAGTCCTGAATTAATATTATTGAGTGGTGGTGTAAGTAAGAAATTTGAAAAATATGCCGAATTTCTAGACCAAGATGTTGAGATCATCCCTGCCTTATTGCAAAATAATGCGGGTATAGTCGGTGCCGCCTCTTATTATGTTGAAAGCAGAAAAAAAGGTGCCTGAAAATCATCAAGCACCTTTGAGTTTTGGTTATTAAACTAGGACGAATCCTAATTATTCTTCAGTATCTTCTCCAAAATATTTTATCATTCCGCTAATTACCTTATCCACCTGAAACTCAGGATGAATAGCGAATAGAATTTCATGGCTCGCAAAATCTTCGATGAAAGCTTCTTCTAAAATGGTGTAAGCTTCCTCTTTTTGATCCAACAATAACAAAACCGAAGCTCTGCAATAAAGTAAATCTGCTCCGAATGTAAACTCTTCGGCATTATCTAATACTTCTGTTGCAGCTTCAAGTTTATGATTCTTGATTAGGAACATCGCATATTCTCTCCAGTAAATGGATTCTTCAACGCCATTCAAGGTTGCTTTGTGGAAATAAAAGATTGATTTTTCAAAATTTTCTATCTCGACGTATGCCTTGGCCAAGCCTAAGAAAAACTCCTCTCGTCTATCTTCTATTGAAATAGCCTTATGATAAGCGTTGATCGCTGTATACCAGCTCTTTTCGTTGGCATAACATTTTGCCAAATGAAAATATAATTCTTCATTATATGGATCGAGCTTTAAAGCTTTGTATAAATTGTATTTGGCATCTTTGGTATTATTCAAATACAATTGACATTCTGCGATTTGAATTAAGTTTTCACCGTCTTCACCAAATTGTTTTACCAGTTCTTGATAGCAATCTAAAGCCTTTCCGTATTGTTTAATTTGGAAGGCATAATCAGCACAATCCAAGTAACCACTTTCAAAGTTCTTATTAATCAAAAATGAATACTCCAAACAGATGATCGCTTCTTCATACTCCCCAGTACTACCATAGGCATGACCTAGGTTATACCACGCTAAATAGTTATAAGGATTTTCATCCAATAATTCTTTGTGGAAAATTATACTTTCAGAATAAGAGCGACACAATTCTACACTTAGTAACATTCTTTCCAATCCTTCAGTATTGGTGGAATCAAGTTGAAGTAATTTTTTAAGGGTATTGAACATTAAGTCATACTCTTTTAAAAACTCGAAAACATAGGATTCGCAGAGCAGGATTTCAACAAAGTCGGTATTGACAGAAAGGTTTTTTAATTCACTCAAAATTTGAGTGGCTTCCGTCGTTTCTCCAGACATCGCAAGTATCTTGGCACGTAAGATTTTTATTTCGTTTTCAAAAGGTGCTACGATTTCTGCTTTATCGAGTAATTCATGGGCATTCTTAAAATCACCCATTCGAATTAGGATTCTAGACTTGATAATAAAAAATTCGGAACGATAGCTGTACTGGTCCAATGCTAGATCAGTGACATCTAAGGCTTTTTCTAAGTCATTTTCTGCTTCATAATAATCTATGAGCTGATTATATGACTTTTCCTCAAAATACTTTAAGCTACCTTTTTCTAAATCATTCTCGAACTCAGAGACAAGCGATAAAAGCTTGCGATCTTTTTTCGTTTTGTGTTCCATCAGGTTGATTTACTGTTCGGGGATCAAAATCGAGGTAAATATAAATAAAAAACAAGCAAAGAATTCGTCAGAATCTCAATTATTTTTCCACAATTTGTAGTTATTATATTTTATTATAATCTGTACAAAGAACAGATATACAGATTTATACACATATAAAAATACCGTATGTGTCAATAAGTGCTTAGTTTACAATTTGTAATACATGATGTCTTAATTATAGGTGTAAATATTTGATATGATTTACTATGGTTTATGTGTATACGATTGGATCGAAATAAAAAAAGAGAGTATCTGTTACAATACTCTCTTTTTTTGATTTTTTATTCTAGAAATTAGGATCAATTCCTCTTTTCAGCTTTCATCATTCTTTTCTTTCGGCTTTTTCCCAACTTATTCAGCATTTCGCGTTTGAATCGATGTTCAAGTCGATAGAGTTTGGCAACTTTTTGAACAGGCAATACATTTTTTAGTTTTGAAATATACTTCTCCTTGATATCGATATGTTGCCTCTCAATTTTAATCATATTCTCTAATTCGGCGGAAGCCTCAGCATCAGACAAGACCACATCACGATCTTTTCTTCTATCCTTTTTAAGGGTTTCCATTTCTTTATAGTATTGGTTATAAACAGGCCAAAAATTTTGAGCCTCTTCAGAAGACAAATCTAGTTCTTGGGTAAAGAAAGCTATTTTTTGCGCCTCCATCCTTGCTTTCATTTTATTTCGATTCTTGCCTTCAGGTTTATCTTGAGCATTCAAAGAAAGCATAAAACAACTGATAAAAAATACGACACTAATTAATCTCATAATTCAATTTATAAAAGTGATTCCAGTTCATCGTCATCCATTTCATCAATGAACTGATTAATAATAAATTCTTCTTCAATTTCTAAATCATCCGATAAAAGGTCTTCTTCTTCAAAAAGATCCAGTAATTCTTCCATTTCATAACTTTCGTAATTGTCAAGAACGTAAGCCCAAGTATCGTCGGGACTAACACTTTCCATTTCACTCGGTTGGAAATAGAGTAATAGGGCAATACTTGCAGCAATAGAACTAATTATCGGCCACAGAAATTTAGTTTTTGATTTTCTCGGGTTGAGATCTAATTGATCAATTACTTTTGATGGCAATTCTTCAAAATAACCAGAAGGAACTTTGTCAAATTGCATGTCAGTCGAAAATGGGTACTCCAAATTTTCGAAGTAGGTTTCAGGAACCTTAAAAGGGTTCTTTGATTTCAAATTCATCAAAAGAGGACAGTCCATCAATTCATCTTGGAATTCCTTATTCATCAATATTTGTTTTTAAATAGTCTTCAATTTTTTTAATCGCATGGTGATAAGATGCTTTTAAGCCTCCCTCTGAAGTACCTATACTCTCAGAGATATCGGCATAAGTCATTTCATCATAGTATCTCATTTGAAAAACCAATCTTTGCTTTTCTGGTAAAAGATCAATGGCTTTCTGTAATAGAATATTTACCTTGGAATGATCAAAAAATTCATCCGCTTTTAATCGCTCTTCCAAATTGTTTTCTTCATTCTCCATTGAGAAAGATTGTTGCTTTTTCCTTTTACTCAACCAGGTCAGAGATTCATTCGTTGCAATGCGATACATCCACGTATAAAGCTTTGATTTTCCCTCAAACTTTGATAAGCTACGAAAGACTTTTATCATAGTATTCTGTAATACATCGTCCGCATCCTCATGGTGAATGACCAATCTTCTAATGTGCCAATACAATCTTTCTTGGTATTTCTCCATTAGCATTCTGAAACCAGCTTCTTGTTTGCCGTCTTTCAGAATGATATCCAAAATAAGTGCGTCGCTTAATCTTTCCATTGCATCAACTTACCGTTTTGACTTTCAAAAATGAAAAAGGTTTAATTGTATTTCAAATTTTATATTTACAAAGAACAAAGTATTTATGTTAAAGCTTCTGGGAAAATTGATCTTAAAATGTTGGGGGTTTACTGTTGACGGTAATTTTCCAAATTCATTAAAGAAAACTTTAGTGATTGTAATGCCTCATACCTCTAATTGGGATTTTGTGATCGGCGCTTGTGTCAAGTATGCTTATAATGTTAAGGCAAATTTTATCGGTAAAAAGGTCTTGTTTAACTTCCCGCAGGGTATTCTTTTTAGATATTTAGGGGGCGCACCGATTGATCGTTCGAGTTCAAAAAATCAAGTGCAACAAATTGTTGATGTTTTTAATGATCGAGAAGAATTTGTTTTGGCATTAGCCCCTGAAGGTACGCGCTATAAAAAAGAAAACATTCGTACGGGTTTTTATCATATTGCCCATTTGGCCAAAGTACCTATTATTATGATGCGAATGGATTATAAATTACGAGAAATAAAATTTTCAGAACCTTTTAGGACAAGTGGAGATATGCAGGCAGATTTTGTCAAAATAAAAAACTTTTTTCATGGGGCAGTAGGGTACCATCCTGATCAAGCTTTTGAGTTTTAAGTCGTTAAAGGGACAAGTCTTTTATGCTTTCATCCTAGTATTCAACAAACTATTTATTAATTTCAACAACTTTAAACCCAGATTATTCATTAGAACTTCGTTAAGAGACTTGAAAGGCCAATAAAATATGAAGTTTTGGAGCTGAGGCATAGTCACCATTATGGTGAGGTGAGAAAACTTAATGAAATGGTATATTTTGCAGGCATTTCTGGTCGGAATAGATTTTCTAATGAATAAACCGGGTTAAATCCTTTCTTTAAACCAAATTTTATTATGAGGAAAAACTTTACACTTTATGCTTTTTTTATTTGCTTCTTAAGTCTCGCTTTAATGAGTAATTCTGGAGGTCGAGCAAATGCTTCGTCTTCTAGTCCAGGAGCAACTGGTGCGCCTGGTGACGGTAACAATACCTGTGGATCAGCAGGTTGTCATAGTCAAGGGGCTTTTACAGTTTCACAATTGATCGAATTGATTAATAGTGATGGTGAAGTCGTGGATGAATATTTACCAAATGCTGAATATACAGTCAGAGTTACCAATACTTCTGACGGGAATCCAGCGGGTTATGGATTTCAAATGCTTAGTTTATTAGATAATGATGATTCAGTTTATAATGCCTGGTCAAATGCTGGTTCCGGTGTAGGCATCGTTGATGTTGGAGGAAAAAGTTATGCGGAACATACAAGTACTTCGAGTAGCGGTGTATTTGAAGTCATGTGGACTGCGCCTGCAAAAGACTCTGGTCCTGTCGTTTTCTATACAGGTGGAAATGCGGTTAATGGGAATGGAAGTCCTGCAGGTGATGGATCAGTAACAACAGATTTAAAAGTGGAGGAAGGAGTTGAGACTTCTACAATCGATCTTATTTTTTCGGAAGTAGAAATTTTTCCAAATCCAACCAATAGTATTACTCAAATCAAATCAGAGGAGTTAATGGACGGTGTAATCACAGTTTCTAATTTACTGGGAAAAACTGTGATCAAATCCGCAATTAAATCCGAACAAATGGAAATAAATTTGGAAGCTTATCAATCTGGCGTTTACCTATTAAATTTCCGTTCGAATAATGGTCTCGGGGGATTTACTAGGCGATTGGTTAAAAAATAAATTAAGAATTTTAATAAAAAGGAGGATGTTTCCAAGGAGGAGGCATCCTCTTTTTTAATTTAGTGAAAATTAATTTTTATGTACAGCAAGGAGGAACAGAGGAAGGCTTACAAATTGGCTAAAGAGCTACTAACTAGTGAATTAAGTGTTGCTTCGATGGAACAATTAAGAAACAATCTAATATTCCATGAATGGAAATATTATGTACAAAATGATCCTCTACTTTCAGATTTTGAATATGACCAATTATTTAAAAAGCTTCAAAAACTAGAATCTGAAAACCCCTCTTTGATTACCAAAGATTCTCCTACACAACGTGTTGCCGTAGATTTATCACCAGATTCAGATCCCGTAGCACATATGATTCCCATGTTGTCTTTGGGAAATTCTTATAATGCAGAAGATCTTGAGGAATTTAATAATCAAATTATAAAATTGATTAACGCTCCTGAGGATACACAAATTGAATACGTCGTTGAACCTAAGTTTGATGGAGGGAGTATAGCCTTGGTTTATGAAGATGACTTTTTAACACGAGCAGCAACTCGCGGAAATGGAACCAAGGGCGAAGAAATGACTGCCAACGCCAAAGCCATGCCTTCTATTCCATTAAAAGCAAAATTTTCTGAGCATGGTTTTTCTAAAGTAGAACTGAGAGGTGAAGCCTTGATACGGAAGGATAATTTCAAAAAAATAAACGAACAAAGGGCCGATGCAGGTCTTTCGCTTTTCGCGAATCCAAGAAATGCCGCTACCGGAGGACTCCGAATGAAAGATGCTAATGAAACGAGAAAGAGAGGTCTAGAAGCCTTTATTTTTCAATTTGGATTCGCGCTTGACGCGAATGGTGATCCTGCAATGAATAAATTAACCAAGCATTTTGATAGTATTAGGTTGTTAGGAGAACTTGGGTTTAAAATCCCCAATGAACAAATGAAGCTGTGTAATAACATTCAAGAGGTCATTGATTTTTGTAAAATGTGGGAAGCCAAACGAGATGAGTATGAATACGAAATCGATGGCATGGTCATTAAAGTAAATGATTTAAAATTACAAGAGAAGTGTGGCTCAACGGCACATCATCCTCGGTGGGCGATTGCTTATAAATTTCAAGCAAAGCAAGCGACAAGTAAATTAATAAACGTAGAATATCAGGTAGGTAAGATTGGTTCGATTACACCAGTCGCCAAGGTCGAGCCTGTCCAAGTGGCTGGTGTGACCGTATCTTCAATTTCTTTGCATAATGCAGAATTCATTGCCTCAAAGGATTTGAGAATAGGGGATACCGTGGTGATCGAACGTGCAGGAGATGTTATCCCTTACATCGTAAAATCCCTTGAAGATTTGCGTGATGGTTCTGAAGAGCCTATCGAGTTTCCAACACATTGTCCTGTCAATTCTAGTGAGAAAGTGGCTTTAATTAAAGAAGATAACGAAGCAGCTTGGCGATGCCCCAATTGTAGTTGTGGTTTACAAAGTTTGCAACGAATAATTTTTCATGTGTCCAAGGATGCCATGGATATCGATGGCTTTGGTAAATCGTACGTCGAACGATTTCATCAGTTGGGATGGATAAAAGACATTAGTGATATTTATGCATTAGATTATGAGGCGATTTCTCAACTCGAAGGATTTGGAGAAAAATCGGCTTTAAACTTGGAAAGCGCCATCAATAAGGCAAAGAATAATCCAATCAGTCGGTTACTACATAGTTTGAGTATTCATCATTTAGGTAAAAAAGCTTCAAAACTCTTGGCGCAGGAAGTAAACCATGTTTTGGATTTAAAAGATTGGGATTTGGAGAAATTTACCGAGATCAAAGATATCGGACCAGTGGTCGCGGAAAATGTAATGGAATATTTTTCGAAGGAGGAGAACCGACAATTACTTCAACGATTGGAGTCGAATGGAGTAAATCTATTTCAAACGGAAGCCGACAAACCCCTCGCTGTGGCAGATGATGCTCCCTTTAAAGACAAAACAATTCTTTTTACTGGTTCTTTACAGAAAATGGGAAGAAAAGAAGCTCAAAAATTAGCTGAGCTAAATGGTGCAAAAAATATTAGTGCAGTTAGTTCAAACTTGAACATTTTAGTTGTTGGAGAAAAGGCGGGCTCCAAATTGAAAAAAGCTCAAGCCTTGGGAACTGTAGAAATCCTTTCGGAAGATCAATTTATTAAATTAGTAAATCAATAATTATGGAAATCATTGCGAATATTCTGATCGTGATCGTTGCCCTATTGCATCTCTATTTCTTGTATTTTGAAATGTTTGCCTGGGAAACTATAGGGGCAAAAGTATTTCGTGCCTTCCCTAAAGAATTGTTTGGAAAAACCAAAATGATGGCGGCCAATCAGGGTTTGTATAACGGGTTTTTAAGTGCTGGACTGATCTGGAGTTTACTGATTCAAAATCCTGATTGGAAAGTCAACGTCGCTTTGTTTTTTCTGTCTTGTGTAAGCATTGCTGGCATATATGGTGCGATATCTGTATCCAAAAGAATTCTCTATGTGCAAGGTATTCCTGCGATCATTGCGATTATACTTTTAGTAATATGAGATGGTACGTACTACTTTTCATTTTTCTGTCTTGCCAATCACAAGATTCTGAGAAGAGTAAAGTTGTTGAAAATATTGTCGATAGGGTAGAAAAGCCAATGATTGATTATGATCAAAATGAGTGGATGGAAATCTCGACGGATTCGACCGGGATTCTATTAGATATTCAATATGCAACCGATGCCAATTTTACAAAACAAACCATTTATCCATGTGCGCGATGTTTTGTCCGACCAGCCTTGGGTAAGAAATTGATTCGAATTCAAAATGACATACAAAAACGATATCAATTGGGTCTAAAGATCTTTGATGGATATCGTCCTCGGCCTGCGCAACAGCGATTATGGGATATTGTACCTGATCCTAGCTATGTCACAGATCCTCAAAAGGGCTCCATGCACAATCGTGGACTCGCTGTCGACATTACACTGGTAGATCATGATGGAATCGAACTCGATATGGGGACAAACTATGACTATTTTGGAAAAGAAGCTCATCATACCTATCAAAACCTTAATAAAACTATATTGAAAAATCGACGGTTTCTAAAAAAATTGATGGAGCTCCATGGTCTAAAATCGATTAGAACAGAATGGTGGCATTATTCCCTTGTCACCGAAAATGCAGCACTATCCGATTGGGAGTGGGAGTGCAAATAAAAAGAGGATAAATGCTCAACATTTATCCTCTTTTTTATCCCCAAACTGGGATTTTGAATAGAAGCAGAATCAAACCGATGATTCCACTTCTATTCGATATTTTATCGGATGATAAGTTTTTCACTTATCAGTGGGTAATTTTCGCTTGATAAAAATACTATATATGTTCCAGATTGTAGCCCTGATTCGAAAGAAATATTTTCATTATTTACGATATTTTTTGCCATGACCAATCTGCCCATCATATCAAAAACCTGTAGATTGACCTGATCGTATTCTTGGAGTTCTGGACAATTGATTTGAATCAGTCCTTGAGAAGGATTTAGCATCCTACAATCTAAAAGCGATGTTTCATCAACAGAAGACAAATAATTAAAGAAGTACACTGTTTTAAGTTGATTCAAAAAGGCACCAACCGCTGAGTCATAGACCTTTTGATATTCGATCATAGGAGTACCATATTCGTCGTTTTCAAATGTTACGATCTGTTCAGGTACCCATTGAGAAGTATTTACATCCCATTCCCAAGTATAATACTTCGTTCTTCTATTGTATTCATCATAGGCAGAAGAATCTCTAGAATTATTTTCTACCATTCCCATTTGGTTGATCACTGTTGTCAAAGACTCAACTTGATTTTCTTCGGCATCGTAACTATAGACAACGGTGGCATTGGGATCAAAAGCAACATTGTCAAAGCTGATGTCTTGTTTTAAAGAATCCAACAAGTTGTTTTCGGAGTAATAAAACGTTGATTGGGCATAAATTAGAATAAATCCAAAATCTATTTGAAGCCATTGAGTTTCTACGAGGTCATCTTCATTGTATGTATTCGCTTGTATAAGTTGCGTAATAAAATCGCCCGAGGCCTCATCCAATACATTGATATATACAGAATCGATTAACGATCCCGAATAGACTTGATCTACAATTTGTGTTAATTCATATTCATTCGTTGCAGGATCAAGCTCTAAAAACTCAATACGTGTATTATTTCCGTCGTTATCATAAGAGTAGAATGCCCTTCCTAGTGGAGTGTCGTTCCAATTTTCATTCACAAAATCAAATTGATGAAAAGAATCAATTTGGGTATCCACCGTTCTGAATTCAATCCTATTTGGATGGTTAAGTTTTTGTACTGATTCTTGACTAATGGCTAATGCAAGATCTTGTGGTGTTTGGGCTTTCGCCGAAAGGGTGGTCAGTAAAACTCCGATAATTAAAAGTAAATTTTTCAGCATAGTTTGTTTTTTTTAAGAAAGATTAATCGTTTCGATCAAGAATAGGCTGTTTAACCTAATTCTAGACTAATATCTATGTTTCTTTAATATTAAATATGTGTTTAACAAAAAATTACGGTTTCATCCTCTTCATATTTCTTATTTTAGCCGCTCAATTAATCTTAAGATATGTCAAATCAATCAGATGTTCAAGCCTTAGATTCTTTAGCAGCCGCTTATAAAGAATTAAAAGCGGAGATAGGAAAAGTTATTATTGGTCAGGATGAGGTCGTAAAGGCTGTGATTATCTCCCTTTTTGGTAATGGACATAGTCTTTTGGTCGGTGTTCCGGGTCTGGCTAAAACACTTCTAATTTCTACCATTGCGGATGTTTTGGATTTGGATTTCAAACGGATTCAATTTACTCCAGACTTGATGCCTTCTGATATTATGGGTGCTGAAATATTAGACGAAAGTCGAAATTTTAAATTCAATAAAGGTCCTTTATTTGCCAACATAGTTTTAGCAGATGAGATCAACAGGACACCACCAAAAACTCAGGCCGCGTTATTGGAAGCGATGCAAGAAAAGTCTGTGACTGTATCAGGTGTTCGACATATGCTGCCAAAACCATTTTTTGTAATGGCTACGCAAAATCCAATCGAGCAAGAAGGTACTTATCCATTACCTGAAGCACAGTTGGATAGATTTATGTTTAACATCCCATTGGATTATCCTACTTATCAAGAAGAAATTGCTGTTGTAAAGGCAACCACTTCGGTTAAGAATACAGAGCTTAGAAATATTCTCACTGGAGAGAAAATATTGGCATACCAACAGTTGATTCGAAAAATGCCAATCGCTGATAATGTGTTGGAATATTGTGTTTCTTTGGCGACCAAAACTCGTCCGAATACTGCTGGTGCAACCGACAAAGTGAATAATTATATTTCTTGGGGGGCGGGTCCAAGAGCGTCACAATATTTGGTCATTGGAGCTAAATGTCATGCCGCCATAAGCGGTAAATATTCTCCAGATATTGAGGATGTCCAAGCAATCGCAAACTATGTACTAAGACACAGGATTGTCCGGAATTACAAAGCAGAGGCAGAGGGAATTACAGAAGTTGATGTGATTAAGAGCTTGTTTTAGTCATATGTCGCTCCTCTGGAGCTTTTCAATTTTTTTTAAGAAAATTTAGTTTGGAATATCGCTCCACTGGAGCTTATATGCAATTTGGAATAGCTTTAATTCTTAATTCTTAATTCTTAATTCTCAAAGTCTCGATTCTCCAATTCTTAAATTCTCCTTCATTTTTTTCAATTAAAGAGTAGGACTTTTTTCTCTTCAACTGTATTCATATCAAACACCAGAAAATTTTCTGGAAATCAAATCTAAATATCAAAATTATTGAGCACGTCTACATTTTATTCAGATAAGTATCGGCCGTAATTATCAGAATAGATTTCTGAGTTGGTGAGTCAAATCACTTATTAATTAACGATAAAAAACGAAATAAGATGAGAAGGAATAAATTAGAAATGTTACTTATTCTACTGATGATAGGATTCATTTTTCAATCTTGTAGTAAAGACGACAGTACAGAAAGCGAAGATTTTGCCATTGGTACAGCTTTAGGACAAGGAGGGAAAAATGGAAATGACAATAATAACAATGAAAATGTTGCTTTTATTGATAATGACATCGTGGAAGATTGGACAGAATTATTTTTAGAATTAGACAGATATGCGACTGGTATGCGACCCAATGCAACGGCAAGAGCCCTGGCATACATTTACTTAGCATCGTATGAAACTGCCTTGCCTGGAATGCGTGATTATGTTTCCCAAGCTGAGCGTTTAAATGGATTGAAAATTGATCGATCAAAGAAGCCTAGAAGACTTGATTTCGAGCTTGCCCTAAATGCTTGTTTTGCACGAGTTATGGATCATTTTATTTTACATCTTCCAACGGAGCAACGAAATAAAATTGAAGTATTGCGCCTTCAGAATGAAGGGGTATTATCCAACGATCTTAGACCAGACCTTGTACAAGATTCTAAAGAGTGGGGTGAATATGTGGCTCGACAAATTATAAAGTACAGTGAAACGGATGTTGAGGCCGAAAGTCAGATTCTTGAACCACAACCACTTTCCTACGAACCTCCAACTGGTGACGGATACTGGACCTACTCTGCAGATCCTGAAAGAGCACTCTTCCCTTATTGGGAATCGGCAAGAACCTTCGTCGTTTCTCCAGATCAAACTACAACTGTTCCTCCGACCTCATATAATGAAGATCCGAATAGTGATTATTTTCAGCAAATGATGGAAGTCTATACAGTGAATAATACGGCAATGGCTGACGATAATGAAGATTTATGGATTGCTGAATTCTGGAGCGATGATGCAGAAGGTGTAGTTTTTAGTCCTCCAGCTCGACAATTTTCTATTGGTAATCAATTGATTGATCAGTATGAGATGAACTTAGAAAGGACTTTAGGTTTTTATCTCAAATTAGGATTTGCATTGAATGATGCTGCTGTGTCAACATGGAAATATAAGTACGAGTATATGGTCATGCGACCGAGCGTATTTATCCATGAATTTATTGATCCCGACTTCCAAACCAATTTGTATCGAATACTTTATTGGCCCAATCCAGGATTTCCAGGATATCCATCAGGTCATTCCGCTTTTGCTTCTGCGGCTGGTGGAATATTCATAGACTATTTTGGTGACCAAACCAATTTTACTGATATTTCTCATGAAGGCCGAACAGAATTCAGGGGTGCTCCAAGAACCTTTGATACCTTTTCTGAAATGGCAAGAGAAAATGCATTTTCTCGAATTCCATTAGGGGTGCATATTGAAATGGATTGTACCGAAGGACTGAGATTGGGATATGAAATATCGGATGGCTTGAATGATCTTAAGATCAAGCGATTCCCTGGATAAAAATTGATGAATGTAGTTTGTAAGGAGCGAGACTTTGGTTTCGCTCCTTTTTTCATAGAAATTTCTATCTTACTTAGGATGAAGCGAGAGAATGTTGTAAAAGACGAATTCTTTGAATCTTTATGTGCTGGTCTATGAAGCGATATGAAATCGGACTTGTTGCCTTATTGTTTTTATTTAGTACTCAACTGTTCAGTCAAGAATACACATGGAGCGAAGACATCGCAGCGATTATTTATGACCATTGTTCCTCTTGTCATCATACAGGTGCTATTGCTCCGTTTGAATTGATGACTTATGAAGATGCCGTCGTTTATGGCGATGCAATTCATCACGTAGTTGATGAAAAATCGATGCCTCCTTGGCCTGCTGATCCAGAATATCGCCATTTTGTGGGAGAAGAAATTTTGTCCGAGCAAGAAATAGAGGCTATAGATTGGTGGGTCTCCAATAATTTTCCTTTAGGTGATCAAAGTGTGGCACCCCCTCAACCAGTTTTTCCTCCTTTGGGATCCCTGTTAGAAGAAATTGATTACACCCTCGAGATGGAACCCTATACCCTTCAAACTAATTCGGATGAATATCGTTGGTTTGTGATCGAAAACCCTTTTGAAGAAACGGTATATATTTCTCAAATAGAAGTGTTCCTGGGATTGGCGCAGGTTGTTCATCATGCCGATTTATTTGTAGATGTTACCGGAGTTTCTCTTGCCAATGATCTGTTGGACCCACTGCCTGGCTTTAATCAAAATACTGGGTTTCCCAACATTTCTAATTATATCAATGCATGGCAGCCGGGTGCTAATATTATTCGTTATCCAGAGAATTGGGGATTTGAGGTACCTCCAAATTCTGATTTTGTTTTTGAAATCCATTATGGGCCCGGTGGAATGAGTTTGACCGATACAACAAAGATGAATTTAAGATTCATTAAAAATCCTCAAAATGTAAGATCCTTGAAAGCCGAGTGGACATTGAATTATGGTAGTCATTTAATTGATGGTCCATTGTATATCCCAGCCAATGAGATTGTGACATTTCATCAGGTAAAAGAACCTCTGACAAAGGACATTTCTGTAGTTACTATTTGTCCACATATGCATCAATTGGGCAAGTCTTATCGTGTATGGTTTGATCCCCCACAAGGCGGCGATTCTATTCCTTTGATTGATATCCCACGTTGGGATTTTCATTGGCAAAAGTATTATAGTTTTCAAAAGATTCAGAAAATCCCTGCCGGCTCGGTGATCAAAAGTGAAGGAAGCTATGATAACACTTTGGACAATCATGACAACCCCAACAATCCTCCAATCGATACGTGGGGCGGACCCAAAACGGAGGACGAGATGTTTTTATGCTATGTCACATACACGGATTACCAGCCTGGTGACGAGGATATCGTTATGGATAGCACTTTACTGATAAATACTGGAGTTGATGATGTTGTTGCGACTTCCGTCGAATGGAGAGTGTTTCCTATCCCGGCAAAAGATGTACTCTATGTACATGCTCAATTTGATCTTTCGCAGCAAAGTAATTTTGAGTTGTTAGATATATCCGGTAGGAGTAAATTTCTATTGCAAGGAGTACAATCAGTTAGGGATGGTGTTACAAAATTAGATATTTCAAATCTTAGTAATGGAATTTATGTGTTGCGTTGGACTGAAGGTAAAGTGATCCGAACTGAAAAGATATTTATTGAAAAATAAAAAAGTGAGTTGATGAATTGTATCATCAACTCACATAATATTGATTAAGGTTTTTTTGCTTTGTATTGCTCCACGTGAAAAATTATCTCCTGCACTGCTCGTAGTTTTTCCTCAAGAATATGAGGAGCAACAATGACAGGTTTACCATCTTTAATGTTTCCGATTTCTGGATCCATATAACAATAAGTATAGAACGTACTGATCAAAACCTTATCCATTTTCAGTATTTTGTCATACGTTAGAATAGACTTTACTACCATAGATTTATTGGTAGGGGAGTTACGGTATAAATTAATTAAGTACCATAATGCTTTTTTGATATGACGCTGTTCTATTAACCTTACTGTTCCAGGCCAAGTATAAACTTTAGGATAGACAATAGATCTTAAATTGGCATCAGAAATCAAAGCCGTAGATTCTTGATTAATATAAAACGTGTCGTTTTTCATTTCAACTCCATGTTCATATAAATCCTTCAACCAATCAATAACTTCTTGATCCGTTTGGTTTTGTTTCAGCTCTTCCGATCCGAGTTCAGCCATTTGCCCTAAGGCAGAAAAACTCAATAGAAGACCCATTAACAGTGTTGAAACAATTTTCCAGAAAGTCATGATTAATTGTTTTTGGATTCATCCTTAAAATACTTAGCCAATACCTCCACCTTTGATTCTAGCGTTTCTAGTCTTGATTCAGATTCATCGAATTTACGCTCCATATTTTTTAGGATCTTGGTGTAATCTCCATTGTGAATTCCAACAACAGTATTCACCATTTTAGGACCTTCACTTTCATTTTGATCCCAAGAACGGCCTACCGCAAATTTGAAATCTTCAATCGTCATATCGTACTCGTTTCTCGCAAATCCGTAGCCAGGAATATTCGGATCAGCTACGATATAATCTCCAGTTCGGACCGGCCCCATAATTTTCACAGGGACTTGTCCCATAAATGCGATATTGTTTCCTTCATGCACTCTAGATACGTCTGGTGTGTTTCCAAGAACAATTGGGTTATGAGAAACTACCATGACTTGTTCTGCGTTTGTAAGATCTTTTGATATTTTACCACCTTTAACTGCTACAATTTCTCCGGCGTAAATTTTTTCGTTTTCATTAGTTCGAGGTAACCATTCAGCGTAATCACCATTTCCACTACTATATTCTACCCCAATGGCTGCATAAGCTTTGATCGCTTTACCTACTTCTTGTTTAAAATGATAACGGCCGTGCTTTTTATCAACGGCACTAGTTAACGCTCCGTGTAATCCGAATAGATATACGGGATTTAAATAGTCAGATGACCAATCCGTTAAGGATACTGCTCGGATGGATCCCATTTTTGCATCGTTGTTGTCGGAGAAACGAATAAACTCATTTTCATTATTTAATGGACTTGATCCAGGAGAGTCGCTAAGGCAAATATTTGGTACACCCCAGAAGTTAAGATCGTTAATTGGTATCGGTGAAATGCCTAGAAACGATAAATCTAATGTCGGGATTGCTGGTAATAATGTAATATCACTTGGAGGTAAAGCGGGAAGGTTTACATCCACTGTCCCCAATGCTCCAAGATTCAAATAGAATAAATTTATGGACCCAATGATGGAGCCTTGACTTATCTTTAGGGGTAAGGAAAGTTTTGAGTTTATAAAATCAATAATCAGATTACCAGTACCTACGGCCAATCCAGCAATCATTTCAACATCGGCTTGGAGGCCCTCAAGAACTATATTACCTAATAAATTTACTTTGTTTCCATTATAGTCACATCGGATTAAATTTTTAATATCATTCAATTGTGAATTGCTTAAAAGCGATGGTAAACTTGGTGGTGCGTATATTGTTTTGGATTTACCTAGTTTAATATTAATACCATCTCCATTGCCATTGTTAGTGTTTTCAAACGATGCGACATAATTGCCCTGGGGCACATCTTTTGAAACGACAAGACGGTCATTAAGTGTACTTATCCCGTTAACTGTTAGATCATCATTAAAGATTGAAAAACCTTCTACAAGTAATTTACTGTCAAGTGTTACTTCACCTTCAACTTTTAGGGTGCTTTTCATTAATGTAGCTCCTGAAACATCTAAAGTACTATTCAATTTTGTGTCTTTATCTACGGTTAGAATACCCGTCAGGTAAGATGGTTTCATTTGACCAACAGTTAAACCACCGTTTAAATCCACAGCACCACCGACGATCATACCACCTACTAATCTGGAATCTCCAAAAACATCGAGATCCTTCCTTACGACTAATCCTTCATTAATTGTGGTTTCTTTATTAACTGTTAAACTACCGCCGATCAATGCATTGCCTCCAGTTTCTATTTCACCTTCAATTTTAAGATTTTTGTTAAGTTGAACATTATCAAAAAATACTGACAGGTCATAGAATCCTGTTTTAGCTAAAAATTCGGTTACGCCGTCACTAGCTATTCGAATTCTGGTTTCGTTTGCAGTTATAATGTTAACATCTGCTCGATTGAGTGTTCCGAATAAATTTGGTCCCTCTGGAACTTCATTACCTACGATGGTCCAAAATTTATGATCTTCCAACGCTCTTATGGAAGAAGAATTATCATTTTTTAACTCACCGGCTGTTTTAGCATATAAGGCAAATGGCACTGCTAATAATTCTGCTTCGCTGATGATTTCAAGATTCTCTTGATCGTTGATCAGTTGAACTTTATAATAGATATTGGCATTTTCCCATGGTGTTTTTTCGAAAGAGCCGTATAGAGAATTCCCTTTTCCCACAACCAAATTGATTTGACCAAATTGATCCGTCCGAGTAATGTGTTCTTCCGTATAGATGGGATTTTCTTTGTCTTTGTCATAAAGGTCAATAATTACATTAATTTCTTTATTGTTAAAAGCTTTTCCGTCATCAGTTCTGACAACTGCTTGATAGGAGAATCCTGATAAATTGGATTGTCCAAAAACTTGGAGGCTACTAAATAAAAGTAGCCAAAGAATAAGATTTTTCATTTTGAGGTTTTTTGTTGTTGAATAATGATGATTAGATTTTAACAATTTTTTTCACCGATTTGGTACCGTCGGAGTATTCCATTTCAAACAAATAAATTCCGGGCTTCAGAGCATTAAGTTGAAGGCGATATTCAGTTTGATAAATGTTTTTGAACGTTTTAATGAGCGCACCTATATCGTTAAAAACCCTAAGGTTTTTAATGTCACTTATGCTTTGCAACGTGACAAAACTTGTAGCTGGATTAGGATAAATTAAATCAGACGAAGAAATACTTTGGACATATTCTTCATTTTCAAAGTATTGTTGAAAGCCTTCACTTAGATAGAAATCATTTGTTGTTTGTTGTACAAATGATTGACCTAGTGATGCACTAAGAACATAATTTGACGATTCTTGATATCCAGAAGTGGAAATTAATTCTTTATTCTGTTGACAATACAACAGAGAGGGCCATAGCACAGCCAAGACTACTAATATTGGTTTCATGGTTTGGAAGTTATGTTGTTCTAATAATTAGTAAATCCTAATAAAAAAGGATTATTTGATATTTGTTTCTCAAGATTATTACATATATGGATTTTTGATTTATCTAAAGATAAAAGAATTTTAAATATAAAGCGTATATTTTCTAATAAGCAGTTCCGCTTCTAAAATTAAAGCAGATAATACAAGTGAATCATTACTGTTATGTAAATTCTTGGAACTTGCGTTTTAAATCTGTTCCCTTTATATCAAGGAAAATGGAGACCAGTAATTTTAATTGAAGCCAAATTCGATATTCTAAATTATATTTTGGATGGCAGTATACTATCTCATTTTTGGTCTTCTTCTCTTGCCTCCGGGTTGCATGACTTGACCTCGTCTTCCACCCATTCTTGCATTTTTCATTTGGCCTTGTTGATTCATAGCTTTTTCAAATTCGGCCACTTGAGTTTTTAGTTGACCCTCAGTGATTTTCATTTTTTTAAGTTCGCGAAAGTAATTTTTAGCTGCGTTCCATTTTCCTTTCGTAGCATTGATATTGGCCAGTTGCAATAGGACCATCCCTCTTTCGTTTTCTGAAGGTAATTTCAATGCAAGAGCTTGATTAAAATAACCTTCTGCTTCGGCTTGATTTTTTAGGTTCATCGCCATTGAACCTTTGATGATGTAGTAGAACGCACGATTCGTCACGTACAACCAATTTGGATTTAAGGTCAGGTTCAATCTTTTTTCCGCACCTACAAAATCCATGGTCTGTACCATTTGAGCGGCAGATTGAATGGTCCCCAAAAAGATATAACTGGCAAGAAATATAAGACCAATTAAAAGCAAGGGCCATGAGTACATAAGTCCGTAGCCACTTAAAAAAGTTAGTATTAACCCTCCTCCTAAGAAAATAGCGATCAGGGCAAATTTGAGGTATATATTAATTGTAAACATTTTGCTCGGTTTTATTTTATATGTAGTTTAATTATATTGGTCGAAAGGACTTAAATAAGTGCAAATCATTTCTTGGACCTAAAAATAATATAATTGCTTATTTCAGCACCTTTTCCTCGCTAATTAACATGTAATTTCCTAAGATGTTCATCATGATCGCATTAGGAAAAATAACTTTAAATTGATCTTCGAAAAATTGACGAGATTCACGTCGATCTTGAGGTGTAACTGCTAATCGATTATAAATCACAAACCCATTCGCCGAAAGGCAAGATTTTAAATTTTTTAAAAAGGAAAAGCTTTCAAAATTTTCTGGTACAACATCACTATCAAACACATCCATGGCAATCATATCATAGCATTCATCATGTTGTTGCATAAAGATATCTGCATCCGCTTGGATCACCGTGATTGGTGATTTTAGATCACTGAGCACGTATTTTTCGGCTAAGTAAATCACCGACTCATCAATTTCAACAGCAGTATATTGAAAATCATATTGATAATTTTTTTCGAGCATGAATGGAATACTGCCTAGTCCCAGACCAAGTAAAAGAACATTATCCATCTCAAGATGCTGGAAATTGATTTTATCAAAGCTTAATCTAAAATTGTCATACTTATCAGCGTATGAATAAACGGCTTCTTCAGTACACAATTGATAACGACCATTTTTAATACAGACAGAAAGAACTGGATTGAACTCCGAACTTATGGTTTCGATTTCGACATCCTTGAAATAGCTTAGGATTTTGTGTCCGAATGATATTTTCATTTAATTTTCCCAGCTTCGGTTTCCAGCGGTGCTCAGGAAAACATGATTTAAGATTTTCTTATCCAATTCACTGAATTCGACATCTCTTCTGTTTGTAACAATTTCAGCTACCTCAAAACATTTTTCGAGTTTGTAGGTACTGAAGCCATTTGATCCTCCCCAAGCAAAGGAGGGAACAAAATTTCTAGGATAGCCACTTCCAAAAATATTTGCGGATACGCCGACTACAGTTCCGGTGTTGAACATGGTATTGATACCACATTTGGCATGATCTCCCATAATGAGCCCGCAAAATTGTAGTCCTGTTTTGGCAAAACGCCCTTCCTCATAATCCCAAAGACGTACTTCAGTGTAATTGTTTTTTAGATTGGAAGTATTTGTATCAGCACCGATATTGCACCATTCGCCGATAACGGAATTGCCTAAATATCCTTCGTGACCTTTATTTGAATATCCCAAAATTACGCTGTTGTTGATTTCTCCGCCTACTTTACTGAAAGGTCCAATCGTAGTGCGACCATACATTTTGGTTCCCATTTTTACAATCGAATGATCACATATGGCCACAGGACCTCGAATCATCGATCCTTCCATTATGACGCTATTCTTTCCAATATAAATTGGTCCTTCGCTTGCATTCAATATGGCACATTCAAGAGTGACCCCTTCTTCAACAAAGACATTTTCGTTTCCTAGAACTTTGTTGGTCTCACTAATTTCTTTTGACGAACGATTTTTGGTTAGCAAGTTAAAATCACTTCGGATTTCTTGCTCATTCAAGCTAAAGAGATCGTATGGTCTGCGTATTCTTGAAATCAAATCCTCTCGTTCGCTGATATCCATTCCTTTTAATTCGTCAATATCAGAATCATTGATGAGACGATCAAATTGTCGTTCGTCCAATCGTGCTGCGATTAAATCTCCACCATCAAGTAGAGCCTCATTGGCATCAAGATTTTTTATAAATGCAACGATTTCTGGATTGGGTAAAAGAGAAGAATTAATAATTAAATTGTCTGTTCCAATTTCAATTGGGTACTTTTCAGAGAGATAATCCTGCGTAATAAAGCTTGCTTTGGTTTCCAGTGTTTTTTCCCATTTTTCCTTAATGGTAAGAATCCCAACTCTCAGCAGACTAACTGGTCTAGTAAAGGTAAGAGGTTTGAGTGATTTCCAACTCTCATCATCAAATAGAATAATATTA
Source organism: Saprospiraceae bacterium (assembly GCA_020629615.1). GTDB lineage: Bacteria > Bacteroidota > Bacteroidia > Chitinophagales > Saprospiraceae > JAHDCZ01. The sequence goes on from JAHDCZ010000008.1 coordinate 40,609, forward strand.
GGCATTGGTTGTGTTTAACTTTTTAGACGCAATTAAAACAGAAAGGTGCAAAAAAAAAGCCTCGATATTCGAGGCTTTAAATTTATTCTGCAGACTCAGCGTTTGCCTCCTCTTCTTGAGACGCGACCGGTCTTTGTTTGGCAAATTTTGAAAATTTCTTGTTGAATTTGTCAATACGACCTGCAGTATCAACAAACTTCATTTTTCCAGTGAAAAATGGATGGGATTTATTTGAGATTTCCATTTTAACCAATGGATATTCGTTTCCATCTTCCCATGTAGCTGTTTCTTTGGAAGCTGCACAAGATCTAGTTAAGAACGACTCATCACATGAGATATCCTTAAAGATGACCATTCTATATTCTTCTGGATGAATTCCTTTTTTCATTTTACTCTATTTTAATATTTAATCGATTACTCAAGCATAATGCTGAATAAGGGACGCAAAGATACTGTTTTCTAGCGGTAAATCAAGCCAAAATTAGGCTTTTTAGCTCGATTTCTAATGAAATACGTCTTTGAAATGATCGATTTTACTTTTGTCATTTGGTTTATAATGGATTGAGATGAAATCAAATCGTATTTCCCATTGATGATTGATTTTTTGCATATACTCAAATGCGGCGTCCAGTATTAAGTTTTCTTTGTGTTTGGTGATGAATTCTTCTGGTTTACCATAATGGATAGAACTTCTTGTTTTTACTTCCACGAAGACAAGCATCTCACCCTTTTTTGCAATAATGTCAATTTCGGCTTTAGAGAAACGCCAGTTGCATTCCAGAATTTGATATCCTTCACCAATCAAAAAATTTTGTGCGAGCTGTTCTCCAATGATCCCTATTTCTTGGTGTTTTTTCACTCTTAGTGTAATTTGAACAATAACTATAATATTACAACCATTATTAATATCTTTGTATTCTAAATTTAAAGATTATGATGGACAAGTTAATAGAAAGATTTCCAGCTCAATTGGTGGAAGCATTAGAAATAGGTGAGAAAGCCACGATAAGTAAACACGTTCATGATTTGAATAAAGTGTATGTTTCAGGTTTAGGAGGCTCAGGAATAGGAGCAAATTTTGTCCAAGAATTTATTAGCGATGAATGTAAAATTCCTTATATCGTCGGTAAAAAATATACTATTCCTGCGTTTGTAGATCAAAATACTTTGGCTATTGTGTCTTCTTATTCAGGCAATACTGAAGAAACATTGCAAGCTTTTGAAGCCATGCAATCGACAGGAGCCAAAATTGTTTGTATTTCTTCTGGTGGAAAATTGATAGAAATCGCCAAAGAAAAAGGTTACGATTACATTCAAGTGCCGGGAGATTGGCCGTCACCAAGAGCTTGTCTCGGATACTCTGTAGTTCAACAGCTTTTTGTGTTGAATAAACTTGGACTTATTTCTTCTAAAAACATAGAAGAGATTAAAAGCTCAGTTAACATGTTAAAATATGACATGGAAGCCATTAAAGATAAGGCAGAGAAAATAGCGAATATTTTACATGGGAAAATTCCTATAATTTATATCGAGGATAGAATGGAGGCAGTTGCTGTTCGCTTACGTCAGCAAATAAATGAAAACTCAAAAATGCTCTGCTGGCATCACGTCATCCCTGAAATGAATCACAACGAACTAGTAGGATGGAGGCATAAAAACGACAATCTTGCGGTTTTATTTTTGCGTAACAAAGATGATTTGAAGCGTAATCAAATACGTACTGACATCAATAAAGAAATAATAGTTAAGTATACCAATACCATTATCGAAGTTATTTCGAAAGGGAATTCTCATGTTGAAAGAGCCATATATCTAGTACATCTTGGGGATTGGATCAGCTGGTATTTGGCTGAACTCGGAGGTTTTGATGCGATTGAGATTGATGTGATTAATTATCTTAAATCGGAGCTGGCCAAAGTATAAGTAATAAAATCCTTTTAAGTTTTTAAGATTTTGCCTTAACTTCAAGCAATGTCTTACAACAAACGGCGTCGACGAAAGCAAGGTTTTAACGTAAAAGCTTTATTGTGGTTCTCAGCAGTGATCTCAGGATTACTTATGTTGGCATCCGTCTGGCGCCAGGTAAGTCCAGATAATGTTGTTAAGGATGTCTATTATTCCTTGACGGGAAATTCTGATAAAGTTTCAAAGAATTCGGATGACTACAAAAGGAGTTTGGCTCAGAAGGATTCTTTGATTGTTTCTACTCAAAAGGCCTTAGACGAATGTCAAAACAAACAAATCTATAGAATCGGCATCATCGACATATTATCCGAAACGGTAAATGTTCGATCCAAAGCATCCTTAGTTTCTGATATCATTTTACAAATTCCAAATGGCTCAGAGGTGCAGATTCTCTATTTTGATACAGAAAAATATTATCTCGAAGGTCGACAAGGAAAGTGGTGCAGAATTAAATATGCTGATCAAGAAGGATGGGTCTGGGGTAATTTTATAAGGGTACCAGAATAGATTTGGGAGCTGTGAAAATCCCACGGTCCTATTATCACTCCTTCTCCATTTCAATGCGATTCCAAATATCCAAATAGATCTTCCATTCTCCATTGATCTTTTTCCATACGATTACATATTTTCCTTTCCAAGCGGATTCCTTACCGTCTTTACCAATGGTGATTCCTTCATAATAGCCCCAGTCATCGGCTCGATCTCCTTGGATAAATATTTCTACAGGACTAACTCTGTGAAATTTTACTTTTATTCCTTCCGGCATGGTCCAGTATTTTATCAGAGCATCACGGCCTTCAATCACTTCAACATTAGAAGGGAAAATTTTTCCATCTGCGGTATAAGCATTAGCAATTCCTTCAGCATTTCCATTCATATAATCTTTAGAAAACTGCGTTACGTTTTTTAATATGGCTTGAATTTCTTTCTCATCTCCGATGTAAGCTTGAGAAAACACTTGGGTAATTGAAAGAAGACTTATCATCAATATGCTGAGATGCTTGAATAGTGTTGACATACTTTTTTTATTTTGAAACGAGCTGGCTCATCGTTTGTTATGTATAATTTGAAACTTATTTAAACCATTAGCAATTCTTGAAGTCGAAAAAAGAAACTTCAAACCATTAGTAATTATGATTAAACCAATTTTGAAATTTCATTTATTACTTTTCATTTTTGTATTAACATCTTGTGGCGAAGACCCAAAATACCTTCCAATTGAAAATAATGTTATTACTATTCCAGATGAACCATTCGATTACATAAATTTAAATTTGCCAAGTCATTTTACCAATGATGTAGCTGGGCAAGCTTTACCCACATCGATCAACGGAATAGATAATACTCCAAATGACAACATGATTAGCAATGAGGGTGCTACTTTAGGTCGAGTACTTTTTTATGATAAAAATTTAAGTGCTAACGGTACTGTTGCGTGCGCTTCATGCCATAAGCAAGAAAAGGGTTTCTCAGATGATGCAACTTTAAGTGTAGGCTTTGAGGGAGGATTAACAAGGCGTCATTCCATGACATTAATAAATTCAAGGTATTATCAAAGAGGTCGATTTTTTTGGGATGAAAGAGCAAGTACATTAGAAGAACAAGTTCTTGAACCTTTTCAAGATCCAATTGAAATGGGAATGACATTAGAACAAGTAGTAAGTGCAGTACAAGAGCAGGATTTTTATCCTCCATTATTTGAAGATGCATTTGGTTCTCAAGACATTAATAGCGATAGAATTTCAAGAGCACTATCTCAATTTGTCAGGAGTATCGTAAGTCATTCTAGTAAATATGATGAGGGACGTGCTCTATCTAATTCACCTGGAGCAAATTTTTCAAACTTCACAAATGAAGAAAATTTAGGTAAAAGTTTATTTTTTCAAACGATCTCAAATGGTGGTGGTGCTTGTTTTGGATGTCATACAACCGAAGCATTTGTTAGTGCAAATCCAGGTCCACAAAACAATGGACTTGATTTAGTAACAACAGATTTAGGTGCTGGTGCTGTTTTTAATAACCCGATATTTGAGGGTCGATTTAAGACTACAAGCCTTCGAAATATAGAACTTACAGCACCTTATATGCATGACGGTAGATTTGCAACTTTAGAAGAAGTTGTAGAACATTACAATAGTGGAATAAAAGCGCATCCCACATTATCCCCGGCATTGATGGATGATAATGGAAATCCTGTACAACTAAATTTCACAAATTCTGAAAAAGCCGCTCTGGTAGCTTTCTTGAAGACTTTGACAGACCATAGCTTAAGTTCGGAAGAAAAATGGAGTGATCCGTTTGAATAAAGAATGGCTAATAAAACAATGCCCCATTCGCCGAAAGGCTATAAAAAAATCTAGGTAATCGTATTTGTTGGTTCTCTTGATAAAGAAATAAATTTTTATTGCGGTCCAACATCGGGATATGCGGATTCTCAGCCGAATTCATAAATGAAGGAATAAAATACATGTCGTGAATCAATTTGTTTTGAACAAAATTTCTGATCTGCTCGGCATCAATCCCAAAATCAACTTTTAAAGATTGTTTTGTTAGACCTCCATAGGCATATGATCCTGCTAAAATACCATGACTGCAATCGGCATGCTGACAGCGACTATTGTCTTTATAACCAAATCTTGCAGGATAATTGGAATCTTGAACCCGTTTCATTTCAGAACATCGAGTTTGCCCCGTATACAAAATGGTTTTGAGTGTAAATAATTGTTCGTCTCTACGATATGAAACTGCTACGGCACCCGTTCTGTATTGATCCAGTCCCTTCGTATTGCCTAAAATATCGTTTTCAGTTATGATTTGAAAACCACCGATTCCGATAACCAAACTTCCTGTTCCTTGGCTTGTTTGTGTTTGATCCTTATAATAATGAAAAATATAACCCAAGGCGTGACGTCGTTGCAACTGATTATGTTCAACGGAATAGAATGGATTTTTTAGATATTCCATTCGCCCATATCCGTAAATTAATCCGAGACTCAATCTTGATTCAAATCCTGGATTCTTTGGTCCAAAAGAACTCAGCTGATCATAAATTTTGATTTCGAAATTGCTTTGAAAATCATTCTGATATAAGACGCCTAATTGAAGCACTAGACCAAAGCGATTGACTGGATTTCCAAAATCCAAAATGAGACCGATTTTTGATTCAGTACGCCAATCTTGAGTTTGACTAAGTGTTGGAAGACTAATCAGAAAAAGAACAAAGAATACAAAATACCTGATCATATTCTAGAGCTATAGAATAATCTTGGCACCTAAAAGTTCTTCCGGAATACCAAAGGCGTCGAGCAAGCCATTGAGTTCTGGTCTCAACTCGCGACACAATTTATTGATGACTCGACGAATGGCTTTGGTTTTACTCCCTTCCATGTAATCGTTTTCCAAAAACCAACCTTTGTCTGATTCAATAACCGTCAGCGCATATAAACTATGGATTTTTTGCAGTATCTTTTTCTCGGATGGATTAGTATTTCGTTCGATTGCTTTATAAAATGATTTCAAAGTTTTGTACTCAACATAGGCTTTGGCCAATGCAACCATATGTACTTGACAACGTAAAAAAGCTTCGTGTGGTGTCAAACGCTTTTTTAAATAATCTTGCATTCTAGTACTCAAGGTGATCAGTAATTTGTCGCGTCGGTAACGTAAAGCTTCACGATAAAAATCAAGATCCAACAAATGATCTAAGCTTGTATTTCTACTGGAGTATGGATTGTTTTCTGAAATTCGATTACCAATTCGTTTGACAAGATACCTCATAACCGCACGAAATCCCTCTTCATGAAAAGAGTGTTTAAATTCTGTTAATATCCCTTTCGCGACAAGCTGCATTAAAACCGTATTGTCGCCTTCGAAGGTGGTAAATATATCGGTATCTGCTTTGAGGTCTGCAAAGCGATTTTCTGATAAATATCCTTTTCCTCCACAGGCTTCTCTACATTCTTGAACGGTCTCTGTACAATGCCAAGTAGCCATGGCTTTTAATCCTGCTGCATCCGTTTCTATTTGTCTCCGCTCCTCTTCAGAATCACATTTTATAAAATCATCGGCAAGATCTGCAAGAGAAAAATGATACGCATAAGTCTTGGCCAAGAGAGGTATTAATCGTCGTTGATGGGTAGGATAATCCATGATCAGCATTTCTTGTTCGCCATCTTTGGGAGCAAATTGTCTTCTCTTCATGGCATATTTCATGGCGATGGTCAGTGCTGATTTTGAAGCATTGACTCCGGCTGTTCCTACACAAACACGTCCTGCGATTAAGGCACCGAGCATAGTAAAAAATCGTCTATTGGCGCTGTCAATCGAACTCACGTATTGGCCTTCACTATTGATATCTCCGTATTTATTTAACAAATTATCTTTAGGCACATTGACATGATCAAACCAGATTCTTCCGTTATCAATCCCATTGAGCCCCATCTTATAACCACAATCTTCGACTCGGATACCAGGCATTAAATTTCCTTGCTTGTCGCGAATGGGTACCATGATGCAATGGACTCCATGATTTTCTTCATTGACTATTAATTGTGCAAAAACCGCAGCCATTTCAGCATGGAGCGCATTACCGATGTATTCTTTTCCTGCCGCCTCGGAGGGCGAATGGATAGTTAGAGAATCATCTTCAATGTTATAGACCGCTTGAGTCTCTAGACCTTTGACATTTGATCCATGTCCTGTTTCGGTCATGGCAAAACAACCTAACAACTCAGCAGTACTTAACTGAGGTATGTATTTTTTATAGTGCTTTTCTGTACCAAGACCATAAACGGCACCACCAAACAAACCAAATTGAACTCCAAATTTTATCGTCAAACTGAGATCATAATAACTTAACATTTCAAACACTGTAATGTGTCTTCCTACCTTACCTCCACCTCCATATTCGGTAGGAAATGCGTAGGCACCGATACCTTGCTTTGCCAAGGCTTTCATGAGTTTTAAAGTGTGTTTGCGAAACTCGTCTTTATTAGGTATTTCTTGATATTTGAAAAGAGGATCACGTAATAATTTACGCATTCGATCCTTTGTTTCTTTTTGAGATCCATCCAAAAATGCACAAAGCGATTTCGGATCAAAAGACTCTTTGGATGGAATAGTTGATTCAGAAACATCTCTAATTGATCCAGTCAGAGATCTGAGACTGCCGGGATTGATACTCATATCTCTTTCGATATCCTCAAGAGCCTTTAGGGTTTTAGGGGCATTCCATATTTCTTCATTTCTATATTGAGTCGAACTCCTAGCCAGTTCTAATCCAATTTCAGCCAAGGATTTTCGCTGTTCTTTGGATAAACTAATGCTCTCAGATTTAATAATGTGAGACCATTCACGAAAAACCTCATCGTTGGGAGGGTTTTTAGGGTCAGACCAGCGAATTAAATACTTTTTGTCATCTTCAGTAAGAAAATCAAACTGTTCAATTTTTTTGTGAATCAATTTCATCTCTGATGGACTTAATACTCCATCGGACCAGGCGATGTAAAACATCGGGATCATGCTCAGTTTTCCTGGAGAAACATTTTGTGTTGTAAGGTTCTTCTTCATATTTTTTATCGTTCGCTGAAAAACTAGTCTTCACAATAAATAACGTATAATAATTTAAATAGATTTACAATTCAATTAAAAAAACACAAACAATCATGGGTTTATTACAAGATAAAGTATGCTTAATTACGGGAGGATCAAGAGGAATAGGAGAATCAATTGTCAAACATTTTGTAAAAGAGGGAGCAAAAGTTGCTTTTACGTATCGTTCCTCTGCGGAAAGTTCCAATCGCATTGTTTCCGAATGTGAGGCAGAAGGAGCAACCATAAAAGCTTATCAATCTGATGCGAGCGATTACGCTGCTGCTGAAAAATTAGTCGCTGATGTATTGGAAGATTTTGGAAAAATTGATGTACTGATTAACAATGCGGGAATCACGATGGATACTTTAATGTTGCGTATGACAGAAGATCATTGGGACAAGGTGATGGAAGTAAATTTGAAGTCTGTTTTCAATTTGACCAAGCAAGTTATCAAACCGATGTTAAGAAATCGAGGAGGTTCTATTATTAATATGAGTTCGGTTGTGGGGGTTTTTGGAAATGCAGGACAAGCCAATTATGCAGCATCTAAGGCTGGTATTATAGGGTTTACCAAGTCAATTGCCAAAGAAATTGGATCTCGTGGGATCCGTTGTAATGCTATCGCTCCAGGTTTTATTGAGACGGATATGACGCATGAGTTGGATGAGAAAACCAGGCAGGCATACATCGATGGTATTCCTTTAAAACGATTGGGTAAGGGAGAGGATGTTTCTAATGCATGTGTCTTTTTGGCTTCCGATATGTCAGAATACATATCGGGACAAGTCTTAAGTGTCTGTGGTGCCTTAAATACCTAGTATGAGTTATAAACTGTTTTTTATTTTTTTGATGCTGAGCATTTTGTCGTGTTCAAAGAAAATATCAAGTGACTATATCCAGAGTTATGAGGATTTGGAGTCTGTAGGAAACAGAACAGAAGAGGCTTTTGAAATTGATAAAGCTTGTACTATGGCCGAATATTATGCGCCGGATGAGGATTTTCCAGAATACTACGGAACTAGGAAGATCAGGGTCAATTTTCATATCATGAATGATACCAAGGGAGATAAGAATTTTAAACCTGGAGAGGCTCAAAAGTTTCTAAAATCCATGCTGCGAAATGCCAATCAACGACTAATGGAAAATAAGAAATTGAATTTACCAGTAGGTAATGATATCCCCAATTGGCCTCCTTATTATCAATGTGTCATAACCCCTAATACGCAAGATCCAGATGATGACGGATTTTATTTTCATGCGGATGATGAATTATATTATTTTATCAACAAGGGAAAAAACAGAAATAATTACAAGAGGGAGGTGATCAAAAAATATTCAGTCAATGCAGACTCCATCCTAAATGTTTTTGTCATGCCACATCATCCCGATAGTGTAGCATCCAAAACTTATAAACAAAAAAGTACCGGGATTTCTTTGGGAACAAGCATTAAGATTTCTGGAATCTATGAACGATCTAAAAAACCATGGCAGGTTTCTACTTTGTTTAATCATGAAGTGGGTCATTCTTTGGGATTGAGTCACGCATGGACAAAACATGATGGATGCGATGATACTCCAGCACATCCCAATTGTTACTCACGTACAGAGACTGGCGAATGCTCAGGTGTGTCGTCAAATAATCTTATGGATTACAACAATAGTCAAATGGCATTGTCACCTTGTCAGCTTGGAAGAATACATAGAAATATAGCACGAGAAAATTCTCTACAACGTAAATTGACGATTGCTGATTGGTGTGATTATCAAAATGTCCCTTATGTGGTCGATGACGATGTCGATTGGTTTGCCGCCAAAGATATCAACCGAGACATCATTATAAAGGATGGTGCCCGTCTAACAATGTATTGTCGTGTATCGATGGCAAAAGCCGCTCGAATTATCGTTGAACCCGGTGGAGAATTGGTTTTAAATGATTGTCGCTTACACAATGATTGTGGAGACAAGTGGGGAGGTATCGAAATACAAAAGGCAGGAAAGAAGGTAGGTCTTGTTTCTTATTTTGGTAATGTGAGTATCGAAGATTTAGAGAATGATCTAACAGAACAATAGGTCCTTATAACTTTAATGTTCGATTGCTTTCATAATCTTGTTCGAGATTATTGAAATGAAAATCAATTTTTTCTTTTTGTACATGAATAGAGGTAAAACTGATGGTTCTCACTCGATCTTTGTAACTCATTCTGAAATTGAATTCTGGATTTCCTAAGTTACCTGTCAAATGAATTTCTTTCAGTGTTTCGGGAGTGAACGTGGATGCTTCTTTCAATTTCTTTTGAAACAATTTGTTTCGCGCATTGACGCGATCGGGTGTATAAAGCGTAGCGGAGGACCAATTGTATGATTGTGAGTTGTTCAATATCTGAATATGCTTCATTATTCCATCCCAGCGGTATTCTATCAATTGATCATGCTTGGCGATGATCATGGTGAATGGTTCAATATTTTCAAAATTGTAGTATTGAAGAAACTGCGCTGTAGAATCATATTGGTAATATTCTTTCATCATGATTCCACGAGATAATCGATAGGGTAATTGACGTTTGTGTGCCAAAAACGCACCGTTAAGAATGCAAAGTACCGTCCCTTTATTAGAACAAAAGATCCAAGACCCTCCTTGAGTATCTTTTGGAAACAGAATTTGTTCTCTTTTAATTTTCTGTTCTATTAGCTCAGTCGCCGAACGAGTAGGGGACTCGTCTCGATTGGAACAAAGGATAAATCCATTTCTTGTGGGAGTGTAACTGACCAAACACATTTATTCAAAATATTTGATGACCTGATCAGCAGATTTTCTTTCAAGAATGGGTACTTCTGTGTTTTCTTGGGGATATCCTACTGGTAGCAATAAAAATGCTCTTTCATTTTCGGGGCGCTCTAGAATTTTTTGTAAAAAATTCATCGGACTGGGGGTATGAGTCAAGGTGACTAAACCCGCATTGTGGATGGCTGATATTAAAAATCCGGCAGCGATACCTACCGACTCATTGACATAATAATTTTTACTTTTTTCACCATTGTTCATGTCGTAGGCCTTTTTGAAGATGATGATGAGCCAAGGCGCTACTTCCAAAAATTCTTTTTGCCAATCCGTACCAAAAGCCTTGAGGTCTTCTAGCCATTCGTCAGACATTCTTCCATTGTAATTGGTAAATTCTTCTTTTTCTGCGGCCTCACGTATTTTTGATTTTAAGTCTTGATTATTGACAGCGCAAAAAGTCCATGGTTGTTTATGTGCACCACTTGGAGCACTCGAAGCGGTCATAATTAAGTGTTCGATGATTTCTTTTGATACGGGTCTGTCTGAAAAAAATCGAACAGATCTTCTTTTCTCAATAAATTCATGATATTTAATGGCTCGTTGTCTTGATTCTTCTGGAGAGAATTGCAATCCTTCGTATCGTTTAAATCCTTTTGTTGACTTCATTATAAATCTCCTAATTGTGGTCGAATAGTAATGTCTTCTAGTACTGCAGAATCACTTAGGTCGATGGCCGTATAGACTACTTTGGCAATATCACTTGCTTGCATAAGTCTGGACTCCGGAAGATCTACCCCTGCCCAAGAATTGGACCAAGTGGCTCCAGGCAGTATTGAACTTACTCGAATGTTTTTATCTTTTAATTCTTCTCGGAGAACTTTAGAAAAACCTAGCAAAGCAAATTTTGATATACTATATGAACCTCCATTGGGGTATGCAATCTCACTTGCGATGGAGCACATGTTAATCACATGCCCTGCGCCCTCTTTGATCATTGATGGGAGTATAGCCCGAGATAAATGATAGGCACTGTATAAATTTGTCTCGATTTGCTTTTCCAAGTGCCCATCTTCTTCATGAATAATTTCTCCTGGTAAAAAGACCCCGGCGTTATTCACGAGAATATCAATTTTACCAAATATTTTGAGCACCCTTTCGGCGAAAGCCAAAACCTCCATTTTATCACTAACATCAACTTGAAATATTTCAACATTTATGCTAGGAAAGTCCTTCACAAGACTATTTCTTAGCTTATCAAGATCCTCTATTCCTCTAGCGCATAGAGCCAAATTGATCTCATTTTTAGCAAATATCTCAGCGATCGCTTTGCCAATTCCTTTACTAGCTCCTGTTATTATTGCATTCATGGTATCGAATTCGTTTGGTCTCCTTTATCGAGTCACTAAAATAAACTATTTTTGACTTCCACAATCGGCAGAAAGATTTAAATGATCGTAATAGATTGGTTAACACATTTAGGAAAATGGATTAAGTGGCAGGGACAGATCTTTAGGAGGCCCGAAAACTTTTCTATGTATTATAAGGAAACTGTTCGTCAGATGTATGACATCGGGATAGGGTCTTTGCCGATCGTATTTTTGATTGCCGTCTTTATCGGTGCTGTGACAGTTGTGCAGTTTTATTACCAAATGGACGGGACCTTGATTCCGCCATATTATATCGGTTATATCGTACGTGATTTAATGATCATCGAATTGGCACCAACTTTTACTTGTCTTGTTTTGGCCGGGAAGGTGGGAAGTAATATGGCCGCCGAAATTGGAGGGATGCGTCAGAAGGAGCACATTGATGCCATGGAAGTCATGGGAGTCAATACCTCGGCCTATTTGGTTGCACCCAAAGTGATCGCTGCATTGGTGACTATTCCATTACTCGTTTGTATGGCTGCCATTGTGGGTGTGATGGGAGGATACATTGCGAGTGTACCCACTGGTTTGTTTACTCCAGCAGAATACATTCAGGGACTCAGATCGTTTTTTATACCCTACAATGTGACCATCATGTTGGTGAAGGGATACGTGTTTGCCTTTATCTTAACTACCGTTTCTTGTTATCAAGGATACTTTGTGAAAGGTGGATCGATCGAATTAGGACAGGCAAGCACGAGAGCTGTAGTTTACAGTGATATCATTATTTTATTGGCTGATTATATTATTGCCGTAGTACTGACAGGATGATTAGAGCGAAAAATATATTCAAACAATTTGGCGATAATGAAGTCTTGAAAGGTATTGATTTTACTTTTGAAGCGGGAAAGAATAATTTGATTATTGGTCAGTCTGGTGCAGGTAAAACTGTATTTCTAAAAATTTTAGTAGGATTATTTGAGCCAACCAAAGGAGAAGTGTGGTACAATGATTTCAATTTTTTTGAATTGAGTAAGAGTCAATTGAGGGAAGTAAGGATGGATGTCGGTATGTTATTCCAGGGAAATGCTTTATTCGACTCATTAACTATCGAAGAAAATATTCGTTTTCCGATGGACATGTTTACCAAAATGACTACCAAGGAAAAAAATGAACGAGTAGATTATTGTTTGGAGCGAGTCGAGCTCGAAGGTATAAACAATCGTTTTCCAAGTGAGATCAGTGGAGGGATGCAAAAGAGGGTTGGGATTGCCCGTGCCATTGTCCTCAAACCCAAATATTTGTTTTGTGACGAACCAAACTCAGGTCTGGATCCCAAAACTGCGATTACCATTGATGAGTTGATAAGTAGCATTACGGTTGATCAAAATATTACCACACTCATTAATACCCACGACATGAATTCTGTTATGGAAATAGGGGACAATATTTGTTACTTAAGTAAAGGAAAACTAGCATGGCAAGGTAATAAAACGGAAGTCATGGAGAGTAATAATGAAAGTCTAGAAGAATTTATTTTTGCTTCGCCATTCTTAAAGAAATTAAGAGCTAAGGCTTTGGGTAAGCAATAGGTATATTTGAGAGAAATCGAAAGGAGGAGAATTGAGAAATCGTGAGAGGGAAAATCGAGATATCGTGAATATATCCTCATATGTTTCATAAATTTTATTGTTGTCTTATTAATAAGCAGCGCTGACCGACGCCTTATATGGGTAGGCGGGAGCGGCATTGCAGGGCGGCCTCCAAGGCGTCTTGACTTTTTGTTTCGTTTTGGGTCAAGCCAAAATGAAAGAATCAAAATACCTATTGGAAATTAAACTTTCGCTTGACTCTTTAAATTGATGGAATCATGTTTAAAAGAAAGCCTTCAACAGGGAAGAGTATTGAGAAGAAAGAGGAATTTATAACTAGCTAAAACAATTGCCCCTGCAGGGAAAATTCAGCAAAATTTAAAAAAAATAAGCCCGAGTTCGCAAAAACTCAGGCTCTTTCGACTAAG
>JAHDCZ010000090.1:0-7914 GCA_020629615.1 Saprospiraceae bacterium
ATGGGTGTTATTACGTAGCTAGGATCACCATCGCTCCAACAAGCTTGATCTTGCATGTCGAAACTGGGATTAGGTTCTTCAGTAACAAAAACGTAACTGGTAATATCAAAATCTGTAAAACATGGACTACCAGTATTTCCTACAGCCTGAATAGAAAAGCATCCATAATCGTCATAAATGAATGCTCCACCGACAATGCTTCCGCCAGACACAGTATAGCTCGCAGCGGCAAGAGTCTCATTTGACAAACCAAAAAATAACTCGGTTAAGGCAACATCACCAGTATTATCGAGAACACACAAGATGTCGATTTCGACCGAAGTAGGAAGAGGAGGTCCTGGAACAACTTCGATATCTTCACAAATAGTAAAATCGGGAAAACAAGCAGCAGGTCCTGAAGTTACATCAGCACATACCTCATAGATACCAGGTGCTATTCCCGATGAAAGAAAGGTTGCGGTTACTCCATCATCTATTACCAAAGCCGCCGCCGCACCAGTTCCGTACCAAGTAATCAAATCTCCATCTGTGGGAATGTTCACACCTGTAAGCATGATATTGCTAAAATCTCCTGTATTACAAATTTCATCAGGACTTATTTCTACCATTGTGGGTGTTCCTAGAACCGTAATTGTTAAAGGTTCTGTAAAAATCGTTCCAGCACATACATAGGAAAAATTTGTTGTAAATGAACCAACACCAGTTACCGAAGGATCGAAAGATGCCATGTTGTTTCCAAGATTAGTTAATCCAGGTATAACATCGAAAGTCCCGATATACTCACAGGGGATTACAGCCGTAATTATGCCTGGAGGATCGCCTTCACAATAAACTGTTTGACCGATAAAGCTAATATCAGCCATAGCGCCATAACTAAGATTATCAATTCTGGCCGCAAACCTAAATTGTCCAAAGACAGGATCAGCATTACCTCCACTACAGGGAGAATTCACTTCGTCAGTAGCGTCAAATAAAATTTCTAGCGTTCCATCAGCCACTGCGGCTTTGGCGATTGCACACGGGATTACAACGTCCCCACAAACTTCGCCAATACAGAAGCCAGTCCCACTTTCGCACATGACCACATCTGTGTTCCCTATAGTAAGTCCAGTACTTACACCGTCAAGAAAAATAGTTGCCGACTCGTCGACACTTGGATCCATGCATGGGCAACTACAATCACCGTCGATATCACCTTTGATACAGACTGTTAGTTCAATGTCAGTAGTGATACATTGTTGTACATTGGTAAAGGTAAAAGTCAGATCTTGCTGGGCACCGTTTCCTGTTTCATTTGAAAACATGTACGGAGCAGAGGTGACATAGTTTTGTCCAAATATTTGCGATGTCCCAAAAAGAAAGATGGCAAATAAAATTACTTTATTCGTAAAGTTCATGAGAATAATTAGGCTGGTTATTAAGTTAGTTCTTTAGAGTTTTGATGTTGGTTTAAACAAAAATCTATTCTAAAGCTAAGGACAATCCTAAGTGTTAAAAGAATCCTAAAATGACAATTTGAAATAGTTTTTATTTATATATATATCTTTATGAATATGATTATAGTATATAGTATGATATAGTGATATATATTGATTTGTTTGGATTTAAATTTCCGTAAAAGTCACTGAAACGGGGACTTTTGGAAAAATGTAAATAAAAATTGAATAAAATTGAATATTTCGTTACATGCAAATAAGAAATTTTGAATTTAAAGCTAGGGTTCAAGAACTCAATTTTTATGAGCAAAAAATTTTGAGTTTGAACCCGAAATTTGAAGGTTTGGATCATCAGATTGATACCTATTTTCATACTAAAAAAGGTCGACTGAAACTTCGAGAAGGGAATATTGAAAAAGCCTTAATTCATTATCAACGTCCCAATTTGGCGGAAGCCAAAGAATCGAAGGTGATCTTATTCCGAAATGTTGATGAGGACTTAAAGGAAATCTTACAATTTCATCTCGGAGTTAAACCCGGTTTATTCATTAGAAAATCTATTCCGACCAGAAATGCTTGCAAAATATAGCATTTCATTAAGTTTTCTCACCTCTCCATAGTGGTGACTATGCCTCAGCTCCAAAACTTCATATTTTATTGGCCTTTCAAGTCTCATAACGAAGTTCCAATGAATAATCCGGGTTAAAATAGTCGTGGAAAAACAACGAAAAATATATTTTCTAGATCACATAAAGTTTCATTTCGATCAGGTAAAAAATCTTGGAACTTTTATCGAAGTGGAAGCCATTGATACCGACGGATCTAAAGATCCTAAACAACTGGAAACGGAATGCCAGTACTATTTTGATTTATTTGAACTTGCAAAAAAGGATTTGGTGACACATTCCTATAGTGATTTATTAATAGAAATGAATGAAGATATTGAGCATTCAGATTCAGCGAAAGCTAAAATAAAAGAATCGAAATAACGATATTGAATCTACTCAACTAAACTATAAAATAGTTGATTTTCTATGGTGTGGTAAAGTAAACCTCTTCAATCTTGTCTCCACGAATTTTATAAATTGCAATGGCCTCAGAAGTTTGAATGGCATCTAGACCTACTCGGCTATATGTCATTTTTTCATGATCAATTATTGTATTACCAGATGTGATTCGATTGACTAATTGACAATTAAGGCTATCAAGTCCTGCAAACCAATTGGTATAGACCTGTCTCATTCTTTCTTTTCCTACATAACCCAGCTCAGTAAGTGTGTTGTAAACTTTCACACTATCCGAAAATGGAAATAAGAAAGCCTCAATATCTTTTCGGTTGTAAGCATCCAATTGTTCTTGTGCAAGGAGAGCTGCCGGTGTATTGTTGTTGTACGGAACTTGTGTCGTACTATTGAGATGAGCTGGATGTTCTATTTTGCCTTGGCATGATGATATCAATGCAAGAAAACCAAACCATAAAATATAATTTTTCATGATCGTGAATTAGATATTCATTAAATATGCTTAGAAAGAATCCTTCTGTTTCGATTTAAAAAATCAACACAAGAATAAATACTGATCCCTGCCACCCAAAGAATCATTAGTAAAATGATATTCTTAATGACAATGTTTACCGTGGCGACATCAATCCAGCTATTTACTATTAACAGAACATAGACCCCGACCAAAGCAATAACTTGTGAAAAGGTTTTAACTTTTCCGCTATGCATGGAAGCAAGAACTATTTTCTTGGATAACATAATAAATCGAATTGCTGTCACAAATATTTCACGCGAGGCAATAATTACCGTTAAAACCCAAGGAATTACGCCCTCATAAGAAAAAATAAACATCACTCCGAGAATCAAAACTTTATCTGCGATGGGATCCATAATTTTTCCAAATTTGGAAACTATTTTCCATTTGCGCGCCAAATACCCATCCAAATAATCGGTAAATGAGGCTATCATAAAAAGTGCCAAAGAAATAATTAGAAAAACGGGTTTTAGAGAATAGGTATAATAAACACAAAGAAAAGCCAATGGTAATCTCAAAACACTTAGGATGTTTGGTATGTATTTTTTAAAGTATTCCATGGTCTTTTGAGTTTCTATGAGCTAATTTAAGGAAATAGACTCAGAGCAAGAAAATTTATGCTAGAACGATTGACTTTTGTAAAGTAGTATAATGTGCCCTCAGAAGAAAAGTTTAAGATATTCTCAAAAAAAAAGCCTCACATTACTGTAAGGCTTAATATATCTATTAATAAGTAGCTTAGCTACCAAATTTCTTTAATCGGTAAGAAGCGCTAATAATTTCATGTCTTCTTTCAACAGACGGCTTTGTGAAGTTTTTTCTTCTTCTTAATTCTTTAATCAATCCAGTTTTCTGGAATTTTCTCTTGTATCTCTTAAGAGCTCTGTCTATTGATTCGTCTTCTTTTACGTTAATTATTAACATCTAATCTTTCTTTTTTTTTAGGACTGCAAATGTAGTGATCTTATTACTGAAAAAGCAAGTATTTCCTTAGTTTTTTTAATCAAATCCAAAATCTTGTATTTTATCAGAATTTCCTATTTTCAGACAAACTTTTAAGTGCTCATGACCGAACAAATCAATTCTCTAGAAGAATATCATAAAGTATATGCTGAAAGTACCCAAAATCCAAAAGCCTTTTGGGAAAGACAAGCCAAGACATTTACTTGGAAGAAACCTTGGGATGAGACTCTCAATTGGGAATTTGAAACGCCAAAAATTGAATGGTTTAAGGGAGGTCAATTAAATATCACTGAGAATTGTTTGGATAGACATGCTAAAGCAAGTCCAGATAAAATTGCCATACTTTGGGAACCTAATGATCCTTCGGCGAAAGCCAAAAAAATAACCTACAAACAACTCTTGGATGAAGTATCCAAATGCGCAAATGGCCTAAAAGCAAATGGGATTAAAAAAGGGGACGTTGTTGTGTTTTACATGCCTATGGTGCCAGAACTAGCCATAGGGGTGCTGGCCTGTGCTCGGATAGGGGCCATTCATTCCGTGGTATTTGCTGGGTTTTCTGCTCAAGCTTTGGCAGATAGAGTCAATGATGCCTCCGCCAAAATGATTATTTGTTCGGACTATAATAAACGTGGAGCAAAAAATATCCCAGTTAAAAAGGTGGTTGATGATGCACTTCATTTGGGCTGCCCCAGCGTAGAAACAGTCATCGTACACCAAAATACAGCTGAAAATTGTGATTTTGATATCTCACATGATATTTGGTGGCATGAAGCAGTGAATGACCAATCAACGGATTGTCCTGCGGAGACCATGAATTCTGAAGATATACTTTTTATTCTCTATACTTCGGGATCAACTGGTAAACCCAAAGGAGTCGTGCACACTTGTGGTGGTTATATGGTTTACACCTGCTATAGTTTTAAAAACGTTTTTCAATATCAAGAGGGTGATGTTTATTGGTGTACTGCGGATATAGGTTGGATCACTGGGCATTCCTACATCATCTATGGACCGCTTTTATCAGGAGCCACTACGATGATGTTTGAAGGAGTCCCGACTTACCCCAACCCAGGACGTTTCTGGGAAATATGTGAAAAACATAAGGTTAATCAGTTTTATACGGCGCCGACAGCGATCCGTGCCCTCATGGCTTGTGGTAACGAGTGGCCAGAAAAATATGATTTATCTTCGATCAAAGTCATGGGTTCTGTGGGCGAGCCCATCAATGAAGAGGCTTGGCATTGGTATGATCAAAAAATAGGCAAAGGCAAGGCACCTATTGTAGATACTTGGTGGCAAACCGAAACTGGAGGCATTTTAATCACCCCACTGCCCGGTATTACGGATACAAAACCAACTTATGCCTCTTATCCGATGCCGGGAGTGCAACCCGTTTTGTTGGATGCTCAAGGTAAACTTGTGGAGGGCAACAACACCGAAGGATTACTATGTATCAAATATCCTTGGCCTTCTATGATTCGTTCTACTTATGGTGATCATCAACGTTGTAAAAATGTTTATTTCGCCCCGTTTAAAGGAATGTATTTTACAGGAGATGGTGCCCGAAGAGATGAAGCAGGTCGGATCCGAGTGATCGGACGTGTCGATGATGTGATTAATGTTTCTGGACATCGTATGGGAACCGCCGAGGTAGAAAATGCCATTAACGAACATAAAAATGTGATAGAGTCCGCCGTTGTAGGATATCCTCATCCGATTAAAGGAGAGGGTATTTATGCATACATAATAGCTGATGGCCATCAGGGAGAGGATACGGCTTTCGCCGAATCTGTACGTGAAGTGGTCAAACGAGAAATTGGTCCAATAGCCAAACCCGATCAAATTGTTGTGGTCACTGGATTACCCAAAACGCGATCTGGAAAAATAATGCGTCGTATTCTCAGGAAAATCGCCGCAGGTGAAGGAGATAAATTAGGCGATGTTTCAACCTTATTGAATCCCGAAATTGTCGAAGAAGTGAAACGTAAAGCAAGCGAAGTTTGATTATGAATCAATTCCAATGAAAAGCCAGTTTGCTAAAAAGTTGAATATAGTATTGACTGGCTTCATTGCTTCTGTATGGTTTGTCAATGGCTTGTATTGTAAAGTATTGAATCAAGTCCCTCGCCACCAAGCTATTGTCGCTGAAATTTTATCCATCGAATATTCGCGATCTTTTATTGTCCTAATTGGTTGTGCAGAAATACTCATGGCCATTTGGGTGGTCTCAAAAATCCGAAGTCATTACTGTGCAGTCTTGCAAATCGTTATTGTCGCTTCGATGAATATCATAGAGTTTTTTTTGGTGCCAGATCTTTTACTTTGGGGACAACTTAATGCGGTTTTTGCTGTTTTGTTTATAGCAGTTGTTTACTACAACGAATTTGTACTGAGTCGAAAACTCAAATCAAGATTATGAGGTTTTTGAAAAATCATCCCTTTGCGGTAGAGGCTTATTTTAAGACTTCGACTGTACTTACCTTTGCCGTTCCAAAGGCACAACTGCAAAAATTTATCCCTCCTTGTTTAAGCTTAGATACTTTTCAAGAGCAGTGGGCTTTTTTAGCGGTGGCAATGGTCCAAACAGAAAATCTTCGCCCCAAAGGATTGCCAAAGTTTTTGGGACGTGATTTTTTTTTGATTGGTTATCGCATCTTTGTACGGTTCACCACAAATCAAGGAAAAAGACTAAGGGGATTATATATTATAAAGTCAGAGACCAATTCCAAACTCATGGAATTTGCAGGAAATATTTTCACACACTATAACTACAGCACAACAGATATCTCTCAAAGTAGAGAAAGCAGTTTTAGAACAATCCAATCTTCACAGTCTGATTTTGAATTGAAGATTAATTATTCAGATCAAGATATTTCGATTCCGGAAAATTCTCCTTTTTCAGAATGGAAAGATGCCAGAAGATTTGCGGGTCCATTACCTTTTACGTTTACGTATAATGATATAGATCAATCGGTTCTAATTATTGAAGGAGTCAGACAAAATTGGAAACCAAAACCAATTGAAGTAGGACACTATTCATTCGGGTTTCTCGACGAGTTAAATTTACAAGAGCTACAATTAGCAAGTGCTTTTGAGATAGAAAACATCCCGTATCAATGGAAAAAAGGTAAATTGGAAATATGGACAGGATGATTCGCAAGCCATTACAAGGAGTAAAAAATATAGTATCCTTTAATTGGCACTTTTATGTACTTGTTTTTTTTCTTTGGATTATCGCTTTTATATTCAAATCTTATTTTTCTGATCTTATACAGCTTTGGATTAATTTGGGAGTGTATGCTTCCATAATTGTTGTAGCTTTTTCTTTACTTGTCTCATATTATGTTTACGACCATAGTAATTTGTATGAATTCAATTTCTTGAATGATATTCCAAAAACCGCAAATCAAAAAATATTGAATATCAGTGCAGGTTTTGATGAGACGAGTCCAATCATTCAATCCAAATTCCCTGATGCTTCCTTATCAATTTGTGATTTTTACGATCCTTTGAAACATACTGAAGTATCTATCAAAAGAGCCAGAAAACTTAACCCTCCTAGCTCTGAAACTATTAAGGTGAATACCAATTATCTACCTTTTTCTGAAAATTATTTTGATCAGTCCTTCGTTATTTTTTCAGCCCACGAAATTCGATCATCAAAAGAGCGAGTACAGTTTTTTTCTGAACTGAAAAGAGTTACTAAAAATGAAGGAGAGATTTATGTCCTCGAACATCTTCGAGACATCAAAAATTTAATAGCGTATAATTTGGGCTTTTTACATTTTTACTCTAGAAAGACGTGGTTGGACACTTTCTATAAAGCTAATCTGCGACTGGACACAGAAACAAAATTGACACCATTTATTTCTATCTTTAAATTGTCTGGTAATGGAGGTGCACATTAAAGTAATCGGAATTGCATTGATGATTTTGGCAATGATTCATTTCATATTCCCCAAGTATTTTAATTGGA
>JAHDCZ010000090.1:8014-11268 GCA_020629615.1 Saprospiraceae bacterium
AACTTGACGCATTCGGAATCTATCGAAGCATTGATCCAGCGTTATGAACCGTCAAATTGGATGCATGATTTTCTAATTCATTTCAGTAACGAAGATTTTAGAACTTGGCTCGATAAAATTGGAGTACCCACCTTTGTCGGGACGAGCAAAAGAGTTTTTCCGAAAAAAGGGATGAAGCCGATTCAGGTATTGAATAATATTCTGAATTTCATTCGTTCGTGTGGTATTGGTATTCGGACTGAGATGAATTGGATTGGATGGAACCAAGAAGGGCATTTGATATTCAATCAAGGTGAAGCGGTGTCTGCCGATATTGTGGTTTTCGCTTTAGGAGGCGCTAGTTGGAAAGTTACCGGGTCGGATGGATCTTGGAAATCTTTATTTCTTAAAGAAGGGATTGAGGTAGTTGATTTCGCTTCCGCGAATTGTGCATTTCAAGTGGAATGGCCTCCAGAATTTATTGAAAAACATCAAGGTACCGCATTAAAAAATATTGCGCTCAAATTTGACAATCAAGTACAAAGTGGCGAATTAGTCATTACAAGATTTGGATTGGAGGGAAATGCCATTTATCCTTTATCTAATATGATCCAATCCAAATTGTTGAAAGGAGAAGAAGCACCACTTAGAATCGATTTAAAACCGATGTTTTCCAACGAAAAGATTTATAAACTACTGTCAGAAACCAAAGAAAATAACATCAGTAAATCATTGAAACGCGAATTGAATTTGCCGAAGGTATCCATAGATTTACTTAAGAATTTCGTGTCTAAAGAAGACTTTTTGATGCCGCTTCGTTTAACGAATCTAATAAAAAATCTTCCTGTGCAAATTGGGAGTGCAGCACCAATCGATGAAGCCATCTCGACACTAGGCGGCGTATCTCGTTTGCAATTAAATTCATATTTAGAAATTAAATCCAAAACTGATCATTATTGTTTGGGTGAAATGATAGATTGGTATGCACCTACAGGAGGATATTTATTGCAAGGATGTTTTAGTCAAGGCGTTTATTTGGCAAGGATGCTTAATTCTTAAAACGCTTCATCGTATATTGTAGATTCTAAAGATGTATCTATGATTGTTTTTCAAAAAAGTATTACGGACGTCAATGAATTGTCCTTAATTCAATTGGATTTTGAACCTGATGTTTTCTTTTTGTTTGTCTCTCCTACATTTGATAATAAAGACGAGCTTGTAAGGCGCCTAAACCAGGGGCATCCCAAAGCCATTAAGTTTGGTTGCTCGACTTCGGGCGAAATTATTGGCGATCAGGTGACAGATGGTTCTGTGGCCTTGACTGCTGTCAAATTCGAAAAAACATCCCTCAAATTTGTCGATATTAATTTGGATCAGGTAAACGGCAATAGCTTCGAGGCAGGAAAGGCCATTAGTTCGCAATTAAATCAACATTCACTAAGACATATTTTTGTGTTGAGCGATGGTCTCAATGTCAATGGAGCAGAATTGGTCCAGGGATTACACGACGATATTCCAGAGTCAGTGAGTATTACCGGTGGCTTGGCAGGTGATGGATCTAATTTTGAAAAAACCTTTTTGGTTAACAAGGATAAAATTGAATCGAAAAAAGTAATCGGTCTCGGATTTTATGGGGATGATCTTAAAATCGGATTCGGTTCTAAAGGAGGATGGGATAGCTTTGGTGTAGAACGATTAGTAACGCGCTCCAATGATAATGTTTTGTTCGAATTGGATGGAAAGCCAGCACTGGAATTGTACAAATCATTTCTTGGAGAAAAGGCCAAAGATTTGCCAGGTTCGGGATTGCTTTTCCCATTAAGTATGCGCGATGAGGATAATAAGACGCCTGTCGTCCGAACGATCTTAGCCGTCAACGAAGAAGAGCAAAGTTTGACCTTTGCTGGAAATATCCCTGAAGGATCTTATGTGCGCTTAATGAAGGCGAATGTAGATCGGATTATTAATGGAGCGGAACAATCTGCGGAAATAAGTAAAAATATTCTTCAAAAAAATAGTGAATTAGCAATCCTGATCAGCTGCGTAGGAAGAAGACTTGTTTTAAAACAAATGGTAGAAGAAGAAGTAGAAGCTGTGAATGAAGTACTTGGTAATCAAGTGCAGACGACTGGGTTTTATTCGTACGGAGAAATTGCACCATTTGATAAATTTACACCTTGCGCTTTACACAATCAAACCATGACCATCACAACGTTTTCAGAATAAAATCATGCATCGCTTACTCAAAAGACAACTAAAAAAAGCGCAGCTTTCCGATGAAACCTTAAAGGAGTTGAAACCTTTTTTGGAACAAGTAAGTGAAGCATATACGGAATTCAATAATGATTTTCAACACGTCGAAAATATATTGGAGAAAAGTTCGCAAGAGTTATTTCAATTAAATCAACAACTAAAAAATAACGTTAAGAGCATCACTGATCGTCTGGAAAGAGTGGTAAATAATATTCAAGAAGTAATTTTTGAATCCGATCTTGAAGGAAATTGGTTGTATCTGAATCCGGCTTGGGAAAAGTTGACAGACAAAAAAGTAGCGGATTGTATCGGAAAATCCTACGCTGAATATTTTGGAGCTCAAGATGAAGCGATTGCCGAATTATATGAACATTTAAAAAATAAAAATGATGGTGTTATTCGGCGTGTCATTGAAGTGGATAGTCATGAAAAACGATGGTTTGAGGTTTCTCTTCGATTCACTAAAATCGATGAAGGGGTTTACACAGGCTGTATTGGAACTATAGTAGATATTAGCAAGCTCAAAAAAATCCAATTGGATTTACAAGACGCTAGAGATAAAGAGAAGTTGGCCAATCAAGCCAAGGATGAATTTTTATCCACGATGTCTCACGAGATTCGAACTCCCCTAAATGCGGTCATCGGTATCAGTCATTTGCTTCTCTTGGAAGATCCCAAAGAAGAACAGTTAGAAAATCTAAATGCACTGAAATATTCTTCAGAACATTTACTAGGTCTCGTTAATGATATTCTCGACTTCAATAAAATAGAATCTGGAAGCCTCGAACTAGAAGATACAGATTTCAGTATTGATCATATTCTAAATGGATTACAGAGTACCTTTGGCCGAAAGGCAGAAGAAAAAAATATCCGATTTCTAATTAAAAAAGATGATCTATTGCCCAATGTTGTGGTAGGAGATTCCATGAGGATTTCTCAAATTTTAACCAACCTTGTCAATAATGCAATCAAATTTACCGAACAAGGAAAAGTAGTTTTGGATATCGAAGTGGAGTCCAAAT
>JAHDCZ010000009.1 GCA_020629615.1 Saprospiraceae bacterium
ATTCATCTACATCCACTCCTACTGTCATATTCGCTGGACAATTGATGAATACTGGTGGTGTCGCATCGGTTGCCATGATAATATCTGCCATGTCAGTATTCGTGTTTCCACATTCATCAACCGCAGTCCAAGTGATGGTCACAGTTCCACCACATGCATTTGGAAGCGCGATGAAATTATTGGTTACCGTAACTTCAGAACACAAATCAGAAGCAACATAACTATCTAGCCATTCAGAAATTACTAATGGATTTGTTTGACAGTCAATATTTAAATTGGCAGGAGCAGTAATGGTTGGAACTCCAGTATCAGCAAGTGTATAAAACCCCGTTTCGAAAGAAGTATTTCCACATAAATCCGTAGAATAAAAAATATATTCATAAACGGCTGAACCATCGCATGATTCATCAATCCCTACCAGGCTGTAACTCACTGTTGTAACACCTTGACAATTGTCATTGGCCGAAGCAGCTGTAGAAGCCCAAGTATCTGGATCGGCAACATTGCATTCGACAGGACCTGGATCAGCAGCTACAATTATAGTCGGTCCTTCAGTATCTAAAAAGTGAACATAAGCAATTTCAGTCACACTCAAATTATTGCAATCATCCATTGCCGTAAAGGTATACGGAACAGCCTCACTGTTACCACAAAGAGTCAAAGGTGCTCCTGCAACCGCTGAAATATCAACTGAGGCATCACATTGATCTACAGCCATAGCGCCGCCATTGGATAACAGCCAAGAAGCGATAGCTCCTCCTGGGTCAGCGCTACCATCACATTCTACATAGAGATCACTTGGAGGCACCATAAAGATAGGTTTTTGGGTGTCGTCTATAGTTATGGAAGCTGAACAAGTAGCTTGACGTCCACAATCATCCGTAACAGTAAATACTACATTTGTTGAAGATCCACAAATTGGAAGTGCTGTAAAGTCCGTCGTAATAACTACTTCACCGCAGACATCATTGGCAAAAGCCGAGTTTAACCAATTCCCTACAATTGCCGCATTATTAGTATCTCCGCATTCTAGAGTAATATTGTCAGGACAAGAAATAGTTGGATTTGTTGTATCTTCTATAGTAAAACTCGCTGATGAAGAATTAGTATTACCACAATCATCTGTAACAGTAAAGGTTACAAATTTAGGACCTGCAATTGGACAAGATACAAAAGAAGAACCATCGTAATCATTAGTCCAAATCAATTCACTTTCCGTACAATCATCAGAAGCTACGGCACCACCATTGTCCACCAACCAATCAAAAAAGCTTGCCAAGGCATCAGGTCCACATTCTGCTGAACCATTAGTTGCGCCCATAGTTATTGTTGGAATAGTGGTATCCACCGTTCCAAAACTTGCGGTACAAGAAGAAGAGTTTCCTGCCTCATCAGTTGCAACAAATAAATATTGATCTACTTGCGTTTCACCACAAAGCTCTGTTGAAGTTTGTAAAAAATGTTCTATGGTAACTGTTGAGCAAGCCGCGTCATCAACAGCACTCACTGAAGCTAACCATGTAGTGATTTCAGCCGTATTTCCAGCCCCATCACATTCCACGTCCAGATCGTCCAAAGGACACATTAAAATTGGAGGTTCGCAATCTTCAACAGTAATTGAAAAGGAACACGAAGCAGATTCTGAAGTTGTTGTATTTGTAACGATATAAGTAACTAAAGTAGTCCCTATATCAAAAGCTGTTCCATTGATTGTACCTAAAGTTGTAGGTATGGTTGTAGCTCCAGAAGCAAAATGTTCTATCGTGACTACACCTGTACATCCTTCAGAGAAAATAGGATCCATTCCCATCGCAGTCCAATCGCATGAACCCATTGGGGCACAAATAACTATATCCATCGGACAAGCGACCGAAGGCATGGAATCATCCACCACCGTAATAGTAAAAGTGCAGGTTTCAGTATTTCCACAATTATCTGTGGCAGTATATTCTATGGTGGTAGTGGTTCCAACTACGAATGTAGAACCAGGTGCTGGACCCATCGTTCTCGTAAGTGACATAATACCGCAATCATCTGTTGCAATAGGTACCGTATAATTCACAACTGGATCACATACATTTTCAATGCCGTTCACTGTAATATCTGTTGGGCAAAGTAAAAAGCTTGGATCTTCTGTATCGTTGACTACTATATCTTGAGTACAACTAGCTGTATTTCCACAAGCATCACTGGTCTCAAAAGTAACCGTTACTGTACCAGTACAAATATCGACCGAGATTGGATCAAAGTCATTCGTAACAATTAATGCACCATCACAGGCATCATTCGCAAAAGCAGAATTCAACCAATTCAAAACCAAAAACCCATTAGCAGGATCACAGGCTTCAAGGTTTAAAGGAGCTGCAGGGCAAGTTAAAGTAGGATCCGTAGTATCTGTCACTACTACCTTGGCTGAACAAAAAGCCATATTTCCACAGTCATCCTCTATATAGAAAAATACAGTTACCCCAGTAGCCGAAATAGCATCACATTCAAGTGGTGGCACTGGTCCTGTATATGAATTTGTCACAGTAAGGGTAGCGTCACAGTCATCCGTAGAAGCCGCTTGTATTGCGGTCATAGCATTACTAAGCCATGTATTTATTTCGGTCGAATAATTTCCATCGCATTCTAATATTAAATCTGAAGGACACCCGGCTATAATAGGATCAGAAGTATCGTTTAATATTATCAATGCACTACAAGTAGCTGTATTGCCACAATCATCTGTCGCCGTAAATGTAACCATAGTACCGGTAGTACCAGTACAAGATACAGCAGGAATTGTTCCCGTGTAATTATGAGTCAATGTTAAACTCGCGTCACAATTATCAGTCGCAATAAAGGTAGTTCCATTTGTTGCATTCGTCAACCAAGTATTAATTTCGGCAGTATAATCACCATCACATTCTAAAACAAGGTTTGATGGGCATGCGCTTATTACAGGATCTGTATTATCTACAATTGTATACATAATCATACACATTTCTTGCGCTTCGCCTACCTCTATGACATTATTATTATTTGCATCATCCGTAATTACGAAAGTCCTAGTAATTACCAATGGGCTTGCTGCGCAACCTGTTCCTCCATTGTTGGAATCACTGGCTGTGATAATCAGCTGCCCACAAGCATCATTAACAACACCCCCTAAGGCTGCAAAAGCCACAGCATCATCTCCAATTGCATCAGTAAAAGCTGAAGGTATCATTGGTGGACCACCCACCGCTCCTAAAGTTGGGCATTGAAAAGTACCTCCATTCGAATTTGGACAAATGATTTCCAAACTACAACAAAGAGAACTACAACCATTTAAAGAATACGTAAATGTTTCCTCTATCTCCGTTACCTTCATACATTCATCTTCTGCACTATACGTTCGAGTTACCAAATAATTACAACTCCCGGCAGGCGTCTCAACACCTGGAAAATCATCTGAATCCATTAATATAATATCAGGAGTTGCAGTACAATCATCAGTTGCAGAATAAGACAAAGGTGCAGGGACAAGCACATCTCCTGGCACATCGACACACCCCAAATCTGTAGGACCAATGTCGGAAGTACTTCCGTCCACAACCAATACAGGAAAATCATCGTCAGGCGGAATAGTAATTGTATGTGATCTCACAACACTCGCGAAACAAGGGTATTGTAAGGTATATGTTCTAGTAATAACTCCTGAAAAACAAGCATCAATTGACGCAGGATTTTGAACAACCGAAACTGTAGCTTCATCTATATCACAAGTCGCTCCACCGAGCGCAGTGACTCCGATACTTCCTCCCGCTCCGTTATAAACAGTACCGTCCATAGTACCAGAAAAATCAGGAAGAGGAGGTACTTCATCAGGACAATCTAATACTTGATTTGGTGGTGCTACTGGATCGAATTGACAACAAGGTTGCACTTCAATAAATATGGAATTAGCGGTAACCGCACCATTTCCATCTCTACATATTACGACCAAAATTTGATTACTATTGGCAGGAGCATTTACCGAAGTTCCTCCTCCAGAACACGAATCATCTGAAGTATCGCCCGGCGTATTATTATTATCATAGGCATAAAAATAATCAGCTGATCCCGTATCTGATGCACTAACGTTTGCACACATGGCTGCACCAGCAGGAGCTCCGGTTAGATTAATTGCCAATGTTCCGCATTGTTGTGATGTGCCTCCGGTACAAATAACGCAAGCAGTAGTGGCAGCATTTTGTATCATGAAACCTGTTAGTTCTACCGAGGCTGAACATGTGGTTGCATTGACAGAAAGAGAAACAGATTGGTCAATACTTGGACATTGGGTGTTTGCAATTGAAATAAACACAAACATCATTGCGCTTACCAAAAAAATATTTTTCATTTCAACATTTTGGAAGTAATAAAAACTCTAGAGAGTATACATCAAAAAACTCTCCATTTTTTTGGTTAGGGGTTAAAAAAATCGCTCTTTCTTTAAAAAGGATTCATATGATTTTGGTAAATGTATAAATAACACTTACTAAAAAAGATAAATTACTCACTTAATTGTAAGCAAATTATGAATAATTTTTATGATAATATGTTAATATTTAAAAAATCAAAACAATACGCATGCACAAAATTATGATGAATTCTCTAATTTTCTGAAACACAGAAGAAATGCGACTTTAAAAAGTATACGCAAATAATTTATACCCTAAGATAGATACTTCCCTACAATCGGCATCCTCCTTCCCATTCCAAAAGCCTTGGGACTCACCCTCAAAACAGGTGCCGTTTGATAACGTTTGAACTCATTAATATTAACCAATCTCAAAATTCTTTTGACTAACTTTTCATCATATCCGCTAGCAATTATTTCGGATGGTCCTTTTCTTTCTTCTATATATTGGTATAAAATGGTGTCCAAGATTTCGTAATCTGGCAGACTATCAGAATCTTTTTGGTTTGGGCGCAACTCGGCAGAGGGTGGTTTTGTGATTGTATTTCGAGGGATGAGCTCTTTGTTTCTGTTCATATACTCTGCCAATTCAAATACTTCTGTCTTGTAAACATCTCCTATAACGGATATCCCTCCGCATAAATCTCCATACAAGGTCCCATATCCTACTGCCATCTCACTTTTATTTGAAGTGTTTAAAACGATATGACCAAATTTATTAGATAGCGCCATATTAAGCATACCCCGTACACGCGCTTGCAAATTTTCTTCGGTCACATTAAAAGGCAATTCACCAAAAATTGGTTTTAAAGACAGCATGTATTGTTCGTATATATCTTTAATGGCTATGATATCGTATTGTATACCCAAATTTTCGGCTAATTGCCTCGCATCATTGACTGAATGATCTGATGAAAACTGGGAAGGCATTAGTAATACACGGACATTATCCCTCCCTAGCGCTTCTGTCGCCAAAACTGCGGTTACGGCAGAATCTATTCCACCAGAAAGTCCCAAAATCGCTTTTGAAAACCCTAACTTTCCAAAATAATCTTTAATTCCCAACACAATCGCATCATGGATTTTTTGAATTTTGGACATGGCTTGCTCTTGCAGGGATTCTCCTTTAATTAATTCTCCTAAATCTATGGTTGACTGAGCTTCTTCAAAATAATTAAACTCTTTATAGATATTTCCATTCGGACTCATAGCAATTGAGCCGCCGTCAAAAATCACTTCTGTTTGAGCACCGACATGATTGATATAAAGCATTGGAATATTATAACGCAAGACATTTTTTCTGATGACTTCTTTTCTTGCACTTTCGTGCGAATAATTAAATGGTGAGGCAGAAACATTGATGATAAAATCGGGTGCATACTTTACCATTTCATCCAATGGACTTACTGTATATAATGGGTTTTCATTTTCAACATCCCATATATCTTCACAAACTGTAAGTGCAATTTTCTTCCCTTTGTATTCCACAACATCAAACACAGTTGCAGGTTCAAAATATCGATACTCATCAAAAATATCATAAGTAGGTAGCAAGGCTTTGTGTTGTACATGCAAGACCTTTTTCTGCGCCAAAAAATATACTGAGTTGTATAAATCCTTCCCCTCTGGTACTGGATTACGTGTCGGCGAACCCACAACTACGGCAATTCCATCCGCTGCATCTGTTAATGTCTTGATGCTTTCTTCACAATGCACTATAAAATCATCAAACTCCAAAAAATCTCTAGGAGGATATCCGCAGGTTGCTAATTCACCAAAGCATACAATATCCGCTCCCTCGCTTTTAGCAACTTCAATAGCATTCAACATTTTCTCCAAATTGCCTTTAAAATTTCCTATATGATAATTTAACTGAGCACAACTAATTTTCATTCTTTTTGTTTTGATCTTACACCTTAAAACAAGGCTTTAAGTATTAGACGAAATTATTGCTAATTTGGTTCATCTGAGCATTTTAAGTTCAATTTTACAAGCATACACATTTCTATTTTTACCTTTGGAGTCCAGAGCAGGTTATTATGAGCAAATTTGTCGTATCCGCTAGAAAATATAGACCCCAAACTTTTGATCAAGTTATTGGGCAGAACCATATTTCTGATACATTAAAAAATGCGCTTGTTTCCGAGCAGTTGGCTCATGCATTTCTGTTCTGCGGACCAAGAGGTGTTGGTAAAACAACCTGTGCCAGAGTTTTGGCCAAGGTTTTAAATTGTGAAAACCTTCAAAACGATCAAGACCCTTGCAACAGTTGTAGCTCTTGTACCGCATTTAATGACAATGCTTCTTTTAATATTATCGAACTTGATGCCGCCTCAAACAATAGCGTCGATCATATCCGAACATTGATTGAACAAGTTCGATTTCAACCTCAACAGGGCAAATACAAAGTATTTATCATTGATGAGGTTCATATGTTATCTACCGCTGCTTTTAATGCCTTTCTAAAAACATTGGAAGAACCACCTTCATATGCTATTTTCATTCTGGCAACAACAGAAAAACACAAGGTCTTACCCACCATTCTTTCACGTTGTCAAGTATTTGACTTTAAGCGCATCCAGGTCGTTGACATTGTTCATCAATTAGAAAACATTGTAAAAGAAGAAGGATTAACTGCCGAGCCCGAAGCCTTACAAATTATTGCTCAAAAGGCTGATGGAGCTATGCGAGATGCTTTATCCATATACGACAAAATAGCAAGTAGCTCTAGCAAAGAAATCACATACAAAAATGTCATTAAGAACCTTAATGTTCTTGACTTTGATTACTATTTTAAAGTAGTGGATGCGTTTGTCAGGGAAGATTTGAACGATGTCCTTCTTATTTTTGATGACATCTTAAAACAAGGATTTGACCCTGATTTATTTGTCCAAGGTCTTGGGCAACACTGTCGTGATATTTTGGTAAGTCAGCATCAAAAAACCTTGCAATTACTTGAAGTAGGTGATGGATTAAAACAGCGCTATACCGATCAATCGCAATTGGCTTCTCGTTCGCTACTTCTAAACGCATTGAACATTTTAAACAAATGTGATGTCGAAATGCAGCGAGCTCAAAACAAAAGACTTCATGTCGAAATAGCACTGGGAAAAATTACATACGTCCAACGTACTATTGATGGTACGACTTCCGTCGAATCTCACTCGGTAAAAAAAAACTCTAATCACAAACCAAGTTTAGAAAAAGACCGTAGCCATTCGGATCCCAATGAAAATCAAGAGACCCATTCGGCTCCAGCCAAAACAACAAGTCCTAAACCCTCTGTTTCTTCTGATACCAGTCCATCTCAGAAAATAGAGAAACCCAAATCTAGTTTATTACTTTCCAAAAAAATATCTGACTTAGGTGCAATACGAAGTGAAATAAAACAAGAAGAAGCAGAAAAAGCCGCTAACACTAAGGAATTAAACCTTGAAGATTTAGAAAGTATCTGGAAAAGTTATCAGGAAGAGCTAAGTTCTAACTCTGCACGCTTGGCTTTGAAAAATGTACACTTAGAAGTTGAAGGAAGTGAAATAAAAGTATTTGTACCTAATTCTGTATCCAAAGATTTATTGGTTCAAGAAATTGATTTGATCCAAAAAATTCGTGAGACTTTTAACAAACCAGAGCTAGGATTGAACATTGAAATTGATTTAGAGCGATTTCCGAATCAAGAGAATTATGCTCCCAAAAAAATGCTAACCAATCGAGAAAAATATGAGCTTCTCTCCACCAAAAATCCTTTATTAGTGAAACTTAAAAACACCTTTGACTTGGGTGTTGATAATCAAT
This sequence comes from Saprospiraceae bacterium, assembly GCA_020629615.1. Lineage (GTDB taxonomy): Bacteria > Bacteroidota > Bacteroidia > Chitinophagales > Saprospiraceae > JAHDCZ01. The sequence continues at coordinate 8,222 of JAHDCZ010000009.1, forward strand.
AATGCTGTGGGGAAATTAAATCAACGAAACACTTTTCTCAAATATTTGTTCTTTTCTTGAAATCAAGTTAATTTCAAGCATATAAGTCTAATCAACAAGCATGGAAGAGCAGTCATTATGGTATCTTGAAAATATTGACGTTACAGGAATATTCTGTCCTAAAAAATTGGGTGAAAATGTCAACGAACATCAATCGACTACATTCAAAAAAGGCGAATACATTTATTTTCCAGAGCAAAGCTCAGACAAGGTATTTTTTCTTACTGAAGGTCGCGTTAAAATAGGAACCCTAAGTGACGGTGGAAAAGAAATCACAAAAGCAATATTAGGAAAAGGCGAAGTTTTTGGTGAGTTGTCGTTGATTGGAGAAGGCTCACGGCGTGACTTTGCCTATGCTATGGAAGAAACCAAGGTTTGTATCGTAAGCTCTGACGAAATGAAAGGTTTACTCAAAGATCACAATGGATTGAGCATGTTCATGATGAAAATTATGGGTTCGCGTGTTCTTGAAATGGAAAACAGGTTGGAGTCCTTAGTATTTAAAGATTCACGAAGTAGAATAGTAGAATATTTGGTAGAATCAGTTAAAAAAAGAGGGCAGCGTGTCGGGTATGAATGGGTCGTTAGAAAATTTATAACACATCAAGAAATTGCAAACTTGACGGCGACATCAAGACAGACCGTCACCACGGTGCTTAATGATTTAAGAAGTGCCAATCTTATCACCTTCAACAGAAAACGATTATTAGTTCGTGATCTTGAAGCATTGTCTAAAGAAATTACTTAAAAATCCCTGTGTACAAAACTCTTCTTAAGCCCCTACTCTTTAGTTTATCTCCTGAAAAAGCACATCACTTTACAGTAAAGCTTTTGTCGATTACGACTAAAATTCCTGGATTATCGAACATTTTTAAAGGCATTTACGCACAGAAAGGTGAGCATTTAAAACGTGAACTTTTTGGTCTTAGTTTTAAAAATAGCGTTGGTTTAGCGGCAGGTTTTGACAAGGATGGCAAGTACTTCAAACAAATGGAAAACATAGGATTTGGTTTTATAGAAATCGGAACTGTAACGCCCAAACCTCAAGTCGGAAATCCTCAACCTAGATTATTTCGGCTTCCCAAAGATGAGGCCTTAATCAATCGTATGGGTTTTAACAACGAAGGTGTTGACGCCTTGGTTGAAAGATTAAAAAAATATAAAAAGACTGATCTCATTATCGGCGGTAACATTGGAAAAAACAAAACAACTCCTAATGAGAAAGCCATTGATGACTATGACATTTGTTTTAAAAAATTATTTCCCTATGTCGATTATTTTGTGATAAATGTTAGTTCGCCCAACACTCCAAATTTAAGAGCCCTTCAAGACAAAGATCCCTTGACGAAGCTCTTGAGCCATGTTCAAAATTTAAACTTAGGACATCAAAATCCAAAACCCATCTTTCTTAAAATTGCTCCAGATCTCAGTAATGGACAATTAGACGATATCATTTCAATTGTCAGAGAGGTAGGCATTACTGGTATCATAGCGACAAACACCACTATTGAACGTAGTAATCTCCAAACAAATCAAAAACAAATTGAATCCATCGGAAATGGCGGTCTAAGTGGTAAACCCATTGGCAAGCGCTCGACAGATGTTATAGCATACTTGTATAAGAATAGCAGGGGGCAGATTCCGATTATTGGAGTAGGAGGTATTCGTTGTGCTCAAGATGCACAGGACAAAATCAATGCTGGGGCTTGTTTAGTGCAAGTGTACAGTGGATTAGTCTATGAAGGTCCTAGTCTTGTCAAAAGGATTTTAAAAGAAGTAAACTTTAACAAAAAATAATCAGCTAGCGATTAGGGGTCTAGGTTTATTTTGCCTTTCGGCGAATTTTTTTCTAAATTTTTAGGGTATTTTTTAAATGGACTTTTCAGATGCATTATTTACATAGTATATATTAAACATATAAAACTGACTCTCCTACAACTAATAACACCTTGTTGATAAATCCATAGAATCCCTACCCTCATTTCTACCCTAAAAAAGGGTGTAATAAACACATTATAATATTTTCTGATGGTATCGTTTTTGGCTTATAGTAAGTGTTCCAAATGAGGAACGATATAACCAATTTTTTTTTACGCTTACTTAAAGAAGTAGGATATGTGTATAGACGAATTTACACTAACCAAATACATACTCATATGTTATCACCAAACGACGAACACTTGTTCAAGGATGCGCGCTTTTGGGTGGCGATCCTTTTACTTGGGGCATTACTCAGTTTTATGATTTTCACGTATCCTGGAATGTAACAGAAAGAACACTTTAAATTGAAAAATTCCGGAAGGCTTCATAGTTTTCCGGAATTTTCTTTTTAAGGATAATTTAGTTCTATATCTAGATTTTGAATGCCAAGGCCAAGCGCATGTTTGAAAGGCCATACTTGGTAGGTGTAAAGAGACCAATGACGTTGTCAGATGAAGCCATTATACATATTCCTCGCCAATTTAATGCAGTAGACAATCCCAAATTAAGAGGACTTTCTTTGGTATAAGCATATTGCGCGCCCAATCTAAAACTGCCAGAAAACTGTTTTGTTCCGTTTATCGCAAAAGCAATACTTGATTCTTCTAGTAAAGATTCGTAAAAGAAAGTAGCGCCCACTCTTGTCGATGCATTCATCTGAAAATCGGCACCTAAATATATTTTCAAAGGCAGACTAGTGCTATAGGAATCATTGGTTTCTACTATATCTAATATTTTCTTTAATGAGTCTTCTAGAGCAATGGATGTTGTATCTCCGATGTATGATATTAAGTCCACACCTTCATAAGTAGATTCTCCGGAACTCGTTAAATTGCTCGTTCTAAAATCCCAATTAATGCTACCTACATCCAATACGCTCAAAGAAAGATTCAATCGTTCAGTCATTTTAATATTCAATCCGGCATCGAAAACAAAACCATAATTAGCAGCGAAGAAGTTTGAATATGAAAATCCGCGAGTACTAATATCAATATCATCAATCGAAGTATAGTCAATCACCCGAGAAGAATTGACCACCAAGTCTGTGTTCAACCTTAACTGGTAAATGTCATCACTAGTAAAAACTTTTACATTACCCTGATCAGCAGAAATGTTTTCGACACCTGATAAAAATCTTCCTTTAACACCAAAACTAAAACGATTGAAGGATTTGGCCAATCCTAGACTGAACTCATGATAAGATTGTAACGAAAAGCTAGGCGCCACTTCAATTTCTTGTCCTATAAAATTGCCGTTACCGTAAGCATACAACTCTCCTAATGCCTGATTATAATTTAATTGACCATCGGAGCGCCATCCATATCCAGCCGAGGCCACCATACCCCATTTCTTAAAATAAAGATTTCCCATTGGACGATCATATGTCCCACGAATAGAATTATTAGATTCCAAATTTGCCGTTAAGGCATCAATATCAACTATGTTATTTCCTTCATTGTTTGATACAATAATATTTCCCAATTTTGGACCTTTCTGCGCAATACTATATCCTATCCCTGGCAAAACGATTGTCAAGGTAGAATCAGGAATATACGCTGGTTTTAAATGAGCAGATTGTACATCTGATTCAAAATAATTGATCAAGTCATATTGAGCGAAAGCTCTTGAAGAAATGAATAGCCCAATACTGATTAAAAAAATAAGTCTCCTCATAATCATTAATTATCCAAAGTGATCTTTGCACCCATTCGTACATCCATACCATAGTTACTATATATCCATAGTGATTCACTATTCTCCTGATCACTTTGCATTAATACTCTAAACGCTAATCGTTTGGTATCTTTTATTTTTTGATATCTTTCTACATCAAAATCCATTATTGTTGTTATTTCACCATTGGTCATCAAAACGCCAGGACTTAATTCTTCTGCCTTTGATAACAACAAAGGATTATCAACAAACATTGAGTCCAATGCTTGTCCATTTTCATCCAAGAAAAAAGATTGAATAGTCATGTCAATTGGAAAACGATTTTCCGTAATCAATTTAAATTCGATAGATCTCAATTGATCGTATTTGTTCAAATCTAATTCAAATGTATCAGCCAAAACAAGATTATTAGCATAACCCAAAAGAGGTAATTCGACGGCAATATCAACTTTATAATAACTTGTGTCCGTGATAAATCCGATTATGGTGTTATCGTTATCTGGATTCCCCACTGCATCAATATCGTATCGTACCAGTTTTACTTTTTCATTAAAAATCTCTTGAATATTTGAGTTGGCCTGATTGAATTCAAATTCACTAACTTTTAATTCTCCAACTTCGCTTAAGCTAGGATAGGCAAAGTCTACACCATCGTCAATCATAGGGCCTTGCATATCGAATGTTTCATTTAAAACATTGGTAAGTCTCATCTCATTAAAGTATGCACGTACAGGAAATCCGATTGAATTTTCTACTCTAAAAGTGACCTTCGGGTTTTCAAAAAATAATCCTCCACTAACCCAATTGTTGTAAACCCCTACGGTAATAATATCTCCAGATTCTGAATTCGTATTCTGAGTAAAAAATGCTTCAACATAGGAGAAAAACAAAAAGTCCAAAACGTAAGTCGCTTCATCCAATTTTACTCGTTCTCCATTTGGAAGCCTAGCGTCATAAATCATGGTCATCGAATTGGTCTCAGTATTTACTTCCCAACCATCCAATAAAATTCTTTCGGATTCTACGCTATCTGGACTTGAACCATTATATGGAATGGCTAAATCAATCTCAAAAATTTCACCGTCCTTTGACCATTCAGGTATTCTCAAATTGATGGTTACATCCTCTTCAAAACTGGAAAGAAATTTAAACTTTATTGAGTTTTCTTTAAAAATTGCCTTTTTGAGAATGAAATCAACATCAAAGGTCAATCCCAAGGTTGTTACCGTATCAGCCATAATCCCATCACTAACCAAAAATCCAGGAACGGGAGGAAAAAGCTCAATAGCTTGTCTTCTAATGACTTCTCCTTCATAGAAAACAGTCATCTTCCCATCCGGTTCTATTTTTACAGCTGTATTGTCAGAAGCATTTACTGCATAATCCACAATACTCACCTCAGTATTTACTATTGGAAAGGCAATTACTCTATCTTCATTATCAGACCTTACATTACTAAACTCTTCAGAATCTACACAGGAATAAAAAGACAAACAAAGACCAAATAAGGCTAGGAAGACAAATGGCTTGGGGGTTTTTAATTTCATTTGTACTTGCATATCAATAAAACGATTTATAAATAAAATAGCTTCTAGCCAATTTCAAATTCTTGACCTACCTCTGGAATTTCGACTTTATTATATCCTTTTTCTTCAAGATATAATTTAAATTTTTCTTGCGTATCAAAATCTCCATGCACCAAAAACAATCGTTTTAGATTTCTTTTTTGATTGCTTATAAAAGTAATGATTTCGTCTCTATCGGCATGGGCCGAAAATGAGTCCATAATTTCTACTTTAGCATTGACCATTTTTTCTTCGCCAAATATTTTTAATGTTTCGATTCCATTTCTCAACATCCCTCCCGCAGTATCTGGGCTACAATATCCAACAATTAATATTGTTGTTTTTTCATTTTCCATGTTATTAAAAAGATGATGCCTAACTCTACCCGCATTCATCATTCCAGACGAACTAATTATTATCATAGGTTGAGTCGCTAAATTCAACTCTTTGGATTCTTCCACATTTCGGATGTAGTTCAAATCATTAAATCCAAAAGGGTTATCATCAATAAGGAGATACTCATTCAGTTTATCATCAAAGCACTCAGGATGCGAACCATAAACTTGGGTAGCATTTACGGACAGTGGACTATCAACATAGACTGGAATCTTAGGTAATTTCCCCGCTGTTTCAAGTTTATCTAACATATAGACAATTTCTTGAGTACGGCCTACACTAAATGCAGGTATGATCAATTTTCCTTTGTTCTCGACACATGTCCTATGGATTACATCGAGTAATTTATCATTTTGTTCCGGATTTGACTCGTGGTTTTTATCCCCGTAGGTTGATTCGCAAATCAAATAATCAACATCAGGCATTCGATGAGGGTCTCGGAGTATAGGACGATTGGGGCGACCGATATCTCCAGTAAAACCGATGGTAGTCACCTTTTCTCCTTCAGTAATTCGCAGTGTTACCGTGGCACTACCAAGTAGATGGCCAGCATCCGTAAACATCATTTCAACTTCATCACTAATTCGATACCATCGATCGTATCCATAACTCACATATAATTCCAAGGCAGGCGTCACATCTTCGCTAGTATACAATGGGACACGAAGCGATGAGGTCGCTTTCTTGCGCTTTCTTAGCAATTTCTTATTATACCATTCAACATCTCTCTCTTGTATTTTGGCACTATCCAATAACATAATAGCACTTAAGCTTCTAGTGGCATGAGTACAATGAATAGAACCATTAAAACCATCTTTTACCAATTGCGGAATTCTACCTGTATGGTCAATATGAGCATGAGAAACTATTAAACAATCGATGCTTCTAGGATCAAAATGCCAAGTATTGTTCCATTCCCAGATATGTTTTCCCTTTCCTTGAAATAAACCACAATCTAAAAGAATTTTATACCCACTATCAAGAGTAATAAGATGCGAACTACCCGTCACAAATCTTGCTGCCCCACAAAATTTAACTTGCATATAATTATATATTATTATGTCCGAAGATATATAAACTCTTAGACCTTTATGAAAATTATACGAATGTCTTCAAAAAACATTCAATATCAACACTTTAAGAAAATTACATTCGCCATTTTTTTGATAAAAGCTATTGTGTTTAGGGGATTTTTATCAACTTTACAGGAAAGACCAAAGTTTTTTATTCGTTAATCAAAAATTGGCAAGAAAAAACAGGAACAACAAACCATAGAACTACTCCATAGAATTAATAAACCTCAAAAAAACCTAAACTATGGGTCATATTGAACCAGTTATTCGTGGCGAAAGGTGGAAACAACTTAGTTTTACCGTCCCCATGGGTGACAAAGAATACTTTCTATCCAATCATGGAAGAGTAAAATCCGTCGATATTAATACGGGTAAAGAAAGACTCTTAAAAATTTATTACGACCGACTCCAATATGCTCGAGTCAATTTAAAGATTAAGGGAAAAGATATCTCTTTCTACATTCACAAAAAAATGGCAGAATATTTTCTTAATCCAATAGAAGGAAAAGAAAATATCATTCATAAAAATTTGAATCGGAAAGACAATCGAAAATCTAATCTGAAATTGGTATCGGATAAGCAACGTAGAGCTTACGTAAAAGAGCGTGCTGAGAAGTTTGATTTCAAACAGAAGGTCGGTGGTGGCAACTACAAATTAACAGAAGCCAATGTTGCAATGATCAAAAAATATTTAAAGACGGGTAAAACACGTAAGAAAATGTTGGCGAAGCGATTTGGTGTTACACACACACAAATTAACAGAATAGAATCAGGAGAAAACTGGGGTCATGTAAAACCCGCCAAGTAATTTTAATTGTCCAGTATTTTCACCTCCGTTCTTCGGTTGTATTGATGTTCTTCTTCTGTACAAGGAACCTCATCCGAACAGCGGTTTCGCAATCTGGATTCTCCAAAACCAATGGCAACTATTCTGTTGGAACTGATCCCTTTGGATATCAGGTAATTCTTAGCACTTGTTGCTCTTTTGTCAGACAACAACTGATTGTAGACATCATTACCTCTAGAATCGGTATGAGCACTTAATTGAACTTTAATATACGGCTGTTCTTGCATCACCTTACTTAGTGCATCAAGTTCCTTGACTGCTCCTGCTTTTAAATTAGCACTGTTTAAATCATAGTATATATTTTCAAATACTACAATGGAGCCTTTAGCAGTAGGTATGAAAATTTCTTGTTTTGGCGTAGGAATATTAGGTAAAGTGGAAGATGAAGGAATTATGATTTCTTCCAGTAGAACTTCATAACTTTCACCATTTTGAGGAATATAAATAAAGCTATTGGACTGAAAACCTTCTTTATTTACTTCTACTAAAAATCGAGATTTGGAAGGAAGTTCAACACTTGATGTACCATTAACATCTGTTAAAAGGGCACTTGCAAGCTGATCGTCATTATTCAATTTAACAACTACCTCTTTAGAACCATCTTTGCTATCTATTAATTTCAGGTCATAATCTGAAAGTTTTATTTTCTGTCCAGCAAAACTCAATTGAGACATTGTAATCTTTGCCATTTCTAATGGCAAATTATCCTTCTCGTTTTTAATCACAAATTGCACAAAAAAGGAATCTACCTTTTCTTTCTCTATAATGCTGCCAGAAAACTTAAATTGATAGATATCATCTCTACCTTTTCCTCCCAGTCTTGAAGACGAAAAGTAGGCCTCTGTTTGATCTCCATTTAGGATCAAACCAAAATCATCATATTCACTATTAATAGGTGAAGGTAGTTTTTCTCTTTCGCCTAAATTTCCAACTCCAATATCAATGGCATAAATATCTAAATCTTGTTTTTCTTTAAAATATCCGTCGGAAGCATAGAATAATATATCACTTTGATGAAGAAAAGGAAACCAATCATTCCCTGCTGAGTTTACAGCAGGCCCAAGGTTGGTAGGAGCAGACCATCCATCCCCAATTTTACGTAACAAATACAAATCCATTTTGCCAAATCCACCCGGCATATCAGAAGCTATTATAAGCGTTTCTCCGTCCTCGCTAATTGAAGGATGACAATAGTTATAATCTCCTAATATAAAAGACTCTTCCTTCAAATCGCTCCATGTGCTATCTTCAAGTGTGCTTTTAAAAATCTTTAATCGAAGAATTTTATCCGAACTTTTTTTCAATTCTCCTGATTGAATATTAGATCTTGTTAGATATAATGTTTTAAAGTCAGCGCTAAAACTGGCAGGTCCTTCAACATAATTTGAATTAAAGCGTTCGTTAAATATTTCGGGTTGTTGGACATCCTTGGACATGTTGACAAACATAATGTCAAATGCTTTTTCTCTATTGGTTAATCCCTTTGATTTTCTTTTCTGTTGATACTCAACATACACAATTCCATCTTTGGCGAAAGCCGGCGAAAATTGATTTTGTTTATTATTAATCTGTTTTAAATTTATAATCGCGGCCGACTTAATTTTAAGTGTATCTAAATACTGTCCGTAGATTTTTTCATTCGTGCCAAACGAAAAAATACAGCATAAAATGAAAAGGGATAATATATTTTTTGGCTTACTCACTATTAAAAATATCGCGGATTAATAATTTCTTCCTGATTGTTTCTTTTGTTGAAACAGTAATGCAACATCAACTCAATACTGCCACTATTATGCGTTCGCAAATCAGATAGCGTATAATCATAAGCAAATCCCAACATTAATTGAGGATTCAGCTGAAAACCAAATATCAAATCTAACGACTCCCCAATTCCACCATTATTTCCACCTGTTCTATAAGTCAATCCACCGTGATACTTTTCTTTATAAGTTGCCAAAATATTTAAATCAGCATCAAAAGGAGCATTTTCAACCACCTTTAGTAGTACCTGAGGCTTCAGGGTCCAATCCGCATTGACGGCAAAGGCAGCTCCACCCATGATATAAAAATGTCTTACTTCACTAGAAAAAATATCATCTTGATCAAAATCTATATCCGCTTTTGACAATCTTGGGATTGATGCTCCAACGTAATATAAATTCGTTGAATAATAGGCTCCAAAACCAAAATTGACCACATTCTTACTTAACACTTCCAACTGTACGGCTTGATCTTGTTCTAATCCTTGAATAGCAATCAAACGAGGATCAGTAAAATCTTGATCAAATCGTCTCAAGGAAGCTTGAACTCCCATACTAAAGGTTCCCTTTCCTATTTTTAGACGATAAGCATAGATGGCGTCCAAGGTTAGCTTCTCAGTAATACCAATTGTGTTTCTGGCAAGATTAAAACCCAATCCTACTTTTTGTCCCGCCAAAGGAGCATTAATACTAAAAAGTTGTGTTGTGGGTGCTCCTTCAAACCCTGTCCATTGATCACGATACAAAACACTAGCGCAAGCCACTTCTTCGTTCCCTGCGTACGCAGGATTGAGTACCAGCTTATTAAACATAAACTGAGTATACAATTGTTCTTGCTGCGCAAATATTCCATTCGCGCAAAGCGAAAAGAAAACAAACCAAAATATATTTATTGCTTTTGTCATCATCTTTCTAGAATTAAAAAGCCTTTTAAAATCTCCTGCTGATCATCAATTTTAATCACGTAATAATATGTTCCAACTGGCAAATCTTGACCTTTATAAGTACCGGCCCAATCATTGCGATAATTTTTTGCCCCAAAGACTTCATCACCAAACTGATTAAAAATCTTCACTTCATTATTTGGATAATCGCCTGAACTAAAACAAGGAATGACAAACTGATCATTCATTCCATCATTATTTGGGGTAATGATGGTTGGTGCAAAGCATTCGCTTTCGTTACCAATAAAAATAAAAATTGTGGCTACATCGCACACATCTGGGCATGCATCACTACAGATTTTATACGTGACTTCTATCATTCCACTGAATCTAGGATCAGCAGTATACTCAAATATATTTCCTACTATTTCGCCAGTCCCAAAGTCAGGATTATCAACTAGGGAGACAAAAAAATCAGAAGGTAACAAATCGTTATTTACTATATTAATGGCTCCCGTACTATTGTAATTAACAAACAGAGTATCATTTATTGCATCAGGTGTATCTTCCAAAACGATGATCGCAGTATCTTGAGAATAATCAAGACAAGACTCAAAAGAATAGGATAAAACAATTTGATATTCACCGAGATCTAAGCCTGTCACACCAGTTTCTTGTTCGCCTTGATTTAAAAACTCTACATCACTACTTTGAGAAGACCAAGTTATTTGCACATCGGGTGGTCCGTCCATTGCTGATAAAATTATTTGTGCCTCGTTACAAGTAGAAATAAAATCTTCAAGTAAATCAGCATTAATATTAGGTGCAAGGCTGGTATTAATTTGAGCTTCGATCGACATCAATGAACTACATCCATTATCCAATCCTTGAACACTTATCGTATTTGTTCCTTCCATCAATAATGGGTTGGTTCCAGAAATCGAAACGCATTGATCCGGGCTTTCTGTCCACAGGACACCATTAATATAAAAGGAATAATTAACTCCTTCTATCCATGTCTCATTTGACAAGCAAATGGATTGCTCATCCTCGGTATCTAAACAAACATTAATAACCGATTGATCTAATATCGGAGTAATAGGTTGATCCAAAATTTCAAATTCGAATGGGTCAGACAACTCAGATCGACAAGCATTAATATCAACAAGTACTGTATAATCTCCAACGTTATCAATATCTACATTAGGTATCTCTAAGTCGTCTCCAACAAAAATCTCCGTTCCTTCAAAAAACCAAACATAGCTTGCACCTGGAGGACCATTAGAGCTTAACATCAATGTGTCTCCTTGACAGATTAAATTGGTCCCAGCGATTACAGGTTTCACAGGACTAGGCATGATATCTATAAAGAAGGTGTCCGATGGTACAGAAGTACAATTTTCCAAACCTATGGAAAGAATGTAAAATCCTTGATCGCTTTGTGTGGCTTCCGCCGAAAATAAATACGATGAATCAGAAGAAACAATTTGACCTGAAGGAGTTTCCCAAATGTATTCAATATCAGGATTAGAATAATTGGATGAATTTAATATTATACTATCACCTTCACAAATAACACTTTGTCCATTTATAGATGGCTTTGCTGGGATGTCAACCACTTCAATTGTTGTTTCAATAACTTGTGAAGGACAATTTTGATTAAACACAATTAAGGTATAAATGCCATTATCCTCGGAAGTGATACTGTCAATAATTGGCATCAATTGATTGGAGGAAAAATTATTTGGTCCTGACCATTGATACTCATAATTTCCAGATGGTATCACAGTAGGGAAAAATTGGACCTCCGTAATCCCATCCATACATTCTTCAGAGTTGTTACTTAACGCCGTAATTATGGGCGGAGTATTAATCACAACCGACGTACTCGATGAACTTTCACAACCAGAATTTGTAACAATCGTCAAAAAATAATCTCCCTCCTGCGCAGGTACTAATGGATTTTGTTCCATGTAAATGGTCCCATCTGGAGCTTCCCATAGGTAAGAGGTATTTGGAATAAACGTGGCGTTTAGTTGTAGCATTTCGCCTTCACAAAGAGGACCATTATTGGATGCACCCACAACAATTTGTTCTTCAACGATTATCTCAAACGGATCAGAAGGATCGGACGAACAAATCCCAATATCACTGACCACAGTCCATTCTCCGGATAAATTTGTAGTGGCTCCAGGTATACTTAGAGTATTTGAAACTGTGGTATTAAACAATATACCATCACGATACCAAGTGTACAAATCAGCATTAGCGACATTGCTTACTGTCAGTACAATGGTATTGCCTTGACAATAAACCTCGTCTCCAACTAGTGAAGGTTTTTCAGGTTTATTGAATAAAACAACCGATACATTGGCGGTATCAGAGACACAGGATCCCAGGGTTATAACCAATTTATAAAGACCTTGATTTGAAGAAGTGGAATTACTAATCACCTCTGGAAATTGACCAGAGGATGAATAATTATTAGGGCCAGTCCATGAATAAGTGTAAGCTGCGTTAAAGACGTCCGTACCCAGAACAATATCATCGCCTTCACAAATAGTAATAAAAGGCTCTTGAACGGTGGCCACTGGCGGATCTAATACCATGACCATTTGAGCAGCTGAAGGATTGGTTGTACAATTTTGACTTTCTACAATGACATAGTAAAAATGATCACCAATAGTAGGTGTGATTACAATACTAGGTCCAGGAGAAGACTCAATTAAAATTCCTGAAGGGAATACACCTTCGTACCATTTATAAGTAACATCGCCAGTAAAACTAGTCGCATTCAATAACAATTCATCACCATCACAAACAGATAAGGTAGCAGGTTCCAATACTGGTGTAACCAATTGTTCTATAAGGACCTCTACAGTTCCCTCTGAAATACAACCATTAAATCCTTCAACAGATAATGTGTAGGTTCCAGAATAAGTAGGATCAGGATTAATGATAATAGGGTTTTCCAAATTGGACGAAAAATTTTGAGGTCCCGACCAATTAAAAGTATAAGCATTAGGAACAGGTGAAGATTCAATATTAGCAAAAAGCTTCAGTGTATCTCCTTCGCAAATCCCTGCACTGAAACTAGGTTTTAGCACTGTTGATTCAATCTTTACATCACTTTGACAACTACTCGAATTACCAAAAGCATCGGTGACAGTATAGGTCACTTGGATGGTCTGACCGACGTCCTCGCAAGTAAAATTTGAGGGTGATATATCAGTACTTGCAATAATGCAATTATCATTACTGCCATTATCTATCTCTTCATCGAGTAAGACATAATCCACTACACCTGAAGGATGAATGAACGCTACAAAATCTTTACATATCGCAAGCGGATCTTGTAAATCATTCACTGAAACGAGGAAGCTACAAGTATCTGAATTTTGGCTGTTGTCTTGAAAAACATAAAATACTTCGGTCTCTCCTGAGTTGAAAGAGAGTATTGGTTGACCCCCATTATTTGGAAACAAAGTACTATCAATTTCAGTTGCGCCTTCTGTATAGTAATAAGGCAAGGCATCACCAAATCGCAATCTTAGTTCTAAGAAGCTTTGGCCATCATTGGTTTCTCCCATTCCCAATTCTGAACAAGGATTGATACCTCCTCCTTCAACTAAAACATCAATATTTGATACTGCCGTAATATTAATTATCCCATCGGCTGCCCAAAGATTAAAATCATCAATTGGTATTTCTATTTGGGTTAAGCCAACAATACCACATTCTGCCCCTATGGTTGTTCTAGTCAAAAATGATCCGTCGTCTCCATATATGTTGAAGTATTCACCAGAATTGTTAGTGTCTCCTGTTAATAAAATATCCAATTTGGGATCTGACAGATTATAAAAAAGAGGGCTTACTCCTGTGAATTCAAACTGTTCGTTATTCGCCACGAAAGAGTTGGATATATTATTAAAACTATAAGTTAGTAGCGCATTGGCGGAGTCTATTGGTAAGGTTTGATCATAATATTTCGAACCAAAGCAATTATCGCTGTAACTAAAGTCATTTGGCAATAAAAGATCAACAGAACAAGAATCGAGTGGAATATCCATTGTTACATCTTGGGGGCATGAAATTTCTGGTATTTCAATATCTCTTATTTCTATCGTCTGAAAACAACTCGAGGCATTACCGCTACAATCGGTAAAAATGTGTTCCACTTCATGAACACCCACTTCTAAAGTAGTATCAATGGCCTGATCCGTCGAGGCAGCAAAATAAATTCCTTGATTTATACGTATCCCATATTCAATAGAATTAACGAGATCAATATCAAAGCTTAATTCTACCGAAACGAAGGAGCCACCGCAAACATCATTGACTGCAAAAACTCCTGATCCACCGGGATCATTCGGCACCAGCCAAAAACTTATAAAACCATCCCCCCCCCAATTATTGATTTGTTCGGCAGTAATTTCTGATATTTCTACAATTAAATCATCGCATTGCAACGAAGTCGTTTCTGTAGAATCGATTATAGTTCCATCTTCAGCTTTTAATATAAAAAATTCTGTTGGATCATCAATATCCACATTTGAAAATTCTAATATTAACGAGACATTTCCATTAGCCTGAGTATTATTTAAATTTAAAGGACCAAACTGGAAATTTAAAGAATCCACAATCACTTGGTTATCTCCCGGTACAGGAGATTCGATTTGTGCTTCTAGAAGTTGAACAAAAGGTGATTCAGTTTGTCCACAATTATCTTGAACATCTGGTGATTGTATATTCACTTGAGCCGTGCATTCTCCCGGAAGATTATTTAAAATTAAATCTGATGGGCAATTCGTCACAATTGGAGCTATCGTATCGATCAAACCAAAACTTGCACTGGTAACAGAAACATTATCACACTCATCATAAAAAACAAAATCTACAGTTTCAAAACGAACGAATGGCTCTAGGTTTGAAGGACATGCAGAGCGATCTAATGTCCCAACAGATTCTCCAGGAAATGTGGCTGGATCATCAGGATTGTAACTTCCAGGCACGGCGGCGAAAAACAAGTTCATCCCACAATCAGAAGTGATTTGAGTTCCTCCCAAAGTATCTAACCAATTTGAAAATGCTTGTTCAATATTAAACAAAGAATCACAAGAGACCATCACATCCTTAGGATGGCTAGTGATCACTGGCGGCAAATTATCTTCAACTCGTAATACTTGTACAAAAGATGATGAATTACCACATCGATCCGTAATTGTCCACGTTCTTTCAAGATCATAACTGCAAGAAGTACTCGGTAAACCATCGACATAACTTGCTACAACATCTGAGCAATCATCGATTAGGTTTGTGGGTTGTCCAGCAATACTTAGACTATCTAAAAATTGACACTGGACTGTGATATCCGGAGGAATGGTGAACCCTGGAATGATCGTATCAATAACCGTAATTATCTGTGATTGCGAAATAGAATTTCCACAAATATCATTTGCTTCCCAAGTTCGAGTAATTGTATAATTATAATGTTCACAAGTCAAAGAATCAGGATCTTGAGTACTTGATTCGAAAAAATCTACCGACAATAAACCCTCACATACATCAATGGCTTGGATGTTTAAGGTATCCAAAGTAACATTACAATTGATGGTTGTATCTATAGCAATAGTATCAAACACAGGAAGAATCGTATCTATTATCGCAAAGTTAGCAGCCGTTGCGGTTAAATTTCCACACTGATCAAGAACCAAAAAGGACACGTTTACATCCCAATCACATGTTGACCGATCGATCGGGATATAAGGACCTTCATTAAAGCTTCCAAACCCATTATTGCCATTGCTATCGGACCATAAAAAGTTATCCCATGTAACATCATCAGAACAATTATCTGAAGCAATCGCTCCTCCATAATTATTGATCCAATTGATCAAACTATCTTGAGTAAACTCATCACACTGTATTTGGACGCTAGTAGGAATGACATCTATTGTAGGATTCAAGGTATCGATACTAGAAAATTTTGCTATCGTACTATCGATACTTAAAAGACCACATGAATCTATTGCACGAAACGAAACAAATACTTCCATAGTGTTTCCACAAAGAGTATCCGAAGAGTTTTCAAAAATACTGAGTGCTGATGTGAGGCTAGGATTACCAATAAAAGAAACCCCTTGATTATTATCAGTTGCCGTTGCACCTCCTGCATTGAGATACCATGTTTGTAAATCCGCGCTCAGATCACCACAAGGCAATTCGACAGAAATTGCTGGACTTGTGATAACAGGGGGTTCTGTGTCAGTATTTTCTGGAATATGACTATCTGGTATTTCAGATGCCCAAAACGAACCACTAAATGAGAGTAGTACAAACAGCGTTAACACTATTTTTTTCAGGTGGTCCATAAAATTCATTTACTAACAAACTGCTTTAAATATAGTACGATATATAAAGCAAAATCGTTGTTAAATCATCCCAATTAAGATGCTGAAATGATTTAAAAACGTATGTTAAAATGATTTGTAAGCGCTTGGAATTCAGATCGAAGCTTTTTTCGAGGTTCATAGCACTAGCTATGGGCTGAGAAAAAGCTGATGAGATGAGTTTCAATGACTTGCAAAGGAATTAACAAAATGTTATTAAATCACTTCTCTATATGAAAATACAAAAATCATTCCTCTTCGTTGGAAATCAGCTTTTTATCTTCCACTTTGTCATTTAAAAACTCATTGATCTCATCTATACCTAGATTTGATTCCAACTCACCAAAAGGATTTATTTTGATATCATAACCCGATAAGTCTTTATGAACTGTCGGGTTTCCTTTCTTTTTCATTTTTTTAGGCATCGTTTAATTTTGCTTCATAAACCTTATCAAAGTGATCCAGTGCTTTGTTCATTCGTGTTTTACAAACCTCTTTTCCCAATAAAGCCATGGTACCAAACAAATCAGGTCCTTTCATAGTTCCTGTTATTCCTATTCTTAAAATTGGCAAAATATTCCCAAATCCTAGTTCATTTTCTTCAACATACGACTTGATAATTTCTTGTGTTCTTTCAGCGTTTGGATATTCTAAATTGCCAAAAAGGTCTAAAATCTTTAAGAAATAATCTCGATTTTCAGATTTATATTTCTTACGTATCATTTTCTCCTCATACTTTTTCGGCTCTTCAAAGAAAAAGTATCCTTGTGGGATAAAATCAGATAGTGTGACCACTCTTTCTTTCATGAGATCAATAAAGGAAAGTATAAAGGAATCCGTAGCATCTGGATAATCTTGAAGAATCGAAGGCTTTATTAGAGACATGATATTATCATCCGAAGATTGCATAATATATTGTTGGTTAAACCATTTGCATTTATCAATATCAAACCGAGCACCAGATTTAACCAATTGAGTTAAAGAAAACTCTTTAATTAATTCTTCTTTACTAAATATTTCTTGATCCGTTCCTGGATTCCAACCTAAAAAAGCGAGAAAATTAATTAGCGCCTCTGGCATGTAACCATTTTCTTTGAATCCTGGAAATTGCAAATTGCCATCTGAATCATGCCAATCTAATGGAAAAACGGGAAAGCCAAATGCCGCACTATCTCTTTTACTCAACTTCCCTTTTCCTACGGGTTTTAGAATTAACGAGAGATGCGCAAATTTTGGAGGAGTCCAGCCCAGAGATCGATACATAAACAAATGGTGTGCTGTACTTGACAACCACTCTTCACCTCTAATGACATGGCTAATTTCCATTAAGTGGTCATCAACAATATTTGCTAGATGATATGTCGGCATTCCATCAGCCTTCATTATAATTTTATCATCTAATTCATTCGTGTTAAACGAAACATCACCACGAACTTCATCAGAAAAACCAATTACTTCATTTTCAGGCATTTTTAATCTGATGGTCACATTTTGTCCTCGTTCTCGTAACTTCAGTACTTCATCTTCAGACAAAGAAAGACTATTGGACATGGACATTCTAGTTTTGAAATTGTACTTCACTGATGGTATGCCATCTGCTATTCCTGATTCTCTTAATTTTGTCAGTTCATCAGAACTATCAAAAGCATAATAAGCGTCTCCATTTGCAATTAATTCCTCAGCATATTTCAAATACAAATCCTTTCGATCCGATTGACGGTAAGGGCCATAGTTTCCGCCAATCCCTGGACCTTCATCTGGTTCGATCCCTGCCCATTTCAAAGCTTTTAAAATATAATCTTCCGTTCCGGGCACCTCCCGATTGGCATCCGTATCTTCAATTCTCAGGATAAAATCGCCCCCATGCTTTTTAGCAAAAAGGTAATCATACAAGGCAGTTCTTAAACCTCCAACGTTTAAAGGACCTGTAGGACTAGGTGCAAAACGTACTCGAACTCTACTCATAGCTATTTTTTCTTCAAATTATTAGTAATTTTGCAGCCATTAAAGCAGCAAACGCTTTGATTTGTCGTTTATAATGAAGTGACCAACCAAAAAAGAACCACAAAGATATTAATATCCCGTTGTCCATCACATGATTTTATAGAATGTATCTTACGAAAACACCTTATTTAATACAAAAGTTATTTCCAAATTTTGTTTGGAAAATGCCTTCAGGTGAAAAAACCATTTATTTAAGTTTTGATGATGGCCCAATTCCGGAACTCACTCCTTGGGTGCTAGATCAATTAAAGGCGTATAATGCAAAGGCCAGTTTCTTTTGTGTTGGAGAAAATGTAAAAAACCACCAACAAATTTATCAGCGCATATTACGAGAAGGACATTCTATCGGCAACCACTCAGAAAATCATTTGAATGGATGGAAAACGGAAAACAAACCGTATTATAGAAACATTCGTAAGTGTGCAGACCGAATAAATTCTCCTCTTTTTAGACCTCCGTATGGCAAATTAAAGCCTGCTCAAATGCTTTTGTTATCACGATATTACAAAATCGTCATGTGGGATGTATTGAGTGGAGATTTTGATCCCACAATTTCTAATCAACAATGTCTTGATAATGTATTAGAAAACATGGTGGATGGATCAATCGTGGTATTTCATGACAATATTAAATCAAAAGAAAAGCTGCATTTCGTTCTTCCTAAAGTGCTCGAACAAGGAAAAAGACTTGGATATCATTTTGAAAATCTTTCATGCTTGACTAGCGAGTTAGAACGAAGAAAAACAGCTTAAGGCAATATTTCGTTATTGGCGATGTAATTTAGTTTCAAGCTTTCTGCTTTTCTCAGTTGCAATTTTATTTCGTTTACTATTCCCATTTCAACTTCTTTATCCACTTTTAAGGATGTAGAAATTAAGCTTTGCATTTCATTATCATATCTCGAATTAAGCCCCCTGATCGCTGCTTCAATTTGATCAATATTTATAAAAGAGTCATTTAATTGTATCACTACCTTGTTTTTATTTTTTAGCGAATACCCTACATAAATAGTATTGACATATGACTGATGTTTAATTTTAGTTGGCTCCTCAGAAGAGGGAATGTTGAGATCCATTTTAACTTGACTTTTTCTCAAAACGGTAACAACCATGAAAAAAAACAAAAGCATAAAAATAATATCGGGTAATGCAGAAGTATTAATCTCTGGTGATTTTCGATTCTTCTTTTCCATAGTTTGAATTATTTTTGTGCAATACTATACTCTGCTTCGGAAATTTTGATTTTATATTTTGAAGCCACTATTTTTTTCTTATCCTGGCTTAAAGCATTAAATGATTTTCCAAATTGTTGGTTGGAATAATCATTTCTTAAAGTTTGATATGCCAATTTTATCTGCGCATACAATTGTACATAGTCTTCATAAGAAGTTCTTATATCATTCATTAGAGAGATAACGGCATTTTCTGGCTCCCGTGGTTTGAGCATTGATTTTTGCGGATTTTCTACAAAGTCCATTACTAAGAGCTTAACTTTATTCAAAGCAATGATTTCTCCATTAAGGAGAATTTCATTGTCTTCATTGATCTTTATTTTGAGTAGATTTCTTTTTGATATTGGTCCAGGTGTGGTGAACTCATGATACTTTGGAAGTATAACCGACACGGCCTTGTCTTGATTAATCTCCGTCGCAACTAAAAAGAAAATCAATAAAAGAAAGGCAATATCCGCCATCGCTCCAGTATTGATTTCTGCAGAATGTCTTTTTCTCATAAGTAAATTGCTTTACCTATAAGATTCTAAGAAAGAATATTTTGGTGTTTAGAATATAAAAGAAAGGAAGGGCATTAAGCCTTAAACCCAATCCATTGCATACACAAAAGAAGTTCCAAGGAAAGGTAACATTACCCAAAACCATTCTGGCATCATCCAAAGAAATGCTATTGTTCCAATTAGAGAGATAATGAACATTAACCAAAATTTTCCAGTAGAACTTGCTTCATTTGCCATGGTGTAATTATTTTTCAATTCTGCAACAAAGCTAAAAACATTTTTATAATCTTGCATCAATAAGTGAGTAATTTGAAGCATTTCGAGGCAAAGAAATATTATTCTAAACTTTTGTTCATTGGAGAATATTCCGTGTTACATGGACATAAGGCGATGGCAGTCCCTCTACGGTCTTACTATGGCTCATGGGTAGAAACCAAGGATTCTGATGATCGAATTGAAGAACTCCTAGAATATCTTGATAATATTAAATTTGAACAACCTGAATTTGAACTTAAAAGACGGGAAATAAACATCTATCAACACCGCCTTCGGTTCGATTCGAATATTCCGTTGGGCTACGGTCTTGGTAGCTCGGGAGCCCTTACAGCAGCGCTTTTTGATCGATTTATTGCTTGTCCGAGAGGGATTGATTTAGTTTCATTAAAAAATGTTTTAGGACAAATAGAATCTTATTTTCATGGATCTAGTTCAGGTACAGATCCTTTGGTCAGTTATTTGAATCAAGCTTTTATTTTATCACCAAGTTCGATAGAAATGACGGACGCTACAATAAGCGATAGTTGTTTCGAATTCTATTTGTACGACAGTGGGTTGAAACGAAACACTGCAAATTTAGTCCGTAAATATCAATCAATGAGAAAGTCAGATACTAAATTTTTATCTCGTACAAATGATATGGGGCTTTTGAACGACAAATTGATTGATGCTCTTGTACTGAAAGATCCCAATAGCTTTCTTGAAAACTTCGTTTCTTTAAGCGAATTACAATTTGAGATCATGAAGGATTTTATTCCGGAATTCGTAAAGAAGGATTGGAAGGCAGGATTGGAGAGCAAAGCATTTTATATGAAGTTATGTGGCGCTGGGGGCGGTGGATTCTTTTTGATTTTAAATAGATCGGATGATGATCATTTAATGTCATTATTTGGTGATCGCGTTTCTCCTGTTTTTAAATAGGAGATGTGAAGAGATATTAAGATAACCTTGGAATGACTATTTTTCTCAATCTTTCAAAAAACACTTAAAGTTTATAATCATTCAATTGTATAAACACATTGGAGGTGACTTTAGATTCTTCCATCGGCCATACACATCGCATAACATAATCAGTTTAATATTTAGTCTAGAGCTTCAAGAAGAACATAATAAAACATCCACCTGATAATTAAACCTATTGATTCAGATAAGATAAGAAATTGGCTAGATCAGGATATTGCTCTACTTTAAGTGGAAGATCATTCCTCTCTATTCGTATTCCATCAAGATATGCTGTTATTTTGGTATCATTAAGTTCACTTCGCACCAACAGATCTTTCACTCTTTTTGCCGATTCAAAATCACTCACCAATCCAATGGTATATACATAGGCACCGTTTTCTTCTTCGATGATCACATCGTCCGATTTAGAGACGATTGGATTTTGATACATTTGATTTACTTTGGCAATCTGAACCCTGTAGGATAAACCCTCCAGATTTGTATAGAATAAATCATTTTTATAGTCTTTCAAATATTCCGCTACGACGGGCTTATCCTTTATAACTTTCAAGTTTACTTCTTCAGCATTCAAAATATCTATATCAATGCGACGATTTATTTTCTCGGCTAAAGCTATTTTCTTGCCAGCCAATTCATTTTTAACAGATGGATAATTGGGTCCACATGCTAATAGTTGAAATCTTTTTGGATCAGATCCTTGACTAACCATGTAGTCTCTAATTTTCTCAGCTCTTTTTATTGAGAAATAAAGATCATAATTCGGTAATCCTTCGGCAATACTGTGACTCACCAAGCGAATTTTAAGATCTGGATAAATGATCATCAAATCTTTTATATCCTTAAATTTTACGAGATTTTGAGGTGTTAAAACATTATCATCATCCCCATAAAAAAATGAGCTAATTACCACTTCTCTTTGCTTAGTTTCAACAACTTCCTCTTCATTGCTCTCCTCAAGTACTATTTCAGAAAGTGTAGAAGGATCAATTTCTGGATTTTCAATTAACTGCTCCAAATACTTCTCATAGGAATTTTCAAAATATGGAAAGCTCGATGAATAGGTCAACTGTGTCATATTTTGCTTTGTTAGATAAGCAATATATAAGTCGAATCCCCCCTCACCTTTCTTTCTATTCGAGCTTAATGTAGCTGTCATCCCATTGTTGGATAATCGATAATATAAATCATCGGCTGTTGAATTGATAGGCAATCCCAAATTTGACAAAGGTTTCCATGAAGACTTCTCTTGATCAAACTGTGTCGAAAAAATATCATACCCCCCAAATCCTTCGTTTCGATTTGAGCTCAAAAAAAGTGTTTTCCCATCATTAGATACAAATGGGCTTACTTCGTCATATCTTGAGTTTATTTTTGGTCCCAAATTAAACGGCAATGTCCAATCACCATCTCTAAAACCAACGACATATAAATCATATCCTCCATAACCTCCAGCTCTTTTGGAAGAAAAAACGAAAGTAGAATCGTCAAACACTGTGAGATAGTCATCACCCAACTCTCCAACGATCGGACTAATCAATTGACTAGGAAAAACTCCAGGATCTCTACCGGCTTTGAACGTATCAACTAGAATAGTTCCTTTCGACAAATCAGTCAAAGATTTCTTATAAAACAAAATTGAACCATCAGAACTAAAATCTAAGATTCTGTCATTTTTTGGGGAGTTTAACAAAGGATCTATAGATGACGGATTTTGCCAAATACCGTTTGATGATTCAGCAACAAGTATATCTAAAAAATAAGATCCTAAGATATCATCTTTAAGTCCTTTTTCGTTTCTCAATCCACCTGTGCTACCCTCACGATTAGAAGAAAAGTAATACCTATCGTTATAATTAGGGCTTTGAATCGCATTGAATTCGTTGTATTTAGAATTTACAACGTCTCCTAAATTTTCTACGAATGCAATCTGATCATCATAGGCGTGATCAATCCCGTAAGCACATTGCTTTATTTTTCTAACAATATCTGCACGCTGATCTTTGTTCTCCGAGTAACGCAAATACTTTTTAAAAAAGATTGCTGCGTTTTTAAAATCATTCTCAGCAAAATTGGTCAGACCTAAATAATAATAAAGATCTTTTTTATCAAATCTTAGAGCAACAAGGCGGTTTAAATCTGCTTTGGCTTGCGGAATTTTATGACATTCATAATTACAAATAGCACGATTGTATAAGGCATCCTTTGATGTATTAATCTTGTCGTAAATGTTATACAACTTTAAGGCTTGAAAATAATTACCATTTTTAAAGTATCTATCTGCATCCTTCTTAATGGACTTTTGGCCCATTACATTACCAGCAAAAATCAAAGTAATTGCGACAATAAGAAATTTTATGTTGATAACTCTATTCAAAGTTTACTCTTTACAATTCTTGTGACGTATCGAATGCTTCTAAGTAATCCCCTACTCGTCTTAAAAATGATCCTCCTAAGAAACCATCTACCACTCTATGATCATATGACAAGGACAAAAACATCATATGTCGGATAGCTATAACGTCCCCATATTCTGTTTCAAGTACTCCTGGTTTTTTCCGTATCGCCCCGGCAGCCATGATTGCGACTTGAGGTTGATTAATAATTGGAGTACCCATCACATTTCCAAATGTACCTACATTGGTCAAGGTAAAAGTTCCTCCTTGTATTTCTTCGGGTTTAAGTTGATTTGCTCGTGCACGATTAGCCAAATCATTGACACTTTTGGCCAAGCCTACCAAATTGAGATTATCGGCATTTTTAATCACTGGAACAATCAAATTACCAGAGGGCAATGCAGCCGCCATTCCAATATTAATATCCTTTTTTACAATAATATTCTGTCCATCCACCGAAACATTTATCATCGGAAAATCCCCAATAGCCTTAGCTACAGCTTCCACAAAAATTGGAGTAAAAGTGATCTTTTGACCATACTTTTCCTGAAACAATTTCTTTTGTTTATTTCTCCAATTCACAATATTTGTCATGTCCACCTCTATAAAAGAGGTCACATGAGGTGATGTCTGTTTTGACATTACCATATGATCGGCAATCAATTTTCTCATTCGGTCCATCTCAATAATTTCATGACCACCAGAAGAAAAGCTTTGATTTACCGATGCCTTGTTTGTCACTGGCGCTGAAGGTGGCGCAGATACCATTTTGGCAGCTTGAGTATGTCCATTAGCCCCTGATTTGAGATAAGCCAAAATATCCTTTTTTGTAACTCTGCCCTTTGCTCCAGAACCTGATATAGCGTCCAACTGCACTTGAGATATTCCCTCGGCCTTCGCAATACTTCGTACGAGTGGGGAATAAAAACGATTTGACTCACTAGGTTTCAGGACAGCGACAGTCTCTTCGACTGGTTTAGTTTCTATTTTGGAGGCGGCAGGCGCAGGAGGAGAAGCAGGTAAAACATTTACCTTTTCTTCCTTTTCTTTTTGAGGCTTTGAAGGAGTTGGCGCCGCTTCTTCTCCCTCCGTAGAGATAATTGCGATTACTTTTCCGATCTCAACAACGTCATTTTCTTGGTATAAAATCTCCGTTAAAACACCTTCTGTTGGAGAAGGGATTTCTGAATCAACTTTATCGGTTGCAATTTCTAATATTGTCTCATCCATTGCGATTGAATCACCAACATTTTTGACCCATTTCAAAATGGTTGCTTCCATGATACTCTCACCCATCTTGGGCATGATCAGCTCTATTTTTGCCATATTATTTTTGTGATTAGGATGAGCGCAAAATTACTCTATTTATTGGGTCATTAAAAATTTTCTAAGCATATTCAAGGCGTAGGTAGTCGTGTACTCAATATTAAGTTTTCGATCTTTCGCCAATGATAATTTTTTGGTAACCATGTGCGATTTATTTCCACACGCCAGCCAGACTGTTCCAACGGGTTTTTCGATGGATCCTCCTCCCGGCCCAGCAATGCCAGAAACTGCAACTGCAAGATCTACTTTCAGCTTGTCCACACATGAATGACACATCTCTATGACGGTATCCTCACTTACAGCCCCATGTTTTTCCAAAGTTTTTGGATTTACATTTAACATTGAAGTTTTGAGTTCATTGGAATAGCATATTAAACTACCTTCATAATAAGCAGAGGCACCTGGTACACTTGTAATTCTCTTGGCAATAGCACCACCTGTACAACTCTCAGCTGTTGCAATTTTTTTGTTTTGCCTTACGGCTAATGTTTGTACCGATTCTTCCAAAGTGTTTAAATCAAATCCAAATACATATTCTCCAATCCTTTCCAAAATTCGAGTTTCATAGGCTTGTATTAATTTTCTGAGCTCTTCTTCATCTTTCCCATTCGCCGAAAGGCGTAACCTCACTGTCCCTAAACTAGGCAAATATGCAATATTGAGTTCTTCTGGAAAATCATTGACAATATCATCAATTTCAGTCGCCAAAACTGACTCTCCAATTCCTACGGTTCTAATTGTACGATGTAAAATGATATCTTTTACATAATCTCTTTTAAGTATAGGTGCAAAATGTTGACTGAAAATAGTTTTCATCTCATAAGGTACGCCAGGGAGTGATAATAACAACTTGTTTTCTTGCTTAAATAACATGCCTGGTGCAGTGCCGAGATTGTTTTTTAAAATAATGGCTTTGGTAGGCATAAAAGCTTGAATTCTATGAGCTTCTTGCGGCTCGCGGCCGAATTTTTTAAAAATGGAAACAATCCCATCATAGGTTTCTTGATGAAATTCAAGCGTATCTTCAAAATAATCTGCGATGCATTTTTTTGTGATATCATCTCTAGTCGGTCCCAATCCTCCTGTAGCAATGACAATCGTTGCATTTTTTAACCCATATCCGATCGCCTCTTTGATTTCTTTTTCATCGTCAGCTACCGACAGTACGCGTCTCACATTTATTCCCAAATCATTCAATTCTTTGCCCAACCATCCCGAATTGGTATCAATGACTTGCCCGATTAAAAGTTCTTTCCCTATGGTCAATAGTATGCATTCTGTCATAATATTGTTTCTATTTCTCTAAAATCAAAAAATCTGGATTCTCCTTCTACATCCATGTGCAATTTGCCTTGAGAATCAATTCCCAAAATCGTGCCTTCAAAAAGCCTTTTATTGCCATCTCTGTATCGTGATAAAACATTTCTACGATATAAATGTTCCAAATACTCACTTTTCAACTCATTCAAGCGACCATTCCTAAGCTGCAGGTAATAATATTCAAAATCATCAAAAAGCTGATTTAAAACCTGATCGGTCGGTATGTTTTTACTAGATTCTAGGTAGATCGAAGTAGGATTGGGCAATTGTTGGGGAAAATCATATTGATTGACGTTTAAGCCAATTCCCACAACGGATTGTTTAATTTTTTTGGTGCTAAGTTGATTTTGAATCAATATTCCACAAATCTTATTGTTTTCAACGTAAATATCATTAGGCCATTTAATGTATATGTTTTTATTAAAAATATAGCGTGATAAAAGTTTTCTAATAGACAAAGCAGAACAAATACTAAGAAAATAGTGTTCATCAAAGGCGAGGAAGTGTGGTTTAAGTAAAAGTGACGTCAGGAGATTCTCAGAAAATTTACTGTGCCAGTAGCGTCCAATTTGACCTTTTCCGTCCGTTTGAAACTGGGCTGACAAGCAGGTTCCATCAGGTAAATCGCCCGATTTAAGCAATTCAAAAGCTTTTTTATTGGTTGAATCTACTTGATCAAATTCAAGATGTAATTGACCAATAAAGAGTGAAACATAATGTAATGGCAATGCGTCTTTATTTTAGTAACTTTGGTACTGATTTATTTATAATAAACTTAAAATTAAACATAGAATTTGAGTAATGATAACGTGGCTATCAAAGATGTAAACAGCCCAGAATATCTAAATGATCTGGTAGTTGATGCAATTCAAGATATAAAAGGACAAAATATATTAAAATTCGATCTCAGAGAAGTCGATGATACCCCAGCTGATTTTTTTGTAATCTGTGAAGGGGAATCATCCACTCAAGTCAAAGCAATTGCAAATAATATTTCAAGAAGATTAAAAACAGAAATTGGTGTTCGACCTAATCATTTAGAAGGAATGGCTACTGCCCAATGGGTATTGTTGGATTATTTCCATACTGTAGTTCATGTCTTCTATCCTGAAACCAGAAAATTCTACGAATTAGAAGATTTGTGGAGTGATGCGAAAATTACCGAATACCAAAATTTATAAAATTGAGATTTAAACGTTTCTTAAAACCAAACGTTTAAGTAACAAAAATAAGAACAATTCAATGAGTACGAGTCCCGGAAATAGAGGTAACGATCCCAAAGGTCCAAAGCGAGTTAATATAAATTCGTATTGGATATATGGAATTATTATTCTTGTCATTTTGGCCATTAATATGTCTGTTTACTTAACTAATAAGACGCAGACGATCACAATGGGAAAATTTGAGGAAATGGCAAAAGCAGGAGACATTGATAGTGTCTCTGTAATCAACAAACGTGTGGCAAATGTTTTTATCAAAAAAGAAAGTCTCAACAAAGAGAAGTTTAAAAACATTCAACAAAACACACTCAACAGCAATCAACCACATTATTCTTTTGAATTAGGAGACGTAAAATCTTTTGATGATTCAGTCAAAGAACTTCGAAAGCAAGGTATAAATATCGACCCAACGTATCATAGTCCTCCAGACTATTGGGGACCTATTTTGGGATGGGTACTTCCCTTTCTTTTACTTATTGGAATTTGGATTTTTATCATGCGCCGAGTTAGTGGGGGTGCCGGAGGACCAGGTGGTCAAATTTTTAATATTGGCAAATCCAAAGCGACATTATTTGACAATTCAAACTCCAAAGTAAATGTAACCTTTCAAGATGTGGCTGGTTTAGACGAAGCTAAGGAAGAAGTGATGGAAGTAGTTGACTTCCTCAAAACGCCCAAAAAATATACCGCTTTGGGTGGTAAGATTCCGAAAGGGGTTCTTTTAGTAGGCCCTCCAGGAACAGGTAAAACATTGTTGGCAAAGGCGGTGGCTGGAGAAGCCAATGTTCCATTCTTTTCTATCTCTGGATCTGATTTTGTTGAAATGTTTGTAGGTGTTGGAGCATCTAGAGTGAGGGATTTGTTTAAACAAGCAAGAGAGAAAGCTCCTTGTATTGTATTTATTGATGAAATTGACGCAATAGGTAGAGCAAGAGGAAAAGGAGCAATGCAAGGTGGTAATGATGAGAGAGAAAACACGTTGAATCAATTATTGGTTGAAATGGATGGTTTCAGTACTGACAAAGGAGTCATACTAATGGCTGCAACCAATAGACCGGATATTTTGGATGGTGCCTTGATGAGACCAGGGCGATTTGATCGTCAAATTGGAATTGACAGACCAGATCTCAAAGGAAGAGAAGCCATTTTTAAAGTTCATTTGAAGAACATTAAAATAGGAGAAGAAATAAAGCCTTCTGTTTTAGCTGAAATGACTCCTGGATTTGCTGGGGCAGAAATTGCCAATGTTTGTAATGAAGCAGCACTAGTTGCGGCTCGTAGAAACAAGAAAGCCGTCGATATGGATGACTTCAATCATGCCTTGGACCGTGTCATTGGAGGATTGGAAAAAAAGAACAAACTTATTTCACCTAAGGAGAAAAAAATAATTGCTTTTCACGAAGCCGGTCATGCTATTTGTGGTTGGTATTTAGAACATGCCTCTCCTTTGGTTAAAGTAACTATTGTTCCAAGAGGAATCGGCACGTTGGGTTATGCACAGTATTTACCCAAAGAAGAATATATCATTCGGACAGAACAACTGAAAGACCGAATGTGTATGACTTTGGGAGGACGTGCGGCAGAAAGCATTGTTTTTGATAAAATATCCACTGGAGCACAGAATGATTTAGATCAAGTCACCAAAATGGCATATGGAATGATCTCTGTATACGGTATGAATGATAAAGTAGGAAATGTGTCATTCCACGCTATGTCTCAGGAATCTTATAATAAACCATATTCTGATGAAACGGCTAAATTGATTGATGATGAGGTTCGGACGTTAATTGAATCTCAATATGAGCGTGCTAAAAAATTACTACAAGAAAAAAGAAGTGAGTTAAATGTTTTGGCAGAGGCTTTGCTAGAAAAAGAGGTGATTCTAAAATCAGATCTGGAGAAGCTTATCGGCGAACGACCTTTTGGGGAAGGCAATATAGTTGAGCATCCTGTTCACAGTGCTTAGAAAACAACTAATTCAAAAAAAGAACTGAAAAAGAGGCTGCCTTCTTGAGACAGCCTCTTTTTTTTAATTAAGTTTTATACTTTTTTATACTTCAGTACTTCGATCAATCAATCGAAAACCATTTCCGTGGATATTGACTATTTCTAAATTTTCATCTTTACTCAGGTACTTTCTCAACTTGGTCACAAACACATCCATACTTCTTGCTGTGAAATAATTATCTTCTCCCCAAATTTTCGTCAATGCCTCCGATCTTAATAAAACATCATTTTTGTAAATACAGAACATTCTCAACAAATGTGCTTCTTTTGGTGACAGCTTATCACTGTCAGTTTCTTTTCCATTGGTATAAGTCAGAATACGCAAAGGATAATTGAAGTGATATTTGCCTAAATTAAACTCCTTGATGTCATCCTTAGGATCTGGTTTGGCTTCACTTCTTTTTAAAATGGCTTGTACTCTGTACAATAATTCTTCTGAATTAAATGGTTTGGAGATATAATCATCCGCACCGATTTTAAATCCTTCTAAAACATCTTCTTTTAATGTTTTGGCCGTGAGGAAAATGATTGGAATATCCTTGTTGTTTTCACGCACTTCACGTGCAAGGGTAAAACCATCCTTTTTGGGCATCATTACATCAAAGATGCATAAATTAAACTCACCCTTAGTATAGGCTTCGAGACCTGCTACACCGTCGGTAGCCAAGGTCACATCAAAATCATGCATTTCTAAATATGAACGCAAAACATCTCCAAAATTCTGATCGTCTTCAACTAATAAGATCTTATTGGACATAAAGTTGTGTTTAAATGTTAAAATTCTTTCTATTAAGATTACAAAAAACGCTTGAAGTCACTTATTTCATTGGAAAATATAAAATAAAGCTACTTCCTTTACCAAATTCACTTTTGACATCAATCGTGCCTTCATGAGCGTCCATAATTGCTTTTACATAACTTAAGCCCAGTCCAAATCCTTTGACATCATGTAAATTTCCAGTAGTAACGCGATAAAACTTGTCAAAAATATGTTTCAGTGCTTCTTTTGTCATTCCTATTCCTTTATCAGAAACGACAAGTTCAAGCTGATTGTTAAGGTTTCTGGTAGATATTTCAATTTCTGGAGTTTCTTTGGAGTACTTATTTGCATTATCCATCAGATTGTGAATGATGTTTGAAAGATGCGTCATATCTCCTTCTAAAATTGATTGCTCTGCTTTTAAATTCATTCTTATCGTACCACTCCGTTTTTGGATGGTCAGATTCATGTTATTGACAGCCTGTTGGATTAGTGCATGAATATCTACTGAAGTAAGTTTTAATTGAAAATCTTGCTTATCAATTAATGCCATTTGTAAAACTCTTTCGACTTGATTGAGCATTCGTTTGTTCTCTTGCTTTATGATGCCGGCAAAGCGTTTAATTTTTTCTTCACTATCAATAATTTTAGGACTCGTGATGGAGTCCGCCGCAAGCGATATTGTTGCTATAGGAGTTTTAAACTCGTGCGTCATATTATTAATGAAATCGGTTTTCATTAATGAAATTTTCTTCTGCTTAAAGATAATGTAAACAACATAGGCAAAACAAAAAACAATTAATCCAGTGAAGATGATTGAGCTAATTAAATAAGGTAAAACCGATGACCACAACATACTCGTTTTATTTGGAAAGTCCAGTTTAAGATAACCTGGCGTATCGATTTCATTGTTGAACAGATTAATTATATATTCCGATTTAGAACCACCCAGACTCAACTCAACAGAAGATGCTTCTCTATTTGGATTTATTTGAGCCACATAATGACCGTTGATAATGAAGAAACTCTTTTCTTCATTGGAATATACTCCGTAATTATAGTTTACTTTAACACCTTGATCAAATAATTCTTGACGTAAAAAAGTATCTAATTCTTCTTTATTAATATTGACCAATCCGGATGAAGGATTAAAAAAGAGCGCGAGGTCCTTACTTTGCCAATTTAATTTTTGTGCCTCCCATTTATCTTTGACTGACATTTCAGGACTTAGTATGTCTATTTTATTCAGAAGATTTCCATCTTTGGAAGAGCCACTAAAGTATCCGCTTGTAATTGGATCATAGGTTTGGGCATTTTCCATTATCCGATCCCGTACTCGATTCAGAGCTCGATTAACTTTGTCATCAAAGTTTTTCTCGTCCAAATTAACGGACCATTTTATCCAAAAAAATTGCAAGAAGGCGATTCCTATCAGGGCACTTCCCATAATAATAATGATGACCCAAATCGATTTTTTACTCATAATTGCCCGGAATCTCATACAAACATAGGCGATAAAAATTCTTCTTGGTGGAATTTAACGCCTTTTTAACCATCATTCATTGACAAAATAAGAATGAACTCTTATAATTTAGTGCAGTTGATAAAATGATTTCATTTAATCTATAAAGCAAATAGCATGAAAAAATCTGGAATTACAATACTGATCGCTTTTTTTACGGCTTGGACAATTACTTCATTCGCGCAAAGCGAACAAAAAAAAATAGAAAGAGAAGTAATAATCATCAAAGAAAAAATTGATGCTAATGGAAAGAAAACTATTAAAAAATTAGTGAAGCGAGGCTTTGATATTACAGACGAGGATATTGATGTTATGATGCAAGAATTGGATAATGAATTGGATTATAACATTGATTCTACAACAACAATTTCTAATAAAGAGATAAGAATAGAAATAGAATCTGATGAAGATCTCTCAGATGAAGAAATAGAAAAAATATTGAAAGAACATAAGGCCAATGATCATTTTGAAAACACCGATGACATTGAAATCTCCATCCGTAAATCAAGCGCTGATGGCGAAGAAATCATTGAAAAAATTATTGAACAATCAAGTGTTTCGAAAGATGATAAACCTCGTTTGGGCATTTTAATAGAGTCAATCGAAAACGAAAGAGGTGTTACGATACAAGAGGTCTTACCCGATAGTCCAGCAGAAAAAGCAGGCCTACAGAAAAATGATATCATCCAAGAATTAAATCATCAAAAGATAACTTCAGTCGATGAATTGATGATGATTTTAAAGAATCAAAAAGAAAAATCTTTACCCATAAAATATCTTCGTGGAAAAGAAAGTACACAAACCATTGTTGAGTTAATTCCCTTCAAGGCTGATCGGATAGAAAAGAAAATTATTAAAAAACGAATCGATAAGAAATAAAAAAGGTGGATGCCAATCACCCACCTTGATATTTTAATTTAAGTTGAAAGACACTGTCAATCCACCTTGATAAGTTGTTATCGGATAAGCCGTAGTGATGTACGGTTTTTGATTTGAATAATCGAAGAAAAGTCGAAGCGTCAAGTCTTCATTCACCGAATAATCAATCGCTGGACTTAATCTAAATGTCTTTAATCCACGCTCAGGTTGCGCACTTGTTCCTCTTTCCAAACGATGAATATAGCTCACTTCATCATTAAATGACATTCCAAAACTAATGGTCAAATCTCTACCTCTAGAAGAATTAACCCCTCGAGAACTACGTCGGTTGTTTCTACCACTATTGTCATCTTCATCGGCTTCCTCTTCTTGATCCTTTCTAGATTTTCGTTTTCTATTCTTTCCATTATCTCTCGTCAAGAAACTTATATTCACTCCCTTCATCAAGTAACCAAAATTGAAAGTGAACTCCTCATTCAGAGACTCTTGCAAAATGTTTGTAGCCAAGGATAAATTTAGATTTCTAGATTTTCTCCATTCAAAATCAATCTCCATATCATTCTTGGTCTTCAAAGAAATCCCGATGATCGGAGCAAACTGTTCGTTGATTTGAATCTCTGGGATTTCAATTCGAGAATAGTAATTTCCATTGATCTTTGTTTCTGAATAAGGATTTTCAGCATCATATTCTTGATCAGAAAAATAACTATTGACACGCAAAGTGTTTTTATAACTATGCGAAACGTTGAAACTAGAAAAGATCTCTTTGAACACTGGCAATTTATTCAGTCCCCTGTATGTCAATGTCCAATTTGGTCTTGGAATATAAGATCGATTACTAATATCAGCATTCAAATCAAGTGAAACTTCATTAATGGTTTTTCCTGAATAAGCAGCAATGAAAGAAGGTACAATTACCTCAGAATTAAGCCGTCCATATCCCACCGCAAATTGTGTTGAGTCTACAATTCCGGCTGGGGATTCATTAACTTCCTGTAATCTCAAACTGGTGTTTCTTCGATTTTGATCGAATGTTTGGAATAAGTCATCGATATCTGTTCCAAACAAAGTATTAGCAGTAAAGTAACTCACCTCGTAGGATCCGATATCCATCGCCGCCAATTGCTGGAATTCTTGTACACCTGTATTAGGATTGGTTATATTCTTAAAGTCCTCAGTGTGATCATTACGATAGGTCTTTTTAAATTCTACATCGATACTAAAGTCTCTAAATGGTTCAATATCCAATCGAGCCTCATAGGATTGATTAGAAGATTGAGCCACCTGCTGATTGAGCAAAGGATCATCAGTAATCCATCCCTTACCAGCACTTTGGAATAACCAGTTATTACTATTATTTCGGTCAATATTAGGCTGGATACCTCCTACAAAATCCCATCCAGGAGATGAAAAGCCATCAGACATTCCAAAATTTTCTGGTGTTCCTGTAAAGCCAGGAATAACCGTATACAAGTCCTCACGATAAGTCAACTTCACCTTTCTAAGCATCATCAATGGACGAATCAAGATTCGTTCGGCAAGAGAAGGTCCTTTGCTTTCATTCTTCTTTTTCCTTTCTTTGTCTTTTTCTTTATCAGTTGAAGACAAGGAACTGGAATCTTTTTTACCTGATCTTGATCGCTTTCTTTTTCTACTCTTCTTTCCAGTGTCAATGGATTTTAGATATCCCCATTTGTTGTATAACTTATCAAAATTAAATGTAGAATTTAAAGATCGACCTTGACCATTTTGAATTACATTTCCTAAGTTCTCTACACTTAAGGCCGCTGCACTCCAAGCGTAATCCGCATTGTATTGTGCCTTCATCGTGACCCAATCCATCAAAGGAAAATTCTTTAATGGAACATTATAGGTTACAGATAAGCTATGGTTGTAATCTTTGTTTCTACCGTAACGATACAAATTGTTTCTCCAGTAATCCGTAATTCTTTGATCTCGCTCTTGATCAGATAAGGTAAGTAATTCGGGCTGAACAATTCCTCTTTCATCTTTATACTCAGTGAGCGAACCAAAACCTGTCTTTCTAATCTCATCGATGATCGACATATTATTTGCTTCAAAAGAGAGTTTCAAAGCTTTGGTTAAATCCCATTGCAGATTATATCTTCTTTCCCAATTAAATCGTTGATCCCTAAAGTTCAATACAGGTTGAACAGGCAATCTAAATTCTCTTTCATTTTGTAATCTTCGCAATTGATTACTAAAACTGAAGGAGTTTGGCAACAAATTAAAATTGATCTCTTTGATAAACTTCAAGTACTTACTTTTCACAAGTTTACTGAAGGGTTTGATATAATTTGCTTTACGCGAATAGTTATAATCCAATCCGAGCTTTTGGTCTCTTGTTCGATCTTTACTTAAAATCGGATCGCGATGATTAGTTTCAGTAAAAGCGTAGGATGCGCTGAAATTGGATATACTCCAAGGTTTGGGTTTGGAAGATTTTGAATTTCCCCCGCCACCACGTTTATTATTAGAGACATTTTCTTTTTTGACATTCGTAAAATTGAAGGTCTTAATTGTAGTGACATCATCTGCCCTTTCTCTTATTTCATCTGGATTAGTAGAAGCTTCAGCTACCTCATCTACGGTCAAATCCAATTCGTATGGATCAAACTGAGGTTTTATAATATTTGCGGAATATTGAGCATAAAATGGAATTCTCAATCCCCAATTATCAGGGAAAAATTTACCCAATTCTAGATTCGTGGCCACATCATAATTAATGATATCTTCTTTCTGTCTTTGATCTAATTTTTGATCCAGCGATCCAAATCCAACACTACTGTATCCAGCGGAGGCAGTCAAGTCTCCTAGATCCGCCATTTGAACCTCCAGGTTGGCTAATCCGGCCCAGCCTCCTCGCTCATCTAATCCCAAAACTCTTAATTCGTTAATCCAAACCTCACCACAAAGTGGTTTTGGGTTGACTTCTACACCATTGTTGTTTCGAACCCCTATTTGAATACCTTTGACGTATCCTAAACTAGGGTTTCCAATTATACTTATTTCAGCATCCCTTTCGTGATCCCCAGTCCGATCCACCACCTTTGAATACTTTGTTGCTGTTGAACCATTTAGATTTCTTTCCTTTTTAAGTTCTGTGAAATCTCTGAGATCAATATCAAACATGTTATTGTCTCTCCAAATATTGGGTTCATTCTGAGCTGAGTCTAACTTGGATAATTCTAATGGAATTTCATATTCATAATAATTGAACTGAAAATCTTTTCCAATTTTAATGAACATTGAAAGGTCTTCGTCATTCATTTTATTCACCGCATCGATCGCATCCTCGGCATGGACAAACATTTGAAGTCGTTTATACACCCTCATGTCCAAATCGGTCAATTTGAAAATAGAAACCTCACATTCATTCGGAAGGTTACAGAAATTCATCTGCAATGATTTCTCATCTTGCAATACGGGCGAATATGTACTAAAAGATCGCTCTTGAACAATACCTTCTGGCAGCATATAATTAAAGGGTTCTTTGGCAGAGTTTTCTTGTACTCCAACATCACCTATAGCCAATTCTATTACATCAGTATCAATAATATCAGAACACAATGGTCTTGATCGTCTCCATTGATTTCTGACAAATTCCAATTCGGCAAATCTGAAAGTTTTCCGCGTTTCAAATTTTTCTACAATCATTCTGATAAACTGTATGGATCGTAATCCATCAATCTGTCCTATTGTATCCGTTGGGTTACTGATTGGAATTTGAAATCGATACCATGCCTCAACATCTCCAGTTTCCGGATTACTGACCGTATCTCGTTGTGTGATGTACGGAGAGGCATTCATATCGAGTTCTCCAAAGCCATTATTCACAATGTCAATACTATACTCATAATAACCTTCTCCTTGATCTAATGAACGATTGCCATTCATATCTTCAGAATCAGGAATATAATTTGCTCGAAGAATTTGATTATCATCTCGTGCAGGAGCATTTCCTTCTGGTCCATTTTGTCGTCGATATCGTTTTAACAAATTGGTTTCTCCTTCGTAAACGTTTTCATCACCAAAGTACACAAAATCATCGCCTGAAGGATCTGCTGTTATTACACTTACAGGAACATTTCCATCCGTGGTCATATCAGTGATATAATCAGTAAATTTTAGATTTTCTTTCGTATTGTCTAAACCATCAAAACCAACATCTTGGATCGCTCGACTCTCATTATCTTGTTCAAATCCATTGTTAATGGGTATATCATTAGGAACTTCTCCCCAAATCGTATTTGAGATTGGCACCAAACTTTGAGGATCTGTTGGTATGGTGTTTTCAAAAAATTGAAGATTATCTCGGAGTATATCTTCTGAGACATTTCCTAAATGGAATGATAATTTACCACTTTCACTGATACCATGAGCGGGACCTTCTCGATGTTCAATAAATGGATTTAGCATCCAAAATTCAATATATTCTATATTGGTCGCTTGAAAATCATTATTATTCAAGCTTTTCATAATTCCAGCCCATCGTGTATCAGGTTCATTTAAAGCGATCCGCTGATTATCAGGATCCCATTCTGCTCCAGCAGAATAGACCGTTCCATTGGGCGGATCAAAGTTATAAGGGCCTCTTTCACTAGGATAATAACTTAAATCAAAGGTCTGCAAATCAGGAATTTGATCTAAGGCCAAGTTTCGATCAAACAATTCATTTTGTGTCACTCTTCTGGTGTAAGAATCCTTTGCATCCTCAGTTCCAATAAAATTTCTTTCAATACGATACCAATTTAATCTTGCTCGATTAGCACCGTAAGCTAAGTTTATGTTAGGGTCGCTGGCCTCTGGACGAGTAATCGGTGTACTTGCAAGTTTCCACGTGTTTTCTTGAATCCCAATAGGAATGGCACTGCCTGCCCCTTCGAAGTCATCAATATTTACAACTCCTTCATCTTCACCATTTGCATTGATTTGACCTGAGTGGCCAGGTTTTATGACCGCGACTTCTCCTGAAAAACTAATATTAGACTTTTCTTTTGTACTGTAAAACGGTAGTTTATCCACCATTTTGGTCACCCATGGAGCTTCGTTGCTATAATTCAAATCCAATCCAAAAATTCTATTGAATATTGGATCGTCTCCTACATTTACTTTTTGTGTGAATGGTCGTTCAGATAATCTCAAGTAGGTCGCACCGATATTTAAATTTTTACTCACTTCATAATCGGCTCTTAAACCAAGCATTGTTTTTTGCTGTAAGCTGAATACCGAATTGTCTTCAAAAGAAACTCTAATTGGTGTCCCAGAAACCAGGTAAGCATCATTGATAATACGAATTCTCCCGATGCCATAATCAATTTCGTAATCCACTCCCTCGGTTAAAACATCACCTCCTGCTCTGACGGTTACCGATCCTTCTGGAATGTTAAAAGCACCCAAAGAAATCTCACTAGAAACACTCGATTTATACCTACCTTTCATGACAAATCGATTCTTTTCTAAATATTCCCTAGACGCAAAGACCGACTGATCGTAAAGTTCTTGAAAAGAATAGTTCTCATTTCCGACCAACTCCGTCAATGAACTACCAAAGGGTTCTAAAACAGGAAAAATGATACTTCCGCTCCTAGGAATAATGGTCAATCCAGGCACAAAATCAAAAATTCCATCAGGCTGAGGATCCAATACTGAATTTAATCGATCCAAATTAAACACATTAAGTAATGGCAACTCTGTTAAAGCTGGTTCTGGAATAAATCTTTTTAAAGAACCATCAGTATTGTCTTCAAAAAAGATATCAAACTGAAAATCTTCTTGACCAACCTGAGCTGTACCAAGAGGATATACATTTTTCATCATCAAATCCCAAGTTGGTTGATCCACACTTTGGTTGGAACTCTTCAACATCTTGGTATAGATTACATTCGCAGGTCTTACCACTTCCATCGTATCTTGTCCGTTGACTTCGGTTCCTATACTACTCGTTCCAGAATCTTCTGTTAACTCTCCGACTTTATAAACCTCATCACCTCTAAAAGTATAGTTATACTCATACGCAACAGCCAACACTTGATTAGGGCGCAATCGTACATTTAGGGAAAGAAAACCCAATTGCGGGTGAAAGGTATATTCATTTTCACTCAATAAACGTCCTTGAAGAATCTCAAAATCCCGAGTTTGCTCCATAGAATACGGAGGGAGCTTTAAACGCGTTGAGGTGTTTGATTTATTACGAGTGACATCATCATTTGCCAGCGTTTCGTACAAAGTATTTACGTCATTCTCTGGAAGCGTATTTTCTTCTACATCTCGCAAGTAAGGCGGAATAATTGTTGAAGGAGGAAAATTTGCAGGGTCACTCGTGTATTTATCAGGATTGGATTCTGCCAAATCCGACATGGCACAAATGATCTTAGTATTTAAATTAGTATTGACATTATTGGGATCTATAGTTACCCAAACTTGAATTCTATTGACTCGAAATTGACTATTTAAATATGGTAGTTCGCTCATAGAGTTTTCAAAGGTTTCCCTATGGTAATGAGAGATAAAAAAGTGTCTATTCTCATCATATTCATCCGGTCTAACCTCAAATTCTTGAACAGTTGCGCCACCTTCAATGACTAATTCTTCTT
The DNA here is from genome assembly GCA_020629615.1 of Saprospiraceae bacterium. GTDB lineage: Bacteria > Bacteroidota > Bacteroidia > Chitinophagales > Saprospiraceae > JAHDCZ01. Next base: position 47,847 of record JAHDCZ010000009.1, read on the forward strand.
GTTTAGATCTTTGTTGAGAAGCTAATCCCGTGATTCGAAGATGCCCAAATTGCAATTCAGTTTTTAAACCAAACAACGATTGACTTCCTTGGATCAATTGGCTCCTAAGTGGTAGGCTTACATTACCCGCTTCAATATTTTTGATAATGTCATCTTCTGAGAAGGTTTCGGTATCGTAGGCAATTTTTATTTTTCGATCGAAGTCGAATGTAGCTTCAGTGTCGTAATTAAAGCCCAATTTTAATTTTTCACCAATACTTCCGTCGACATTAATTTGGATTCCCATATCAAAATCAAAACCACCTGTACGCTGCTGTCTAATCGGAATAGTAGGATCCTTTCTTCTTTGATAATCCCCACCAAAGGTTAGATCGATACTTCCCTGTGGTTTCAGTTCAACATCGGTCCCTCCAAACAATCGATCGACCAAAGATTTTTTAACATCAATCCTGGACATCGGGTCCACTTTTCCAGAACCACTTTTAATTCCGGAGTTCATCCCTCCTAGTTTGGCAAAATAGGCTTGTTCTTGTTGTTTAGACCTCCATTCCATGTACTCACTAAAAGTCATATACGTTGGAGTTCGATAATATTCGTCACCTATTTTCTCAAGAATAATATAGTTTCCAGTAACCGGGTCGTATTCTACTTCTTGTGTTATGGTAGACGGAGTGATATCAAAAGGATTATAATAAGAGTCGTTTATGAAATCTCCCTCTCGATCTTTCAGAGGAATTGTATCCACAGCACTCATCTGTAGTTCCATGTGAGGTCCAGGCAGCATATTTCCACCATTGAAGCTAAACGCTTCAGTGAATGCAAATAAGCACCATACACACAAGAACAAATTAATATACTTCATATTTCTTCGACTAGCAATTCTTCTAAAATGTCGTAAATGGGTTGGCACTATTTTTTAAATACTCGGTTATAACGCAAAAACTATCCATAGATTATATATCAATGAGCTCTAAATGTTAAAGTCTAAGACAATTTTTTCAATACAAATTTGATTAGGTCTTCTGCTTGACAATCTGTTCCCAATTCGGCGAAAGCCAGAGAAAGCACTTTATCCACAGCATTCTTTTGAAAACCTAGTGCCATAAGTGCTGCCAAAGCCTCCTCTCGGGAAGAACTACTTCCATCAGAAACTCCAACATCAATAGTGTCTCCACTCTTTAATACCTTGTCTTTTAAATCCAGAATGAGACGTTTTGCAGTCTTAGGTCCAATGCCTTTTACCTTGTTGAAACTGGCAACATCTTCCCTTAAAATCGCTTGTTTTACCTCAGCTGAGCTCATATAACTCAATATCACCCTTGCAGTATTTGGCCCAATACCCGAAACTGACAATAGCATCAAAAACACTCTTTTTTCTTCTTCATCAGAAAATCCGTAGAGCGTGTGGCTGTCTTCCTTTACATGGAGATGAGTATAAATCAAAACCTCATCCAGACTCTCAATTTTCGAAAAGGTGTTTAAACTTATGTTGATGTGATATCCAAGCCCATGAGTCTCAACATAGATAAATGCTGGGTTTTTGTGCCGAATATTTCCTCTTATAAATGCTATCAAAACGCCTATTTGAACATGAAAAAATCAAGCGAAGTTAATAAAAAAAAGTGGTTATATATTAAATATTTTTATAATATGTTTAATTCTCAATATCAGCATTTCTCAAATTCGTTCGCTTTTGCGAATCTGCCTGTTATTTTTGTGTTCAAATCAGTATTAGAAATTATGAATATCTTGATTTTGGGAAGCGGAGGCAGAGAACATACTTTGGCTTGGAAAATAAAGCAATCGCCCTTATGCGATCAACTTTTTGTGGCTCCAGGCAATGGTGGAACACGTCTAATCGCCACAAACATAGAGCTACAAGTAAATGATTTTCAAAGAATTGCAAAATTTTGCCTAGCAAATGATGTGGAAATGTTGGTGGTTGGACCGGAGGTGCCATTGGTATTGGGTATCAAGGACTATTTTGTACAACATCCAGACACAAAACATATTCAAGTCGTAGGACCTTCAAAAGAAAGTGCCCAACTGGAAGGTAGTAAAGCCTATGCAAAACAATTTATGGCTGATTTTGGAATTCCTACCGCTTCTTACAAAGAATTTGATCACTCTAGCCTCGAAAAAGGCATTCAGCATATCAAAGAAAACAAAGGTCCTTATGTGCTAAAAGCAGATGGTCTAGCAGCTGGAAAAGGAGTGTTGATCATTGAAAATCAAGATAAAGCCATTTCCAGCCTAAAAAACATGCTTGAAGGTCAATTTGGTAATGCTTCTTCAAAAGTTGTCATTGAGTCATTTTTGGATGGAATTGAATTTTCAGTTTTCGTTTTAACAGATGGTGATTCTTATAAAATTTTACCTATCGCCAAAGATTACAAACGAATAGGTGAAGGCGATAAAGGTCTAAATACCGGCGGGATGGGTGCAGTTTCTCCTGTCCCATTTGTCACCCCTTCGTTAATGGACAAAGTAGAAAATCGAATTATTAAACCTACCATCCATGGGATTAAATCAAGGGATCTTGATTATAAAGGAATCGTTTTTATAGGATTAATCTTAGTGGGCAAAGATCCTTACGTTATTGAATACAATTGCCGCTTAGGTGATCCCGAAACAGAGGTTATCCTACCACGTTTAAATAATGATTTGGTCGCTTTATTCAAAGATTTAGAAAATGGAAAGCTCAATACTCACCAAATCTCGATCAGTGATGATGTCGCAACCACGGTCATGTTGGTTTCTGGTGGCTACCCGCAATCTTATGAAAAAAACAAACTGATTACGGGCTTAGAAGAAGCATCGGATTTACTTGTTTTTCAAGCTGGAACGAAGTATGCCGGCGGCAAAACTACTACAAATGGTGGTAGAGTTATGGCCATGACTGCACTTAAAAAAAACCAAGCAGAAGCGTTAAAATCTTCTTTGGCTGGAGCCGAAAAAATACATTTTGAAGGCAAATATTACAGAACGGATATAGGCTTTGATCTTTAAATGAATTATTCTTTCGAAAACATAGCACAAATTGTTAATGGGAAGATAATGTCTTCTTTTGATCTTGAAAATCAAATATCACATGTTGTCTATGATTCACGTAAAATAGTACAGGGTGCAGATGCTATCTTTTTTGCCTTTAAAAGTTCAAAAAACGATGGACACCAGTATATCAAAGATGCTTATCAAAGAGGTGTCAGAAATTTTTGTGTTTCTGATCCTTCAATTCAAATTGCAGATTCCAACGTACTCCTTGTCAATGACACTCTATCCGCTTTGCAATCTTGGAGCACCTTCCATAGAAAGCAATTTTCTTACCCTGTTATTGCTATTACGGGTAGTAATGGAAAAACCATGATCAAAGAATGGCTATTTCAATTGCTTCATCAGGATTATAACATTGTCAGGAGTCCCAAAAGTTTTAATTCTCAAATCGGTGTACCCCTCTCCGTTTTAAAAATGGATGCTCATCACGATCTAGCCATTATTGAAGCAGGCATCTCGAAGAAGGGGGAGATGAAAAAACTTGAAAAAATAATTCAGCCCAAAATTGTGGTGATCAGTAATATTAGATCAGCTCACGATGAAGGATTTGACAATCATCAAGAAAAACTGGAAGAAAAATATCAGCTTACAGAACACTGCGATTTGGTCATTTTCAACGACCATCATGAAATCATTAAAACTCATGTCCTAAAAACTCGACCTTCTTCTCAATATTTATCGGTTAAGTTACATCAGTTGGAAGAATATCGTTTAAATTTTGTGGATTCAATATCCAAAGAAAACATCTCTTTGTGTGTGAGTATCATGAAATATTTAGGCATTTCGGAAGAACAAATTCAAGAAAGATTATTAGTTCTCGAACCCGTAAAAATGCGCTTGGAACTTGAACGTACTCAGGATAATTGTATTCTTATTAACGATGCCTATAATGCCGATTTGGATTCTTTAAAATATGCCTTGGAATTTTTGGTTCAGCAGAAAGAAAACAGAAAAACCCTGGCCATATTATCCAGCTTCTCGGAAACTGGATTGAATCAAAAAGAAGTTTTTAAAAAAACTATGGTTTTACTAGAAGAGCATCGTATTAATGAGCTTTTTATACTAGGAGTTGATGAATCTTTGATTTACGAAAATGACTCAAAAGTACGTGTTATTCCTTTTAGTTCACGAGCTGAATTGTCACAATATATAAGTCTAACTCCAATAGCCAATACCGCAGTTTTGATTAAAGGTGCACGTCAATTTGAGCTTGAAAGCATTTTCAATCAACTTTCCGTACAAGCCCACCACACAGTCTTAGAAATAGACTTGAATGCTATGGAACATAATCTCGGTATATACTCCAGCTATTTAAAGTCAGGGACCAAAATTATGGCGGTTATTAAGGCGGGAGCTTACGGTTCTGGTGCTGTTGAGGTCGCGCGATTTTTACAACAGCGGCATGTGGACTACTTGGCCGTGGCGAGAACTGGTGAAGCGATTGAACTGCGAAAAGCAGGTATTCAACTACCCTTGGTAATTCTTAATCCTGAAGAAATTTCTATCGCACATTTGTTTGACTATCAATTGGAGCCAGAAATCTATTCTATAACGCAACTTCGTTCGATTTTGAGCTTTGGTAAAAAGCCGATAAAAATTCATTTAAATCTAGATACCGGAATGCATCGTCTAGGATTTATGGAAGATGAGCTTCCAAAACTAATAAAATTACTGAAACGAAATCCTCAAATAACCATTGCTTCAATTTTCAGTCATTTAAGTAGTAGTGAAAACGCTCAAGAAGAAAACTATACTAAAAACCAAATCAATTTATTTGACAGCTTGTATCAAGTTTTAGAAAGTCACTTAAATTATTCTCCGATTAAACACATTTTGAACACGGCTGGGATCATCAATTTTACAAATCAACAATACGATATGGTTCGCATTGGTTTAGGCTTATATGGCATAGATAGTACCCAAAAAATTCAAGCAAGTCTAGAAAAAGTTCACAGCCTTAAGAGTAAAATTGTTCAGATCAAAAAATTGAAAAAAGGCGATAGTATTGGTTATAATCGAGCGGAAATTCTTCCAGAAGATATGACTATTGCCACGGTGCCGGTGGGTTATGCCGATGGGCTCATTCGCGGAAGCGGAAATAAAAAATATGCCTTATATGTCAATGGTCAAAAAGCTCCCATTATTGGTCATGTTAGTATGGATTTGTGCACAATTGACATTTCTAAACACGATCAGGTAATGGTGGGTAACGAGGTAGTTATTTTTAACAAGGAGCATGATATTGAATCCTTGGCGGAGGCGAATAACACGATTCCGTATGAAATATTAAGCAGAATTTCGGATCGCGTGAAGAGAATATTTATTCAAACCTAAAGAGAAAAGATAATATAGGCGTCTATATATCCGTTAGCGCTTAAATTTGATGTCAAAATTCCTAT
>JAHDCZ010000091.1 GCA_020629615.1 Saprospiraceae bacterium
AGTCATCATGCTGTTTGGTATTATTGTGATCGCCACGCTCTTAAGTCACATGCTCACTGCGGGAACATACGAAAGAATTCTAGTCGATGGTCGTCAGAGAGTAGTACCGAGTACGTTTCAATTTATCGATTCCTCTCCCCTCTCCGTTATGGATATGCTGAGGGCCTTTTCGAAAGGATTTGGCAAAGCACATGAAGTGATTTGGGTGGTTCTTACAAGTGGGATCATGTTTGGCATTCTTGAAAAAACCAAGATGATTGAACATGTTGTGGGTACTTTGGTCAAAAAAATGGGAACGGATAAAAAAGAATTGACGATCATATTAATGACAGTAATTTTTTCTTTGTTTGGCATCTTTGTAGGCTACGAAAACAACATTGCCTTGGTGCCTATCGCTGCCATTATGATCCTCGCGATCGGTGGAGATTTAATGCTTGCTGCCGGCGTTTCTGTAGCCGCGATCACCATTGGATTTGGTCTTTCGCCTATTAATCCATACACCGTCGGCACCGGTCATCGCATAGCGGAACTGCCTCTATATTCTGGTGCTATTTTGAGAACAATCTTATGCAGCGTCGCTGTTTTAAGTCTAGCCTTTTACAATTTAAAATACTATAGAAAAACATTAAATGATCCAGCGTTTTCTTTAACCAAGAACATCAAAACAATAGATTTAAAACTCAGTAAATCAATCGATGCTTACCAAATGAGTGGACATAATTATTTGATGTTGGGTATTTTCATTTTGGGCATGGGACTCATGCTTTTTGGGATTTTTCAGTATGGATGGTTTTTTAAGGAGATTTCAGGAATATTCATCTTGATTACGATAGTAGCTAGTATGTTTTCTAGGCTTACGCCGAATGAAATTGGTCAGACCGTATTAAAATCTGTAGGTATTGTTGCACCTGGCGCCTTTATGGTTGGATTTGCCACAACGATTACAATCATTCTTCAAGAAGGTCAAATTTCAGATACCATTGCTTATTATCTATCAAATGGATTATCACTCTTTCCTTCGTACATCTCAGCCGTATTGATGTCTGGATCTCAGAGTATTTTAAACTTTATGATTCCTTCAGGAAGTGGTCAAGCATTGGCCACACTTCCAATCATGATTCCAGCAGGAGAATTGGCAGGTATGACACGTCAATGTTCTATATTAGCTTTTCAGATAGGAGATGGTGTAACCAATATGATCAACCCGACACTGGGCGGATTAATCGCCATGCTCGGATTGTGTCGCGTCCCCTTTGATAAATGGTTACAATTTATATTCCCAATCACAATGATCATTCTTGGCATTTCACTTTGCTTTCTATTGTTGAGTGTTTTGATTGGGTGGAGTTGATTTTTTTGAGATTTCTGGATTTTGGGAATTGGGATTTACGTATAAATTGATAGTTAAATACAATGTTACAATTCCTGACTTGAATCGTGTACCAAATTTATGATATATTGAAAACTAAAAGACACCAAAAAATACATCTATTATCCTTGGAGATCATGTTGATAAATTCATTCCAAAGGAAATTAAGTCCGGTAGATCTTTCTCCACGAGCGAAATCATAAGAAATGGTTTGAGACTTTCAGAAATTGAAAGGCAAAAAAATAGAAGCAATAAATGCTGCACTAGTTGTAGGAGAAACTAATGGCACACCATTACCTTTTAACAATTCTAAATTTCTTAAAAAGATGAAAACCAAGTATCGAGATGTTTAAATGCTTAATTTCACCTCAAGCAGAAAGGACCTCGAAATAATTTTAGAATTTACCAAAAACCATGGGTCTTATGAGCAATCAGTAAAGTACCAAAATGATCTTAATAATGGTTTTGCAAGAATTTGTCAATATCCAAAAAATGGAAAGTATTAAACATATAAAAAAGATGATGATCGTTTTCTTCAAATCAACAAACATCTAATATTTTATAAGACCAATGCTTCGGAAATAATTAATATGAGAATTCTGCACTAAAACATGAATCTCCAAAACAACATTTAGCACTAGGCAAATGCGATGAACTTGGAAAAGAGCTTCGATCTGAATTGCAAGCACTTACAAATTATTTTAACAAACACTTTTAAATCTCTTCCGTTAGAAATCAGCTAAAAAAAATACTGTAATTTGTACCTATTACAAAATACCACAATGACATCCACAGAAATTCTTCAAAAGCTTGTTTCCTTTCCCGTCCTTGGTGGGATGAGTAATCTTTCTATCCTGGAGTGGATTAAAGATTATCTAAAACAACATGATATTGACTTTACGCTAGTTCCCAATAAAGAACAAACCAAGGCTTCATTACATTGCCGGATTGGACCTGCAGTCGATGGCGGTGTTATTCTTTCGGGGCACATGGATGTTGTACCAGTCGAAGGACAAGATTGGGAAACAGATCCTTTTCTACTTATTGAGCAAGGAGATCGATTATATGCTAGAGGAAGTTGTGATATGAAAGGTTTTATAGCCTGTTGCCTAGCTGCTCTACCAAAGATTAAATCGGCGAGTCTAAAAAGACCCATTTATTTTGCCTTCTCTTATGATGAAGAAATTGGTTGCTTGGCTGCCCCTGAATTGGCACAAAATATTAAAAACACGTATTCGGAAAAACCTCGCTATGCCATCATTGGAGAACCATCGATGATGCAAACAGTCATTGGTCAAAAAGGAATCATGACCTGCAAGACTGTTGTTAATGGTAGTGCCGGACACAGTAGTCGAATCAAACAAGAAGTTAGTGCTATCCACGAAGCGGCAAGATTAATCATTTGGTTAGAAGATTATATGGACAACCTAATAGATCGTGGGGATATAGATAGTAGATTTACTCCGCCACATACTTCAATTCACTGTGGGTTGATAGAACAAAGTGGAATTGCTCCGAATGTCATTGCTGATTCTTGCACATTTTTATGGGATGTGAGAGTCATTCCCAAAAATAACGCAAATACTATTCTTCAAAATTTTGAAGCTCATTGCCGAGAAGTAGAAAATCGATTACGTCCGCGTTTTACCGGATTTAAGATTTCCAATGAAATCCATCATCCTGCTGTCCCACCCTTGGACACAAATGAAACTGATGACATAGTTTCTATTGTAAATTCTCTAACTGGTAGCTCCAACACTCAAACCGTTTCTTACGCTGCCGAAGCAGGTCAATTTTCAGAGGCAGGCTTCAAAGCCGTTATTTGTGGTCCCGGAGATATAGCTCAAGCTCATCGGGCTAATGAATTTGTGGCGAAGGAACAATTGAAAAAATGCGACAAATTTATGGAACAGCTCATTTCATGGTGTTCTTCTTAGCCATTCATCACCACAAACATAATTTGAGAAATTTGAATACAATATTAATTTGATTTATTGGTTTAATAATCAGCAATTCAAACTAAGACGACATAGCCCAACGCTACTTCAACAAACAAAATCCTAATGAATTTTAAAACTGCAATAGGTCTTTTGACCTGTCTAGCGTTGCTATTAATCAATCCACATTTACATGCTCAAAAATCCTTTGAATATGGTATTGGTTTTGGACTCAACTACACTAATCTATTTGAAACAAACAACGATCTTCCTGAAACGAAATCTGAATTTAAAGGAAGACTCTCACCCAGTATAATGATTCGGATGGAGTACAACGCCCTCTCGAGATTGAGATTTACCATTGATCCATCTATCCTATTCACTCAGGCCGAACAAGAATTTGATAACATTACGATGGAAGGTATTTACATCAGTACACCAATAAAAACTCACTATAGACTTTTCAACTCGATCTGGTCTTCAGCTGGTTTTAGCTATGACTATCTTGTCAATTTAGAGGCTAAAAATGAATTTGTTTCAGCGTCTTATAAAGATCTTGCTGATAATCGACATCTCATATCATGGCAAGTAGGCCTTAATTATGATATTAAAAACTGGGTAGAAATTGCTCTGAATTATTCGCAAAATTCGAATTCTTTATACTCCCTATATCATACTGGAGGAACGGGTTCGATAATATCTTCTGGAGAAATAAAAAACCGATATCTTCAGTTTTCTGTCATTGTAAGTCACTAAAAAATAAAGGGGAGTCAAGTGATCGACTCCCCTTAATTGAATTATTCAATTTTTCAATGTTTCTCATCCTTCAATAAATGTGGAAACTTAGCTTGAAATCTTTTCAAACGAGGAATGGATACCCCTTGAATATAACTTTGATTAGGATGTAAGCGTTCATAATCTTGATGGTAATCCTCCCCCATCCAAAACTTCTCAAACTTCTTGACTTCAGCTGCTACTTTTTCTGGCGCCAAGGCTTTATTTAATTGTGTTACCTTATCATCAATAATTTTCTTTTCTTGATCATTTTGATAAAATATGATCGATCTGTACTGCGATCCATGATCAGGGCCCTGTCCATTGATTTGAGTTATATTTTGGGATCCGAAATAAACATCTACAAGAGTTGCAAAATCAACTATTGAAGGATCGTAAATAATCTCTACCGCTTCAGCATGCCCAGTCCTTCCTGTATTTGAAGATTCATAGGTAGGATTCTTAGTGTGTCCTCCGGAATAACCAGAAAAAGATTCCTTAACTCCCTTTACACTTTCATAAACGGCTTCAACACACCAAAAACATCCTGATGCAAAATATGCTCGCGATAATGAAGGATCATCCAAATCTATCTTCGCAGTTTGATCGGGATTAGATTCAAGGTCATTTGACTTCGTTTTCGAGATTTGGCAAGAAGCAAAATTGGCCGTAATAAAAAACAACAGAAATATTTGATAGAACTTCATTGAAATAAATTTTATGGAAGTATAACCCTAAGCCTTGATAAAAGTTTAGCAAAGAATTAAAACCAATAGAAAACATTTATTGTCTTTTATTAAAGTCTAATATCAAAGAAAAGATATGAGATTTTAAGGCACCGCTCACATCAGCAACATTAGCCAAAGCATAATCTACCTTTATTTTTCCTAATCGCAAACCCATTCCAATATTGGGTTGAATTTCTAAGGTGGTTTCACTTCCATTTGTATCATTGATGATTCGCTGCATATTACCTACGCCCGCCCTTACGTACACTTTTTGATTAAAGCCAATTGAGAGACCAATGGTCGGATCAAAAGAAAATCGATTTCCAGAAACTATGCCTGATTCAGTACCGTTGGAAGAAATATTAAAATTCGCCTCAAGCGAATAATCTACAGCGCCCTTACTTCCAAAATAAGCACCTCCTAGAATCAATCGAGGTAAAGCAATTTCCGTACTACTTACCGGAATGTCATTATTGGTTTGCTGAAAAATATCTTTTTCTTCTTCCGTCAAACTAAAGCTCCAAGCATTAAATGTGCTGGTCACATCTCGAATCGATGCTCCAATGGCGTAGTTTCTTTTTCTGTACTGCATACCAAGATCAAAACCAAATCCCCACGCGGAAGCAAAACTACCAATCGAACGATGGATTACTTTGATGTTCCCACCTAGGCTTAGATTTTCACTTCCGAGGTGAGAAGCATAAGATAACAACATGGCATAATCCGCTGCAGAAAATTCTGAAACATTATTATAGTCCACGGTCCCATCTGGGCTTATCAAGTTCAAGGTATAAGGGATGTTATCAATCCCCATTCGGATTAGGCTTAAAGCCACAAAAGATCCTTTAGTCTCATTAATCCTCTTACCGAATCCGATATAGTCATAATTTGCTATTCCACCAAACCAATTGGCGTGCATGGCTCCAGCTTGAAAATTGGCATCAATTTCTGTCAATCCAGCGGGGTTCCAGTAACCCGCTGTAATGTCATCCACGGTGGCAACCACGCTTCCAAATTTTCCGTGAGCCTCTGCTCCAACTCCAATATTTAAGAACTCATTGACAAATTTCACTTGTGCCACCAAACTTGCTGATGAAGCAAACAATAGCATAAAAAGCAACATTCTTTGTACAAAGGACATAATCAATAGTGTTACGCGTTTATTAATTCTGTCAATTAAGACTTTAAATATAATGATTATTTATAATATGAAAGTCTTAAAAGAAAGATTGAAATTAAAAAAATATAACGTAAATGCCTGTTGAATAGTATATCTTAGGCACTTCATTACAAGACAAACCATGAGTATTTCTAGATTACCTTTATTCCTACTCGTTTTTATATTAGGTATAAGCTGTTTTTCGTGTAAGCAAAACGGAGCAAACTATGAGTTTTCTAAAGAGATCAGAGTAGATAATGCTGCCGTGGTAAGCGCTCATCCAAAGGCTAGTGAGATTGGATTAAACATCCTCAAACAAGGCGGTAACGCCATTGATGCTGCCATCGGAGTACAATTTGCCCTCGCAGTCTGCTATCCAGTTGCAGGCAATATTGGAGGAGGAGGTTTTATGGTTTTTAAAGATACTCATGGAAATATTGAATGTCTAGATTTTAGAGAAACCGCTCCTGCTGGTGCTAGCGCTGATATGTATTTGGATAGCCAAGGGAACGCCATTTCTGAAAAAAGCCAAAAAGGCCATTTGGCAGCAGGAGTGCCTGGATCCGTGAAAGGAATGGTAGATATGTTTGAGAAATACTCCAAATTAAAAGATTGGAAGGCATTATTACAGCCAAGTATTGACATCGCTCAAAATGGATTTTATATAACAGAAAGACAAGCCAAATATTTTAACGAGGAAAAAGATAATTTCATTCAATACAATGATCATCAACCTGCACTTGTCAAAGAACATATTTGGAAGAAAAATGACCTATTGATCCAAAAAGATCTTGCCAAGGTTCTAACAGCGATCCGCGACCATAAAGCAGATGGGTTCTATTCTTCTTGGGTTGCCGACACCATAGTTAGAAGCATGAATGCCAATGGTGGAATTATTACACATCAGGATCTCAAGGATTACAAAACCATTTGGCGAAAGCCGATAAGTACAAATTACAAAGGCTATTCTATCCACTCAATGCCTCCACCTTCTAGTGGTGGAATCGCTCTGACACAATTACTAGAAATGGTAGAACCCTATTCGTTAGAAAAAATGCCTTTCCATTCGGCGAAAGCCATACATCTCATCACCGAAGCCGAGCGACGAGTTTATGCAGATCGAGCTACTCATTTGGGAGATAGCGACTTTTATGAGGTCCCCGTGGACTCTCTTCTCAATCCCTATTACTTAAAAGATAGAATGTTGGATTTTGATATCCAACATGCAAGTCAAAGTGATAGTATTTATGCTGGACAATTTTCGGAATCTGAACAAACCACCCATTTTTCAATCATTGATACTGGAGGCAATGCGGTCTCGATTACGACAACTATAAACGGTGCCTATGGTTCCAAATCCTTTGTACGCGGTGCAGGTTTTTTATTAAATAATGAAATGGATGATTTTTCGATTAAACCTGGCGAACCAAATCTCTACGGTTTAATCGGAGCCGAAGCCAACAAGATCGAACCCGGAAAAAGAATGCTGAGTTCGATGACCCCCACCATTGTAGAAAAAGAAGGTCAAACTAAAATGATTCTTGGCACACCTGGAGGCTCGACAATTATTACTTCAGTATTTCAAACCATTATTAATAAAATTGATTTTGATTTAAGTTTAAGAGATGCTGTTCATCTTCCTCGCTTTCATCATCAATGGAAACCCGATGAGATTAGATTGGAACCAGATTCATTTTCTAATCTCCTTCAGGATACATTAAAAGCAATGGGACACAAAATAAAAATCAAAGGAAAAATTGGAAGAGTAGAAGCCATTTGGATCAATGAAGATGGTACTATTGAGGCTGTGGCTGATCATCGTGGGGATGATACTGCAGTCGGATATTAAGAAAAAACAGTAGCCAATAATTCTTGCAAGATGGCTTTCGCCGAATGATTACGTGCGCCTACCCCTTTGGATTTACGATCGGATTCTGCTAACATTTGAAAAATCCTGTGTAAGTGATCCATTGAAAAATTATGAGCGGCAGACTTATAATCCTTTACAAATCCTACGGCCCGAGGACTCAAACCCAGCACGCTAGTCATGGCATGATCAGAGAGCTTTATATTTTCTTTCACAAGAGCAAGTTTGCAGAAATAACCGTACAAATTTCCTAAGACCAGAACCAAAGGATTGTTTTTAGGATTTTCATGGAAATAATTTACGATTCGATGTGCTTTTTGTACATCACCTTTGCCAATCGCATTTTGCAACTCAAAAACATTGTACTCTTTTGATATGCCCACATACTTTTGGATATGTCCTTTGTTGACGCTATTTTCTCCTTTGAGATTTATGATTAACTTATCTAATTCAGTAGTAATTCTAGATAAGTCTGAACCCAAATATTCAGTCAACAGAAAACTAGCATCAGGCGCGATACTCAATTTTTTATCTTGTAAATAACTAGAAATCCATTGAGGGACTTGATTATCGTATAATTTTTTGGATTCAAAAACCAGAGCCTTTGCTTTGAGTGTTTTACCAAATTTGGTGCGCATATCTAGCTTCTTGTGTTTATGCGCAATCACTAGTACTGTTTGTGTTGAAGGATTGTTCACATAAGATTCCAGGTCTTTTAAGGTTCGCATTTCTTGCGCTTCTTTCACAACAACAAGTCTCCGCTGAGCCATCATTGGAAATTGACGCGCATGATCGGCTACCATCAAATGATCAATTTCCTTTCCATATAATATAATCTCGTTAAATGCTCGTTCTGGCTCATCCAAAGCATGCTCAATAATTGCCTCGGTAATCTTATCGATAAAGAATGGTTCGACCCCATGAAGGCAATACACCGGAAGAAAATTTCCGCCTTTGACATCAGATATGATTTTTTGATAACTCAATATATGCTTTTTGGGCTGAATCAAAATAGACAAAAAAATTGCCTTAAAGTCTTTCCCAAATTTGTGTTCTACCAATTAAGGCAAATCCTATAAAGCCTCGTACTTTCAAATGAGAATCATCTTGAAGAGAAATTTTACATTTGTATTCTTTGCCAGATTCTGGATCCAAAATTTTACCACCTTTGTATTCGTCTCCCTTCTTCTTTAGATCGTAAATAATCTCCATACCCTCGAGCAACTGATCCTTTTTCTTACCAGGACACTTTTTACAGATTGTGTCAGACGGTTTCAAAAGAAGCTTTGTTATTTTTCCGTAAATTTTTCCATTTTTTTCAAAAATTTCGATATGACTCTTGGCTTCTCCAGTTTCATCATCTATAGATTTCCACTTTCCTAAAACAGATTGAGCTTGTAGAGTATTGGCAAATAGAAGGCAAGCAATAAAAATAAAGTTCTTCATAATTATTTAAAGATTATAGAGGATTAACGAAATAATCATTCCATTTAGTTCACTTCTTTTGGATATCGTTTATCTCGAACAAACTCTCCCTCGATACAAGGTGTGATTGTTTCATAAAAGTCCATGATGGTGCGCATGGCATGATCCAATCCATCTTTAGGATCTATGACTGGACCAAAACCACCTTCTTTTTTACCGTGATCGAGGTAAGCGACTACGATTGGAACTTGAGCGAGTTCTGCAATTCTAAAAAAACCAGTCTTCCATTTATCAATTTTAGTTCGATTGCCTTCCGGCGAAATGATAAAAGCTATTTCTTCATATTGATCAAACAATTCAGCGAATAAGGCTACCTGTCCTTTGCGATCAAACTTTTTATCGGGTTTCAAATTTACTCCAACCCCTCCGACATATCGAATTAATATTCCCATCGGAAATTTCATCCAAAAATCCTTAATTCCAATTTTCATAGGAGTATCCATCGCAAACATGCAAGCCGCTGCAAAATAGAAATCCCAATTAGAAGTATGTGGACCAGCTACTAGAACACAACGTTTGGTTTCAGGTGGAACTTCCCCTACGATTTTCCAACCATGAAGTTTTAGGATTAATTTTGCTATGGTCTTTCTTACCACTATTTAGAATTTGCGCCAAATGTATGGAATCCTATGAAATATTAAGGGAGGAAAGACAAATTTTAGAAGAATAATCAAAACTTAATAAAAGACTTTCTAATAAGATTTTCATCAGCACTGATCTCAATTATATATTGACCTTTAATTAAAGTAGACACGTTTATTACCCGATTGATTAGATCATCATTTAATTGATCACTCAGTTCCAGCTGTCCCATGAAGTTGTAGATGCGATATTTCAAATTGGTCTCACTGGTAACAACATGAATTAGATTTGATACTGGATTTGGAAAAATATTATATTCATCTTCGTCTAAATCATCTTTAATACCAGTCGAAAACTGAGAAATATCTTCTATGGGGCCTTGATAAAAATGACTCAATCCATGACCATAAGAGGCATGAAAAAAATCACGAAACGTTCCAAAAGGTCCTACATCAGATCCCACACCTTCTATGATTAATCCAGAACCAAAAATCCAAGTTTCTCGGTCTTTATTGTATAGGTTTTGGGTATAATTGTCATAAATGATAAGATGGTTGTCCATATCCTCATGACAGACATTGAGTGTGTCATTAATTTCAATGTTATAATCATGAAGTAGGACATCTCCCATGCCACCATTCCAATAAAATTCTTGACAGTTTATTAACCCCATGTTTGCGGAATCAAGAAGCCTCCCGTAAACTTTCTTTTCAACTATATCCTCGCGCATTATTCCAACGGGACCATTCAGCACACCATCCGTTAATACTAAGTTATCTTCTGCATCCATTGTTACACCAAACTGAAATAACTTTTTATAATTCGAACCATTGATTAAAGTATCACCTTCCAAATGATATCCTGTATAATATATCACTGTAAAATCATCATATCCCTCATACACGATCCAATTATTTTGATCGATGAGAGTTGGGATGTATTCTTGAGATATAACTGGTTGATGAACGTAAATAGAAATAATAAAAAATACATACTTCATGTAGCAATTTTATTCTAAGATAAAGATCTCAAGCCTAATAAAATGTCAACAAAAACACAACATTGGATTTGAAATCACTTCAAAAAAGACTGGTTGGATCTAAAAGGAAAAGAGTATTTTTGATTCGTTCATTACCATTCGGCGAAAGCCAAAAAAATCA
>JAHDCZ010000092.1 GCA_020629615.1 Saprospiraceae bacterium
ATAGTAAGATATCCAAAGAACTGATTCTTGACTCCACACAATCAAAACTAGATCTTATCTACGAAGACATCCAACTTATCAAAGCCAAAATGACAAAGGAAAAATAACTACTATGAATGAGTTAGGAGCAAGCAAATTAGTAAAATGGAAATTTTGGCAACGTGAACTATCAAGAAACGCGCAATAAAAATCTAGTGAATGATTTTATTACAGCTTTTAGAACAAGCAAATATTTATATCGGACAAACCAATCTATTTCTAATCTAAAAGATAAAATTAATTTCGTCATTGAACAAAAAGAATTCTTTGATTTCAAATACAATTTAACTGGAAAATTAAATTCGGATAACACCTTCAAACTAAAAAGAAGAATGGGGTTAATGGAAATAAACGAAGGAATAGGTACACCTTTAACCATTCAGGGAACACTAATTGAAATAGAAGAATTTAAAACTGATATCCTGATAAACATAAAACTGAATTGGACATTGATCATTTTGCCAATTGTATTTACTTTATTTTCAACTTTCTTTTTAGTCAATTCTATAATAACGAATAATGCGGAGAATATATATGGAGTAGTTTTTCTTATAGTATTACCTATATTTTGGGCTACGAATAAGTCACTTAAAAGATATTATAAATTAGAATTCGAAAATGCGTTACATATAAGTAATTCGATAGAAATTGAATAATACTCCTGACTAATTAATTCTATTCATTTAGGATTTGGAATGACAAATTATTAATCAAAAGAATCTGTATATTGAAAACGAAAAGAGCCTGCTCCTAACATTATATAAGACGATCATCTCTGTTTCGTTCCTCACAGACACGGCGCTTATAATCCACCGTTAGTGGCAGGCAAAAAAAAGAAACATCAAAAAGAAAATCAGAAATACAGTAATTGCAATTGGACTTTTAATACTACTATTCAAAACAGCGATTTATAGTACTCTAACTTTCTATGATATAACACAAGGCGTAAATTCAATCAAATTACAAGACAAAATCTTAAAAGAGCAAATCGACAAATTTATTCAGGAAAATAAAGATTGTTCGATCAAACAGCTAATAAAAGAATCACTTAAAATAACATCCAAAGAACTTGAATTTAGCAATAAAACAAAAACAACAAATCCAAACGAACTAAGAATGAACCCCAAAACCCATTGCGTTGGTTATGCATCTATGGCTAATTCATTAATTAATTATGGATTAAATAAATTGGATAGAACAGAATATCAATCAAAACATTGGAGAGGGAAAATATTTCTACTTGGAATAGAAATAACAGCTTGGTCAGATAATCCATTTTTTAAAGACCATGATTATGTTGAAATTACAAACTCAAGCAAAAATATCAGATTAAGAATAGATCCAAGTCTTTATGAATTCAGTAGAATAGGTATAATGAATATTAAATATGCCAAATAAGCTAATCTGTATTTGAAAATTAAAAAACTGATGAATAAAAGCCAGTCACTAAAAATAGCTAAGAAGTAAGTCAGCAAGCCACACCGTGGCGACACCCTTCTACAACCAGAAGTCCGTATGCCACCAAGCTCCATAGAAACGAATTATTTCTCACCCCCGCTTAGTCCGCACAACCAAAGCCACAATCGCTGAGGTAACAACTCCAAAAGATGGCGCACTCAAGGTAGAGATCATCATATAACTTTTGAAATTAAAAAATGCTTCCGCTTCTTCTTGCGTATTATATTTATTGGCGACTGCCGTATTGATCGCATTGGCAAAGTAGTCTGGCGAAATCAAATAATGAGTAATATACTGAGACAAGGGAGTCAGAAGCATCACAACAATACTAATCAGAAAACCAGAAATCAATCCTTGCTTCCAAGTCATGATGCCATCATAATCACGATCTCGTTTTTCTCTTAGGGCCAATACATAAATTCCTATCGCAACTATCGCAAAGATATTGGTATAGAGACCATGATCTTGAATATGTTCGTCATGCCAACCCATGAGTTTTTCAAAGACCATCCAAATGAGACCCACTAAAATAAAAATCACTCCCCATTTTATTTCTGTCGAAAACTTCTTCATTTTTGGTTTTTTGTTGGGCTTAAGATAGTAAATTCGTAATTCTCGGTTTGAATAGATTGTAAGTTTTATCTTTAATCAGAAACAAAATCACAGTCATGAAAAAAATCTTCCTAGTTATTATGATGAGTATCCCTCTTATTATGAATGGTCAGATCGACCTAAAATATCAGACACCGGATCAAGATATTATGGTTCTTGCCGACGCCCCGATGGCACCAGCAATCCGAATTAATAGCAAAGGAACCCATTCGGTTTTAATGTACCGAAGCAATTTTAAATCAATCGACGAGCTTTCAGAAACAGAATTGAGACTTGCTGGATTAAGAATAAATCCCATTACAAACATTTCAAGTCGTGCTCGTTATTACTATGATTTAAAGATTTTGGATATTGCGACAAATAAAGAAACTCCTGTCAGTAACCTCCCACAAAATGCACGATTAACCAATTTTAGCTGGTCCCACGATCAGTCCAAAATGGCATTTACCAATACCACATTAACCGGAGTTGAATTATGGGTACTAGACATTAAAATGGCCAAAGCAAGTCGTCTAACGGATGCTTCTTTGAATGCCAACATGGGTGATGTGATCAACTGGACAAAAGACGATCAATCGATTATAACGACTATGTTACCCAAAAATAGAGCGGCTTTGATTGATGCAGAAACAGCAATCCCTACAGGACCAACGGTATCTATAAACGAGGGACAAAAGGCTCAAAATCGTACTTATCAGGATCTATTAAAAAACAAAACCGATGAATCCAATTTTAAAAGTTTGGCTCATTCCGAATTATGGAAGATTAATCTGGATGGTACAAAGTCCTTATGGAAAGAAGCAGCGATGTACAGTTATATTGGGCTTTCGCCGAATGGGGAATATGTGATGGTTGAAACCGTACACGAGCCTTTCTCTTATATCGTACCGTATTACCGATTTCCATCTAAAACAGACATTTATGACTTAGATGGAAAACTAGTTAAAAATATGCTGAATGTTCCTCTGATGGAAGAATTGCCCAAAGGTTTTATGGCAGTACGAAAGGGTCCAAGAAGCCTTAGGTGGAGAGATGATCATCCCGCCACCTTATATTGGGCTGAAGCACTAGATCAAGGAGACCCAGAGATGAAAGTTGAATTTAGAGACGCCATCTATCAACAAAAAGCTCCTTTTACAGAAGAAAAGACTTTGCTTATTCAGACCAAAGAAAGATACAACTCCATTGAATGGGGTAATGAAAATTTGGCTGTTTGTTACAATTATTGGTGGAACACAAGAAACCTTAGAACAGAAATCTTTGACCCATCGGATAATTCTAAAAAGCCTACACTTTTCAGTGAAAGAAACTATCAAGATCGATACAGTGATCCCGGAAATTTTGTAACCGAAAAGAATGATCTCAATCGCTACACATTGCTCATAGATGATAATGACCTGTACTTACAAGGTGCTGGATATTCGCCGAAAGGCAAACTGCCATTTATAGACAAATATGATTTAGGATCGGGTGAGACGACAAGATTATATCAATCTGAGGATAACGAAATGTTGGAGTCACTAGTCAATGTCATGGACATCAAAGAGGGAAAAGTTCTAACCCGATTAGAGTCTGCCAATAAGTATCCCAACTATTTTTTCAGAAACATCAACACCAATAAATTAACTCCAGTCACGCAATTTGAAAATCCATTTGAGGCCATTCAAAATGTACATAAGGAAGTAATAAAGTATACACGAGAAGATGGCGTTGAGTTGAGTGCGACCTTGTATTTACCCGTCGGATACGACAAAGAGAAAAAGGAAAAAATGCCTATGCTCATGTGGGCGTACCCTCGGGAGTTTAAAGATAAAGCAAGTGCAGGACAGGTGACTTCTTCTTCCAAAGAGTTCACCTATCCTTGGTATGGGTCTCCTTTGTATTGGGTAAATCGCGGTTATGTTGTTTTGGATGATGCGGCATTTCCGATCGTTGGAGAAGGTGATGAAGAGCCCAATGACACCTTTATCAAGCAGCTGGTCGCCAATGCCAAATCTGCCATTGATGCCGTCGATGGAATGGGCTATATAGATAGAAATCGAGTAGCAGTAGGAGGTCATTCTTATGGGGCTTTCATGACGGCTAATCTCTTGACACATTCTGATTTATTTGCAGCTGGGATAGCGAGAAGTGGGGCGTACAATCGTACCTTGACTCCTTTTGGATTTCAAAGTGAGGAGAGAAATTATTGGGAAGCACCAAACATCTATTATGAGATGTCTCCATTTATGCATTGCGATAAAATGAAAACGCCACTGCTTCTAATTCATGGTCAGGAAGATAACAACTCTGGGACATATCCTATGCAAAGTGAGCGATATTTTAATGCACTGAAAGGACTGGGAGCCACTGTAAGATTAATTATGCTACCCAAAGAAAGTCATGGTTATGTAGCTAGAGAATCTATTCTTCATATGTTGTGGGAACAAGATCAGTGGCTTGAAAAATATGTGAAAAATAAAGAAACCGAATCCAAACCCTAAGACTGTTATTTATTGACCAAGGATAAGATTTTAACCATAATAGCGTTTATCTCCATTTATTTTATTTGGGGTTCGACGTATTTATGTGTAGCGATTGCGGTTGACGAGATTCCTCCATTTTTAATGGCAGGGGTACGATTTGTCATCGCTGCTGTTTTAATTGTAGGGCTGTATTACCTTTTTGAAAAAGGACCGCGACCTAGTCAAAAGCAACTTCTTAATTCTTTTCTTGCTGGGATCATGTTTCTCGCATTGGGCAATGGAGGTATGACTTGGGTTTTGCAATATTTGGATTCTGGTTTAACGGCCATGATCGTATCAGCGCAGCCTTTGGTCTTGGTTTTAATGATGTGGTTTTTGGATAAAAAACCATTGCCATTAATGACTTTTGTAGGAATTTTCCTTGGGATTTTGGGTATGTATTTTTTGATTAGTCAAGATCAGATTGTTCAATCCGATAATCAATCCTTAGGTATTGTTATTATTTTATTTACCATTTTTATTTGGGGAGTAGCAAGCATTTTTGTTTCTAAGGTGGAATTGCCTAAGTCCTTGATGTTGAATTCTGGTATTCAAATGATCACAGGTGGTCTCTTTTTGATTCTTGCTAGTGTTTTAGTTGAAAACCCCTTTGACGTCAATTGGTTTGATTTAAAATCAAAGACTTGGTTTTCTTTATGGTATCTTATTATTTTTGGGAGTATCGTTGCATTCAGTAGTTTTAATTATTTATTGCGTACGGTTTCTCCAGAAAAAGTATCTACTAGTACATATATTAATCCGATTGTTGCGTTAATATTAGGATACTATTTTAGAAATGAAATTATTACGAACCAATCTATTATAGCTTCGTTAATATTACTAACTGGTGTATACTTTATCAATGTTAATAAGAAAAAGATCTAAGGTTTTCATTGTATTGTTTTTTACTCTAAGTGCATTTTTGACTTTAAGTTTGTCCTCTTGTTCTTCAGATAATGAAAGCGAAGCTCTCAAGTCCATTCGAGGGACATGGGATATTAAAGAGATTTATTCGGCTTATGGCGAAAGACAAGAATTAGGTTTAGCTATTGATTGGGATACGACACAAGTTTTGGATAGTGGGTTTTTTAATTTTAGTGCGGACAATAAAGGAAGTTTTAGTTTTATTAGATTAGATACTAGCTATGCTTCAACCAATTTGGACTGGAACCTCACCAGGGAGCGTTTAAATTGTGGTTTTACTCAATGTGATTTTTATACCATCGATATGGAAGGCGTTATTTTTGAATGCCAATTTGGAGACCAAACCGATGATGCCCACATTAACGCCACAGAGATGCGCTTGATTGAAGAATCAACAGAACTTGGACCCTACAGACAAATCATTTATTTCTTAGAGAAAAACTGAAATGGATTTTAAATCGCTCTGGATAGGAGATGAAGTTTTTGTCAATAGTCTCGGTCAAAATGGTGAATGGAACGGATTTCATTCGCAAACCGAGGCCAAAATTAAAATCAATCATCAACTCATCGTATTTCCTCTTCATGATTTAAAAGAACCTCAAAAAGAAGAAGTCAAATTGGATTTAAAATTTGACGATGAGCCAGCAAAACCAAAATCATTTAAAGAAACTACCCTCGATCTCCACATCGATCGACTTAATCCTTCTTTTGAATATCAAGCGCCACAATTAATCTTACGTCACCAATTGAGCCAATGCAAAGAATTTATCGAGCAAGCAATCGATCAAAGAAAATTAAAAATTCTTATCATCCATGGAAAAGGCACCGGAGCGCTTAAAATGGAAGTTTATGAATTGCTAAAGAATTATAAAACTCAATTTCTATTTGAAAAAAATAATGGAGGTGCAGTTGAAGTGTGGTTTTCATATTGAATCACCTCATTAGTTAAAGATCATTTCCACTACCTTATTTAATGAACTATTGCTTTGCGCCATGATTTTACTTACTTTTATTTAAACTCATTATATGAATGTTAGAGATAAATTGATAAAGCAGATTAATAAGATCGAGAATGAAGAACTTATGTTTTCTATTTCGAACATGTTATCTCACATAACAGAAAATGGGGTATATAATTTGGAACCTCAACAACTAGATGAACTCCTTAAAAGATCAGTGGATATATCTAAAGGGAATTATTCAACCCATACTGAGGTTTCTGAAAAGTATAATAAATGACTTTTAGCGTTGTCTGGTCACTTGAAGCGATTGAGGAATTTGATAATATTTATGAATACTGGATTTTAAAAAACAATTCAGATAAATTTTCTAAAAAACTTTGGATCCTAACGAATAGTGCAATTCAGACTATCAGGAGAAACCCAGAATTAGGAGTTAAGACAAATAATTCTACGATACGCATGAGGTTAGTTGCTCAAAACTATTATCTCATTTATCGCATTAAAAATGATCTCTTGGAGATATTGAAATTCTGGGATGTTCGGCAAAATCCAATAAAGAATCAGTTTAAGTAGGATATGTATTGACTTAATCTCCGTGGTTTTGTTCAACTTAACACACACTTTTCAGATTTAAATTATCTTTGCAATAAGAAATGCACACATGTCTCTATATCAAGAAATATTAGCTTCTAAAAAATCGGGTGAAAAAAAATTTGTCGTTCTCATCGATCCTGACAAACTGCGCCTAGGAAAATTGGACAATGTGCTTCAATTAGCCAAAGAAGCACATGTGGATTACTTCTTCATTGGAGGAAGTCTCATCGTAAATGATATGTTGGATATGGTACTCGAGTCCATTAAAAAGAACACCAATATTCCTACCATATTATTTCCTGGAAACTCAGTTCAATTAAGTTATAAAGCAGATGCGCTCTTGTTTTTATCACTTATTTCTGGAAGAAATGCAGAATTGCTAATCGGAAAACATGTTATTACTGCTCCCTATTTAAAAATGAGTCCATTGGAAATTATTTCTACTGGATATATGCTAATTGACGGTGGAGTACCCACAACCGTTACATACATGAGTAATACGATGCCCATTCCCTCCAGCAAGGATGATATTGCAATGAGCACAGGGATGGCAGGTGAATTGTTGGGCCTCAAAATGCTTTACATGGATGCAGGAAGCGGTGCTAAGAATCCTATTCCGACATCCATGATTGATGCGGTCAGCAGTGCAACGGATATTCCATTAATCGTTGGTGGAGGAATTAGAACGCCAGAAAAAGCCGAAGAAAATGCTCGTGCCGGAGCAGATGTTATTGTGGTAGGTGATGCGATCGAAAAAGATCCTCAATTAATTATGGAAATGTCAGCAGCCATTCATTCTGTAAAAGTAAATGCCTAAGTGCCAGAGTTAAAACAAGGAACCGTCGTCAAATCTACGGGCAGTTGGTACATTGTTCGGACAGAAGACAATACAGAAATTTCATGCCGTATCGTGGGTAAGTTCAGATTGAAAGGTCTCAAATTAACCAACCCTGTTGCAGTGGGTGATTTTGTTAAGTATCACGAAGAAAAATCTGACGATCAGACTACCGGAAGTATCGTTGAGATATTGGATCGACGCAACTATGTCATCCGTCAATCGCCTCGTAAAAAACACAATGTTCATCTTTTGGCCAGCAATATCGATCAAGCGCTTTTGGTCGTGACCATTGCCGAACCCAAATTAAAACAAGGTTTTATTGATCGATTTTTGATTATGACTGAGCCTTATGATATCCCGGTAAAAATTGTCTTCAATAAATCGGATGTCTATAGCGAAGAGGATCTTTTAATGTATGAGTATCTCAAAACCATCTATGAAAATATTGGTTATCAAACCTATTTAGTCTCCGCGCAGGACAATAGAAATACGGAATTGCTCAAAGAGATTATCAAAGACAAAGTGACCCTGATCAGTGGACAATCCGGTGTTGGAAAATCTACCTTGTTGAATGTCTTAGTACCAAATCTGGATTTGCGAACAACCGAAATTTCTGAATACACTGGCAAAGGGCAACACACAACAACCTTTGCGGAAATGTTTTTACTTGAAGGAGGAGGATCGATCATCGACACTCCAGGGATTAAAATGCTATCGTTTAATCACCTTGAAGTGCAAGATGTGGCCCATAATTTTAAGGAAATATTCATCCTTTCTAAGGATTGCAAATTTGGAGATTGTACACATAGAAACGAACCTAAATGTGCGGTAAAAGATGCACTCGACCAGGGGTTTATTAGTGAGTTGAGATATAGTAACTATCTTCAGATTCTTGAAGAAATAGAAGAGCAAAACTATTGGGAAAGACACAGCAAAATGTAAAATCATATGTCGCATTATAGAAAAAAAAATTACATGAGTCGCCGAGAAAAACTTGAATTATCATTTAAGAAATTCAAAGTGTTTATTCTTTTCGCAATCATATTCATCGTTCTATTACTGCTTTTTAATGGTGTTGAAATCAGGGATCATCTCAAAACATATTTTTACTAAAACACCCTTCTTTCCAGAATAGAAACGTAAGTATTGACCTTAGGTACTTTCTATCAAGTCTTTATCTTGCCTGTAGGCGAATGTTATGTACCCAATTATTAGAAGAGAATTCAATATAAATCCGAGGATTGGACTTCCTTGCCTTTCGGCGAATGGAACAATAATGTACAAGTGAATCAAGTAAAGAGCAACGGCAGTTAATATATACCCAATCATTTTTATCAATGGATATTGAATAGGATAATGCTTTTTTCCTGTCCACAAAGCCAAAGCACACATCACAACAAAACAAATCAAAATCGCCCAAGAAGCTCCAATTTCACCTTTTATTGGAATCAGAATACAGCTGAATGTGATCGTAACGAAAGCTCCCACCAAAGCAATGACACCACCCAATATGGTTTTGTCTTTTAATTTATACCAAATTGAAAAGTTATAATACAATCCCAAAAACAGGTATGCCATAAGCAACACAGGAACGACATAAATCCCTTCGCGAAATTCTTTTCCAATTAGTATTTGTGCTATATCGATATACAAAGTTATGCCCAAGAATACGAGACAAGCAGTAATTGTAAAAGCAAGAGCTACTTTGCCATAGACCACTTTGGCATCTTTTTGTTTAAAGTTTTTATAAAAAAATGGCTCAGCGGCATAATTAAATGCCGTTGCAAAGAGGCTCATGATAATGGCAATTTTGGAAGCACCACTATAAATACCCGAAGCTCTTTCATTTTCTTCAGGAGAACCTGGTAGTAGTTCGGCAATAAATACCCGATCAAAGAGTTGATTAATAGCAGCAGCAACACCTACCAAAATCAAAGGCCATGAATATCGGATCATCTTTTTAAATAGCGCTTTATCAAATTGTAATTTAAACCCTAAAAATTCCGGAATCATGAGGACAAATACAAAAGCACTCGCTACCAAATTAGCCCAAAAAATATAATCTAAGAGTTGAGTTTCATCATACAATGAAGCCCAATAGTTGTTAGACTCATTCGCATGAAAATGCCGGCAAAATTCCAAAAAGAATAGAATCACTACTACGGTGACTACTACGTTAATTATCTTAATCGTAGCAAACTTCACAGCTCGACTCTCCAAGCGCAATTTTGCAAAAGGCACTGCAACCATGGCATCAAGCGAGATGATGAAAGCAAACCATTTTATATATTTAGTATCTCCGACATCAGTGATGGCGCCAGCGATTGCACTTGCATTAAAATATACCAAGATAAAAAATAACAGACTCATCGCTATGATCGTGATCGTTGAGGTTCCAAAAGCTTTTTCTCTTTCATTGCCTAGCGTTGCAAATCGAAAGTAGGATGTTTCCAAGCGCAAAGTAACCACCGCCATGATCAAAGCGATATAGGCATAAATAATGCTATAAATGCCATATTGACCACCCGTTAATTCTCTTGTTAAATAAGGAGTCACTAATAAGAAATTCATGATCTTGGGAAGGATACTCCCCATTCCATAAATCGCAGTTTCACCGGCTAATGCTTTTATTTTTGACAAACAAACTTCTCTTTTAGTGTATGGTTGAACAAGTTATGAATAATACAACGATAATTTAGATCACTGATGTATGAATTCCTCCTTGCAATGTTTACTTTAAAAACCGAGCTTGATGCTTGAAATAACCCTTAAGGCTAGTCAAAAGTCCAAATCGAATGTTAAGACCTTAATTTATAAGTCCTGATTCAAAAATCTTCTTCCTTTTCTCGTATTTTGGCAGACCTAAAAAATAAACAATGAATATCGAATTACTGTCCCGCCTGTGCAAAGTACCAGGTGCCCCTGGTTTTGAACACCATATTAGAAACGAAATAAAAAGAGAAATAGAAGGTCTTGTTGATGAAATTAAAATCGACAACATGGGTAATCTTA
>JAHDCZ010000010.1:0-25581 GCA_020629615.1 Saprospiraceae bacterium
TGTAATTACAATTATTCGAATCAGTAATTGTTAGCATATACTGACCAAATTCAAGATTAGAAAGATCTTCTGTTGAAGCGGCAAACCCATTCGGCCCCAGCCAAGAAAAAGTATAAGACCCTGTCCCTCCAGAAACGACCAATTCTATTTCACCATCCATGCCGTCGTTACAATTGACATCAGTATTTGTATTTAAAACTACAATTGGATCTTCTTCGGCAACAATGTAGGTATTGCTAAAGGAACAGTTGTTTTCATCCGTAATCGAAACGGTATAAGTGCCCGCCTCAATTCCATTGAGGTCTTCCGTTGTGGCTGTAAAAGCATTATCACCAATCCAACTATAGGTGTACGTACCAGTTCCACCTGAAACATCCAAAAGAATTTGACCATTGGTCGAACCACTACATCCAACTCCAAATACCTCTTCTACTACAAGCAGTTCTTGAGGCTCCGTCAATACAAAACAAGTATCTTTTTGACAATTATTTTCGTCACTTATAGTAACGCAATACGTACCAGCGATCAAGTCTGTTAAGTCCTGTGAAAAGTCTCCAGTATCCCAAGAATAATTCAACATACCCGACCCACCAAAAGCTTCCAAATCAATGGAACCATCAAGTCCATTAAAACAATTTATGTTTACATGTGAACCAGATAATACGATTTCATTTGGTTCATTAATTTGATTTAACATGACTAAGGCACAATCATTTAAATCTGTAACTGTCACACCAATGGCTCCTTGAGAAAGATTAGTTGCCGGATTGGTAGTCTGCATGTCTTGCCACATAAATTCATATGGCGGAGTTCCACCTACAACATTGAGTTGTCCGATTCCATCGTTAGCACCAAAACAACTTATATCAGATATCATCCAATCTGCAGTCAATTGAGGTGGTTGATCTATTGTCACATTACTTATTGCAAAACAATTATTATCATCTGTTGCCGTAACAAAATAAGTACCAGGTAAAATGTCCGAAATGGTAGTATTTTGAGTCATATTAGGATCATCCCATTGAAAAGTGTAAGGACTAGTGCCGCCGCTTACAAAAACCATAGCTTCACCATTATTGAGACCGAAACATGTCACGTCTTTCGATAATATAGAATCGATGTTAAACTCTGTTGGTTCTGAAATATAAATCGAATCAATAATGGAACACATGTCATTATCCGTAATGGTCACGTATACAAATCCCTCCGGTAAATTGGTAGCAATATTAACTATCTGAGCATTTGACCATTCGTAACTATAAGGTGGTTTTCCATTGGATGGAACCGCTTGAACAGAACCACTATTGCCACCAAAACAAAGAACATTATTGATTAAATTGAAAGAATTTTCAATAGACTCTGGTTCATCCAAAAATATGTTGAATTCTATTTCGCAATTGTTCCCGTCAATAATAGTTATGATGCTATTACCAGCAGGAAGATTTTCAATTTGTCCATTGGTTACCGATTGGGTTCCATAGATATAAGTATATGGACCTACTCCCCCAGTAGCTTCAATTTTTACTTTTCCATCATTGCCACCTGGACAGGTAGGAATAGTCGAATTTAAAAGTGAGGCCGTCGGAGGCGTACAATTAGGAGTCATACAAGTAGTGGAAGCTTCTTCAGTGACACAATCGGCAGAAAATACTCGAACACTTAATGAAACGGTCTCATTAAAGCCGAGCATGCCTACTAAATATTCCGATACTGAACCAACATTGATCCAAGGTCCCATCCCATTGATCTGCACTTCAAATTCTTCCCCTACGCTTCCATCTTCCCAATCAAAAAGTATTTCACTTTCACTAAGGACGTTGCAAATAAGACCCTCTGGAGCATCATGATTTGGGTTGACTTTAACAAAAACTGAATCTACTGCATTACAACCGTAAGAATCTGTCAAGGTTAGATAATACCACGAATCTTCTGTCGGTGTTACGGTGACGTCCTCACAATTTACGCAATCGACAGTACCGTTGTTAGGGCTCCATTCATAATCCACTTGATAAACGGAATTAAAGCAGATCGACCAAGATTTGAAGACATTAATTCCTTGTGACAATCCCCAAAGTGGTTTCTCATCCAAAAAAACAAGCAATGACCACGTCCCATTCGGAGAATAATCCCCATCCCATAAATCCGAAAATACTCCTTCTGGAGCAAACTCTCCAGTATACGATGGATTTGATGGAAAAACAGGACCAATGGTCGCATTACCATTATTTATATTTACAGTTGCCGAAGGTGTAAAACAAACATTTCGTAAAAAAGTAGTATCCATTGGACCAAACGTTGGATCTTGTCCAACATCTGTCATCAACTCTAAAATTTGTCCATCAGGACCTATTAGGAAGAAATCATAGATGGTCATATCGATTCCCAGCGTATTCATTGAATCAATACAAACTGACTTAATTACACCCTCACTTAAATTTTCTGGAGCCACACCAAAAACCTCAATATCAAAATTAAAAGAAAAAGTTTCTTGCCCCATGTTGTTTAACGAAACGTCCCCACCTTGATAAGAAAACTTCGGAGGTTCTGGGAGAATAAAAAGTGGATCCAATTCTCCATCCAATGCTACACTTTGACCTGCGCATATTTCTTGATCCATTGGCAATACAGGCGGAAGAATAATACTTTCCCTAATAGGAATTCTTAATGTATCTCTATTACAAATATCTCTTTGAATGTCAAAAAGGATAAATTCGGTGCCCTCGGCTATTCCATCCTCAAAAGCAACCAGCGGGAAATTTACAGAATTGGAACCTGCGGGTATTACTATTTGAGTAGGCAAGGTTTCATAGTCCACACCATTTGTTGCGATATTAGGTATTGTAGGATCTGTAATAATATTCAAATCGATGTCAAAATCGGCAGTAACTTCATTAGGCAATGAAAAGGATAAAAACCCAGGATCACAACCTTCTGCTATGCTTCCATCCAAACTAACAGTTTCAATTGAGACGTCTAGAGATCCCGTACCAAAGCTTTTGGCTTCTAAAAAAACCGCAGAATCATAGATATTATCATTTCCGTCGGCTATTGCCAACTTAATGGTGTATTCTTCACAAGGAGTTACAATTGCCTGAGCAATGAAAATATCAATGTAAGCATTATAAGTTGGTGTAGATCCTGTTGCAACTGGATTATAATAGACATCGTAATCGGTCGATCCATTCATTCCCGAGCAAGCGGCTGGAATGGGAGTATCATTATAATCATTTACATAGTTGATTGTTACTGGAAAATCCAAGAAAGTTTCACCTGACGGATCTAAAGGATCAGGAATTAATGCAATATTTTTCCAATCATACATCTCGCCTGGTGCACCCCCTGGCACAGGTCCTTGAATGAAAAATCCAAAAACGTCATTAAAAGTCGAACAAGCAAAATCCGGGTACTCTTCTGATGCCCATACATAACGAAATCTCAAGGTATCGTTTACGGGTATAAAGGTGATTTCGTAACGACTCAAATCCATAATGTTTGTCGTTGTTGTCGCTGCCAGATCTGGATCATTAGTACCAATCCCATTTGCACCTGATTCAATTCCAGTATTTGCTAACGCTGCACTTTCTGCAAAACCCGAACTCATGATTAGACCTCTTTCTAAGCCTATAGCAGCCTGTCCATTGGTAAATGCCCCGATTGCATTTTCAGAGCCAGTGTACAATATATTAGTAACTTCTACACCATCACCAAGAAAAACGTTTTCGATCAGAGATTCTGGGGTATAAACGGGTCCATTAACACTAGTCACTTGAAGTTGAGCTCCAAGACTTGAACTGAATAAAAGAAAAATAAAAAGGAAAAATATATACTTATGTTGATTCAGCACGATCTACACCATTTGGTTGGTCTTTTGCAAAATAGCTCCAGAATTAATAAGATTCATCTCAAATCTCTTATACTTCTTACCAATAGATACTTATTTTTGCCATAAACGCTGCATCTATAGGCTTCTATTATCTGAAATTAAGCAAATATCTTGCTAAAAATGTTGTTAGTCGAGTAAATGTCGGCATTGCGTATATTAATCCTAATTTGGATACTAAATTAAAATCTTAATGATCTCATTTTCAAGACTTTTTACTAGCTCGTGCCTCGGAACTTTGGCAGCAATAATTTGCTTGATTTGCATAATTGGCATCTCAATCCCAATACTGTCAATTGGTAAAAATGACGTTCCAGATGGGTCGGTATTGGAAATGAATTTATCAGGATTCATTCCTGAGTTGAGTAACAACGTAGCCATAAGCACTTTAGGATTTCAACAAAAAAACAATATCGGACTCCAACGGATATTAACTCTAATCGATTATGCCAAAAATGATTCAAGAATTGCTGGAATTCAGCTATCTGGCGATCCGATTCCATCTGGAGCTTCCACCTTGTTATCGATTCGCGAGGCTCTGCTCGATTTTAAGAAGTCAGATAAATTTATATACTCTTACGGTGACAGCTATACACTTTCATCCTATTATGTTTCTTCACTTGCGGATTCCATTTTTCTGAATCCAAATGGAATAGTTGAATTAAATGGTTTGGGTAGAATGATACCATTCTATAAAATGATGTTAGAACGTCTTGGGGTTAAAATGGAGGTTTTCTATGCAGGAGAATTTAAAAGTGCAACAGAACCATATCGAAGAAATGAAATGAGTCCCGAAAATCGATTTCAGACAAGGGAATATATGGATGATATTTTCGGTATTTATCAAAATGGAATTTTAGAATCTCGAGATGTGGATGCCGCGACTTTCGTCGAATACGTAAGTTCACTCGACAAAAAAAACACCCTTTATGCCAAAGAAATCAAACTGGTAGATAAAATATGTTATCAAGATCAGTTCGAAAAGAGCATTCGCAAAAAACTAAATTTAAATTCGGAACAATCAATTCCCAAAATCAAACTTCAAAATTATTCTGACAAAATAGAGATCAAAGATAAATTGAGATCTGAAAATAAAATTGCCCTTGTCGCCATGGAGGGCGAAATCATCAATGCTGAGAATTGTAAGGGTAATATTTGCGAAAGTCCTTACTTTGAAATATTTAGAAACTTACAAAAGGAAGAAGGATTAAAGGCTGTCATTCTAAGGATTAATTCCCCCGGTGGTGATGCGAATGTCTCAGATGCCCTGTGGCACGAAATCGATGTTTTGAAACAACAAGGAATTAAAGTAATCTCTTCTTTTGGAAATTATGCCGCCTCCGGCGGTTACTATATTGCTTGTCATTCGGACACCATTGTGAGCATGCCCAACACGCTTACTGGATCCATAGGTGTTTTTAGCTCAATACCCAACATTGAAAAATTATTAAATCAAAAATTAGGAATCAAATTTGACACTGTTTATACACACCCTTATGCCAATGGAGTTTCGCCTTTCATTGCATTAAACGAAGAAGAAAAAGAATATATGCAATCCCAAACAGATCATTTTTATTCTCAATTTTTAGAGCGGGTTGCTAACGGACGTCAGATGGAAATCGAAAAAGTAAAAGCTGTTGCTGCTGGAAGAGTATGGAGTGGTAATAAGGCGAAAGAAGTAGGATTGGTTGATGTCATTGGAGATTTAGATACAGCCTTCGATCTAGCGCAAGAAATGACCAAAATCGATGACTATAAAATCATAGAATATCCAGAAATTGAAGTTTCTCCGATTGACGGAATACTGCAATCTCTCCAAAGGCAAAGCAAATCTGACCCATTTAAATCTCTAGTAAATGTCTCTAAACTTATAGAAGCTTCTGATGATTTTCATAAAGTACTAACCACTAAAGGCGTTCAAGCAAGACTTCCTTTTTTGATCGTTAATTAAAGATACTTTCTTCATAGACATCATGGGGAACCCATTCATTTTGTCTTCTTTGATTCAAGGCATCGTACTTTTTCCAGTTGGATTCCTCATATAGAAGCCGATCTTTGACAATATTCAAAACTGAAGGATTGTACGCCAAACCAAAATGACTTCCTTTAACTTCAACATTTTGTATAAAATCAGACTCTTTGGTTTCCATGCACAATTCCCAAGAAACTACTCCATCTTCCTTCGTGTAAATACATGTAAGTGGAACATTAGGAGCTAGTAGTAGACTTTCCAAAAATGCCGGCGACAATTGATCTTTGCCCTTACCTAAAGTAATTAAATCAAAGATCCATTCAACACTGGTGCTTTGATCTAAGCCCGCAAAAGGCGATCCTATTGTAATAACTTGTCGGACATAATCAGGAATTACTTTTGCAATTTCTCTCGCAAACACGCCACCAAGACTGATTCCAATGATGCTCACTTTGCGATGATCACGACGATATAGTCGTTGAACTTTGACAACTAATTGGTCTATGTACTCTTGCTTTCCTAAATTCCTACCTATACCCCAACCTTTCACTTTGTATCCTTGTTGGTGAAGAATATTTCGCATAGTAGCTGTCGAAAAATCCGTTGTCATAAAACCGGGAATTACCAGTACAGGATGTTCATCACCTTCTTTCTCAACCTTTTTAAAATGAATAGGAAGAGATGCAAAATACTCTTTTACTGCTCTACCAGTTTCAGAGGCAAGATTTTTAAAACTCGAGTGACTTCTATTTTTCTTTTTCATCCTATCTTTCATAACACGATATTCTGCGGGAAGTTCAATTAATTATAAAGAAGGATTCAACAATATGTCATTAAATCACTTCAATAAAATAGCCACAGTATCCTATGACACTGTGGCTAGATATAAAGTTTGATTTAGTTTTTGCTAAACAAAGATTTAATACGCTTTGTACCTGTTTGAAACTGAGATTTTAAATTATCCAAGGTATCAAACATGATATTTTGATTTACTGCCATGATCTCCAAACTATCTGCAATCGCCTTACTGGTAAGATTTTGCCACTGTTCACCTCTTTTAACTGACTGCTCTATAATTTCTTCCGTCGTGTTGTAAGTAAAATCATTTACTTTTAAGGCAATGTCTTTTGTTTTGTTAATTACAGTTTCAAATTTGTTTTGATTTTTAGCTTTTCTAGTTGCCATGATATTCTATTTATTGGTAATTAATTTTTAATATTTTGTTCTACAAATTTTTTCAATTCCTGGAAATTCCCTTTCGCTGCTAAAAGCGCTTGTTTTCTCCAATCAGCTGGTCTATACGATTTATAACGAGGCCCACCTTCTTGTATAATTGCTCCCAATTCTTTCAATGTCATCCCTGCTAACATTCGGAAAGTTTTAATTCCTCTAGCTTTTAACATGGATTCCATCTTTGGACCAATTCCATAAATCATGGTTAACTTATCGTTCACCACCTGAGTTCTTTTGACAGTTGATTTTGCTCTAGTCGTAGTTGCCTTCTTTGTTGTCGAAACTCTTCTTTTTGGAGTCGAAGCTTTTTGTGTTGTTACAGATTTTGCATTTGGTTTGACAACAGGGCTTCTTTTGGACACAACTTTTTGAGTCGTTGATGAAGTTGTTTTTGGTGGTGCAATTCTTTTTGAAGCTTCTTTAATGACGGGCTTAGCGACTTTCTTGATGATGGATGCTGCTGATTGGATGGCACTTTTAGAATTGGTGGATTTAACTTTGCTGATTTTCTTTGAATCCTTTACTTTCTTAATTGATTTTTTCTTATTCTTCTTTGACTTTTTCTTTTTTGTTTTTAGCTCTTCGATTTCAATTTTTAATTTGACGGGAGCATTTTTTAGAAGTTTCTTTAAAGGATTGCCCGGAATTTTTTCAGCCCATTTTGTAGCCTTACTATAGATCGTGGATAAGATTTTTTGATTGGTAACTTTCTCTTTAATCATTTCAATCACTGGTTCTTCAATACCCAATAAATCTCTCAATCTTGCAGCACCATTTTCCAATTGATCTTGAACAGCCTCGGCTGTGTCGTAAAACATATCAATTTGTTTTTCTCTCATGGGCTCAGTCATCGTCACAGTTTTGGACATTAATTTGTGCCACTTTTCACCTGACTGAACAGAAATTGTTAACACGCCACCTGTTGTTTCAATGATTGATTTTGAGATTTTCCTTGCTTTTGCTTTTGCCGCTTTTTTCTTGTTTTGCAACTTGGATTTCTTTGATGCCATAACTGTTGAAATTAGAACTTTGATTAAATGATAATACAAAGATGCAAAACGATAGTTACAGATGAGTTACAAATTCGGCTCAAAGCCGAAAAAAATTAAATCTGGATAATTTTCTTCATTATCTTTTGAGTATCTGGCAGGGGTTGGATACCGTATTCTTTATTTAAAATATCTTGGCATTTTCGATATGTGTTGATAGCTTGAGGTCTGTTTCCGCGGAGGAGATAGGCTTCCATTTGAATTCGATAGGCATCCTCCCAACAGGGATCAATACTTATGGCCCTTTGTGCCAGTCTGATAGTTTCCAAAGGTTTATTCTTTAGTGTCAATTCTGCCAAGCTCAGATAAGCACCTAAGATCAAAACTTGAATTCTTTCTCGTTCCTCCGAGGACCAATCCTCATATATCCTATTGGGCAAATATATTCCTTCATATAGTTCGATGGCTTTACGATATGCCTTTTTGGCAATTTGACTATTTTCTTGACTGGAACGATTTGCTAAAGCGATGTATTTTTCAAGCTGTTCTACATCGATCCATATTTTATTCTTGTTCAAATGATAGCTTAAACCTTGCCGAATTATATATTTGGATTCTTGCCGTGAAGGACGATTAGGTTCAAGTATCTTATTGACTCCATGCAAAGCCACTTTAAAATCTCGATCGCTAGCAGTTTCCCACAACTGATCAATTATTTGTTCTTTGTGCACACCATGTCTGAATCGATTGGATATAAAAAATTGAAATAATTGTATGGTCTTATCCCTGCCCCATTCTTTATTTTTTACGAATCTAGTAGATCGCCAAAGTTTAAATCCTCCCAAGGTGAAAACATGAATATTTTTTTCTTCAAAATCTTTTTCTAGGGATACTAATTCCTTTTTGAAAGAACTCATTTTGATTTCTGACTTTTTGCCAAGCGTTTGACTTCTTTGTTGAGAAGTTTCATTTCGGAGGACAGTGAATCAATTGCTTTCATCATTTTTTTAAAATCCGATCGCGAAGCGTTTCTCCATTGATCCAAAGCGACTTTGGTGCCAAGTTCGTCACTAATCGAACTAATTTGATCTTGGATTTGATCCTGAATCTGAGAGACCTGTTTTTTTGGATCTTTAATCGTTTCCAATAAAATTTTGGGACCTGTTTTGGCCACTTTCTTCCAAATATAAAGACTCTTGTTTAGGAGTCCAACTTGCTCTTCTGGAGTTTTGTCTTTGGTGGCATCGAGGGTTAATTCTTGCAATTTTAATTGAATGAATTCCATAGCATCATTAAAATCGCCAAAGTTTTTTTGATCGCCACCTTGTACATGTGAGACTTTCCCCCTCCATTGGATGTTATTACCTTTTTCGTCTTCAAAAATCGTTTGCGTGAAACGGACCATGAAAGATGCGGTCTGATTTACTTTTTTTGCCATATTCCAAAATTAAGAATCATATTAATATGAACATTGCTCTATTCAGATAGGCAAATTGCAAATAGCATGCCTCGAAAACTAAGGGGGTTAAAGTTCCCAAACTACTTTATCTGCCGTTTCACAATAGTTCAATAAATCACTCTTATACTTATTATGTATTTGCGGTCGTTTAATTTTAAGGGTCGGTGTCAAGGTATCGTCTTCGATAGAGAAAGCTTCTTTCACCACCACTATGGTACTCACCTTTTTATAGCTTGGTAATTTGGAATTTACTTTATCTAACTCTTTCGTGAGGCTTTCTTTGATGTCTTCTGAAGTTTTGGCTTTACCTAGATCGGATAATGCTACAAACAAAACGGGTTGAGGCATTCCTAAACCCAACAAACATAGTTGTTCAATATCCATACAATCACAAAACTTAGCTTCAACTTCACTTGGAACGATAAACTTAGCTTTAGCCGTCTTAAAAGTGTCTTTGACTCTTCCAGTTATGTATAAAAAACCGTCCTCATCAAATCGTCCTTGATCACCAGTATGAAGCCATCCATCCACAATTGTTTCGGCAGTTTTTTCTGGATCTTTATAATAGCCTTCCATCACAACATTACCTTTCATCAATATCTCGTTGGTTTCTGGGGCTAGTTTTATTTCAACTCCATTTAATGGCAAACCAACTGATCCAGGTCTATCCTGATCAGGTAAAAGGAACGAAGTAGCCGCGCAGTTTTCAGTCATACCATATCCCTCTGTAATACCAATACCAAGTGCTTTGAACCAATCCTTTGTGCTTTGAGCAATTGGAGCAGCCCCTACTGCCGTACAACGAGCATTTTGCAAACCTAGACCCTTTGTAATTTTTTTCTTGACCAAGCTAGAAACGATTGGAATTTTCAGCAAAGTGTTTAGTTTCTTTTGAGGCATTTTTTCCAATATTTTCAACATAAACTTCGTCCAAATACGAGGTACTGCAAAGAAGGTTGTCGGTTGAGCATCATTGAGATTTTTGCCGAATTGCTCAAGAGATTCTGTAAAGAATATTTCGCCGCCATATTTGTGAGGAAGACATGCCACTAAGGCCCTTTCCGCAATATGGTTTAAGGGAAGAAATGAAAAGAATCTATTATCGCCTTTTTCAGAGAGACCTAACGGATTATTTACTCGAAACGCTTCTTCTATCACTGCGTTGATCGATTTGTATGAATGCATAACACCTTTTGGTGTTCCGGTTGTTCCAGAAGTAAAAATAATGGTCCACAAATCCGTCATTTTGGGCTTATGAGTATCCATGTCAGGTTTGTAATCACTCATGATTGAATGCCAAGATGTTCCTCGCTCCACTTTAGAATTTCCTTGATAATGGGGAAATTTAACAATGGGCATGTCTTCTGGAACACCAGTTTTCATATCATCCCAAACTTCTGTTTTCCCGACGAATAACATGACTACATCTCCAAGTTTCAATACGGTATTAATTTGTTCTCCACTTAAAGTAGCAAAGAAGGGCACTGAAACATGACCTGCCATCATGATGGCTAAATCCGTTATTAACCATTCCCTACAGTTTTTAGAAACAAGACCAATATGAGATTTGGGTGGCAAATTTTGAGCTTTTAAATAAGAACATAATTTTCTTGCCATCATTCCTGCCTCCTTTCGGGTATAAGTTTCCCAATTTTCGCCGAAAGGCTGGTGTAAAAAGGGTGCATTAGGATTGTTGGATTCTTGATCGTAAAAGTGCTCGATTATAGTTTTAGATTGCGACATAACAATTAAAATGTTGATTTATCATTTGGAATAAACTCAATATAAAAAACTATGTTTGCTTCTAATAAATAGAAATCAATATTTCTGTAGCTTCGTTTTCTTTGCTTTCAGCTTATACACTAATCAAAGATTATTATGAATTCTTGTTTCAAATTAGAAATCAAAAATCATGTTGCCGAACTTTCGTTCAACCGACCTAAAAAAGCAAATGCCTTAAATCTTGAATCTTGGGAGACGATGCAAGACATTTTTCTAGCATTGGGAGAGAATCCTGAAGTCCGTGTTATTATCTTGTCTGGTGAAGGAAAACACTTTTGTGCGGGGATTGATTTGGAAACTTTGATGTCTTCACATCATGGTGATTCTGATTGTCAAGCCAAAAAAAATCTTCATTTAAGAGCGTTCATTAAAAAACTTCAAGGCTCTATTTCATCTATTGAGCAGTGCGGGAAACCGGTGTTGGCCGCTATTCATAACGGTTGTATTGGAGGAGGGGTTGATATTATTTCGGCTTGTGATATGCGATATTGTACGCGGGGTGCTTACTTCACTATCAAAGAAATAGAACTAGGTTTGGTTGCGGATATTGGGACCTTACAAAGATTACCCACCATTATACATCCAGGAATAATGGCAGAAATGGCCTATACCGGAAGAAAAGTCTTTGGTCCGGAAGCAAAAGAAATCGGATTAGTCAATAATTATTGGGAAAGCAAGGATTTAATGCTTGAAAATGTTAGAAAAATAGCCCTTCAAATTGCATCTCGATCTCCTTTATGTGTTCGAGGAACAAAAGAAATGTTATTGTATAAAAGAGATCATAGTGTTCAAGACAGTCTTGACAATATGGCAAATTATAACGCGGCTATGCTGGTCTCAAAAGATTTGATGGAAGCATTTGAAGCCAGTATGCTTAAGAGGGAAGCAAAATTTGAAGATTAACTGGATCATCTGCTGTAAAAATCCAAGTATCGACTTACATCAAACCAAAATAGTAGCTCATATAGCCCTGAAGGGTTAATAAAAGGATCAACTAAATTCAATATAGTGGAATACAAAAACGACTAAAATTAAAATAGTCGGGATGACAGGATTTGAACCTGCGACCACACGGCCCCCAGCCGTGTGCGCTACCGGACTGCGCCACATCCCGATCTAAAGGGAATGCAAAGCTAAAAAAAAGGGCATAAATGAAAATCCATTCCGAGTATTAAATCAGAAAATAGCAAAATATTTTAGACGTTCTATATATTTTGCAATACAGTGATATTGCCAAGACATATTTTAATATTAATAAGTTATCCAAAATTATTAACTACTTATTATTTAAATTATATATTTGTTTACCCTGAGTTAAATTTTTACGGAAGCACCCTGACTTAATTTTTAACTAAACATACCAACTAAATGAAAAAACTTACCAAAAAAAACCTCACCCTTTTACTATTGATCTTGTTTGGATATTCTGGTATTTCCCAGGTGTCCGGGATCATAACAGATAGTGATAACAATCCCCTTATTGGAGTGAGTATTAACGAAAAGGGCACAACAAATGGTACCATCTCGGATATTGATGGTAGTTTCAGCTTAACTCCTCAAAATTATCCAACAGTCCTTGTATTCACTTACGTCGGATATTCTCGGCAAGAGGTATCGGTCGATGGAAAGACAATGGGAATGAATGTCATGATGAGTGAAGGCGTCGGTCTTGACGAGGTCGTTGTGACTGGTACCAGAGGTAAACCAAGAACCATTTTGAATTCACCTGTCCCCATTGACAATTTTAATGCGAGTGAATTGATCAAAAGTGGTCAAACTCAAATTGATCAAATGCTGAATTACAAAGTACCTTCTTTCAATTCACAGAATCAAGCGATATCTGATGCGACTGCGCATTATGATCCAGCAGATTTAAGAGGATTAGGACCATCAAGAACTTTGGTTTTAGTCAATGGAAAACGGAAGAATCAATCTGCGCAAGTCTATCTGAATAGGACCCCCGGTAAAGGAGAAGTAGGAGTAGATCTAAAGTCGATTCCAACGGCCGCGATTGAACGGGTTGAAGTACTTAGGGATGGGGCTTCTGCCCAATACGGATCTGATGCGATTGCAGGTGTGATCAACATGATACTCAAAAAGGATGTTGAATATTCCACCTTTAATGCTCGAACTGGTATTACATCCGAAGGCGACGGATTTAATTTTGGTGCAGATTTCAATTCAACCAAAAAAATTGGTGATGGATTCATCAATTATACTTTGGGATACTTTAAACAAAATGAAACAAACAGAGCTGGAAATGTAGGAGCTGGAGACCAAGGAGCAGCTCCAAATTCTGCCGATTATGCTGGTGGTGAATCTGATCCGGATTACATTCGGGACTTAGGATTTTGGCAACGCAATGAAGATTGGTTGGCAGCCAATCCAGATGCCAGTATGAAGGTTGGCCAGCCCAACATCAACAAACTAGACGTTTTTGCCAATATGGAATATCCAATTTCTGATAATTCTACTTTCT
This sequence comes from Saprospiraceae bacterium, assembly GCA_020629615.1. GTDB lineage: Bacteria > Bacteroidota > Bacteroidia > Chitinophagales > Saprospiraceae > JAHDCZ01. Next base: position 13,795 of record JAHDCZ010000010.1, read on the forward strand.
ACACTTTTCACGGAGTAACTCAAAGAGATGGTCGATCTTATGCGTACTATCGAGCACCTTACTGGAGAAGAGATGTGGCGGAAGCGGAACACTTTACAACCTTTGAAAATCATATTGGTTACCACCCTACTTTCGACGTAGATATCCTAGACAATATTAACTCAGCTGGAATAAAATCAGAATTGTTTGGATTTAACACCGATCTAAGCTTAACCTATGGTAGAAATGCTGTTAATTATACAGTTACCAATTCTGTTAATAGAGATTATCTAGCGGATCACGGATGGTCACCTTCAACATTCAATCCAGGAGGATATAACTTTTCGAACACCATAGCAAATTTAGATTTCAACCGAACTTTTGGTGCGGATGATAATATATTCATTGGTTTTGGTTATGAGTCCAAAAAGGAGAATTTCCAATCGATTGCTGGTGATAAATTTTCATTCTATAAAGGAGGGTCGGATTCTTTTGCTGGTATAAAACCTGAAGAAGAAGTAGATGAAGACAGAACAAGTAATGCAGGATACCTAACCCTTGATTATGACATTACAGATGATCTTTTATTAGGAGCTGCAGCGCGATTTGAGGATTTTTCTGATTTTGGAAGTAACTTTGCTTGGAAAGTAAATGGTCGTTATAAACTTGGAAATAAAGGAGCTATAAGAGGATCAGTTTCTACTGGGTTTAGGGCTCCAACATTGCACCAAAGATATTTGATTAATTCTCAATACATTATTGTTCAGGGATCACCAGATCCACAGTTACAGGGTACATTAGCAAATAACAACCCAGCGGTACAAGCGCTCGGGGTACCTAATTTGTTTGCTGAAACATCACTGAACTTTACAGGTGGGGTGACGTATCGATTAAATGATCATATTTCTGCCTCTGTTGATTATTATAATATTACGATTAAAGATCGAGTATTATTCTCTTCACAAATCCAAGCTCAAACTCCAGGAGATGCAATTGATGTGATATTGCAACAAAATGGTGTTAAAGCCGTTCAGTTCTTTATTAATGCCGGTGATACTAAAACGAATGGAGTTGATTTTGTATTAAACTTTGATAATTACCGCATTGGATCTGATGGACGATTTGGTGCTACATTAGCTGCTAACTTTAACAGTACTACGATTGATGCGATTAATACTCCGGCTACACTCGAAAATGCTGGTTATAACATCTTCGATCGAAGAGAGCAATCATTGATCACCGATTCTAGACCAAAGTCGAAAATCATTTTAGGGTTGAATTATTCTACTGACAAATGGAGTGTAGGATTGGACAATACTCAATTTGGAGAAGTTACCGTTACCAGTCCAAGCGGAGAGCAATTTGACCAAGTACATTCTGCCAAATTAGTGACTGATTTGAGATTGGGCTATACTTTTAGTGATGCTCTACAATTTACTTTTAATGCTAATAATATATTTGATGTTTATCCAGATGTACTCAATGCAGACACTGGAGAAAGTGCAAATGGAAGATTTGTTTATTCTTCTATTGTTCAGCAGCAGAACTTTTTAGGAACCAACTATTCAATTGGTCTAAACCTTACTTTTGCTGAATTAAACGATTAATTTTTTTCATTATATATTTTAGCCCAGCAGACTTGTTTGCTGGGCTTTTTTTTTATTCTACGCTTCGATCAGATATATAAAAGCTATTCTACCAAAATCGTTTCTACCGAAGTAGAACCTACATTAAAAAAACCAATCATTCTTTCTCCTGTGATGATATTAAAGACATTACTCCTGGTATTGGCAATCGGTAGAGCAAAAATAGTATTTGTTCCATTTGTCATTTGTTCAAAGGCAATACTTAGAAATTCATAGGCCTCATTGCTAATAGACATTAATTCGACTCTAATTTCATCTCCAACTTTATAAGGACTTGGAACATCCTCACCATTTTCTGGGGCATCAGGAATAGGGTTAATAAGTTCTCTAATTGGAGGAATGAATGTAATCCCATCCAATGAAGATCCTGGACTAAAAGTTGCATCATAGATCGGAAACAGTTCAGCGGGTTTATTTAAGAAAATTCCATTCTTGTAGGTTCGAGCCCAATAGGTATCCCCAATACCTGGCAAATCTCTTGCATATAACTGAGCATAAATACCATCAGCAAAACCAATTTCATCCTTCCTCTCTTCTGTTGTGATAGAATCGATCTCAGGAACTCGATACATACTCGTGGTCCCTTCATATAAGTTTCCATCTGCATTTATTTTCAGTACAAAAACATCTCCGACTTCACCCAATGTAGTGGTGCCGTCAGATGACCACTTATAGTCGCCATTTCCCTGATCTACAAATTCGTAAACATTACTTCCTTCAACAACTTCTACCGTAGCACCAGGAACACCTTCGGCTCTAGCCGAATTATCATATTGCTGAGTTAAAGTTAATCGTATAATTTGATCCTTGGCTTGATCATCTACCCATGCATCTACCACCAACTGCGCATTATCAAAATTCAAATCAACATCAATTGGATCAGTACAAGATGAAGCAAAAAGAAATGCCAATACGGCAAGCAGCATATATTTATTTATATTATTCATTTTATGAAGGCTCATTTTAAAAATTGAAATTGTATGAAATCGAAGGGATCACACTTCCTATCACTGCGAGACGAAGTGCCTCAGAAGTAGTTTCTCCCATAGGCGCTACACGATCCAGATCTTGACTTTGATAAACGGAAAATGCGTTTTTCCGATTGTATAGATTATAAACACCAATAATCCATTTTCCAAAATATTTCTTTCCAGGCTTTTCCTTCGGATTTATAGTCAGCGATAAATCCATCCTATGATAATTGGGTATTCTTACATCATTTCTTGCATTATTATCGTTATTGGGAATAACAAACCCTGCTTGTTCAAAACGACTTGAAGCAAAGGTTGTGGGTGTTCCCGAATTGAAAACAAAATTGGCACTCAAGGTCAATCTATTCGTTATGTCATAAAATGTGGTCACACTTAAATTGTGTAATTGATCAAAACGCGCAGGATACCATTGATTATTATTAATCCCTACAACTTGTCTTTCTGTACGAGCTAAGGTATAGCTAAGCCATCCAGAAAATCGTCCTTCCTTCTTTTTTGCCATTAATTCCAAGCCATATGCTCTTCCCTCTCCCTCTAATATTTGTCCCTCTAAAAACTGATTCAGGATCAAATCTGCACCGTCAATGTAATCCACTAGATTATCCATTGATTTATAATAAATTTCTGCCGACATTTCATATTTATCCTCATCAAGATTCTTAAAGAATCCCATAGCCACTTGATCCGCTAATTGAGGTTTGATGTTATTTGTACTCGGTGTCCAGACATCCACCGGTGTGGCCGCGATCGTATTGGAGAGCAAATGAATATACTGAGCCGTACGATTATAACTTAGTTTGATCGAACTAGTCTCATTCATTTGGTATTTTATGGAAGCTCTAGGCTCTAGGTTCCAATATGTTTGAATATTTTCCCATTGATCATAGCTTGTAGAAGAAACAAATGGCTTCACTTCTCCAGCCGGTGCTTCTCCGTATTCGTAGGCATTACCTTTACCTACATAATTGAAAAGCGACAATCGTAATCCATAGTTCAATTTAATTCGGCTTCCTACATCCAATTCATTTTCGACAAAAATATTGGATTCAAATGCGTATTGTTTATCCAAGCTAATATCAATCGCTTCATTATTAGAAACCGCAATGGCGTTGGCCGGCTGGAATTCATAAAGTATCGATTGACCTCCAAAGCGTATTACATTGGTCGGTTTTAAAAAGTAAGAGAACTGAGGTTTTAGACTATAATTGATTATGCGTGCACTCCAATCAAATTTATCCTCCGCTGTATCACCAAAATTGATCTGATAATCATAATTACTATAATAAGAGGTTAAATTAAAAAACAAACGATCACTAAATAAGTGATTCCATCGTAAAGTGGCTGTTGAATTCCCCCAATTGAAACCGGCAGCATCACCAAACCTAAAATTGTCTCTTCCAAAATATCCAGAAACAAATATTTGATTGTTCTCATTGATTTTATAATTGGTCTTTAAGGTCAAATCATAAAAATTGAGTGCGGTATTGGCAAATTCATCACTTAAAAATGGTCTAGATAACCAATCGATATAAGACCTTCTTCCAGCTATAATAAAAGATGATTTGTCTTTCACAATTGGAGCTTCTATTGCCAAACGACTAAATATAGTTCCGATCCCTCCGTTGACAGCTAGTTTTTTATTGTTTCCTTCCTTCATTCTTACATCCAATATTGAAGACAATCGACCACCATACCTAGCAGGAATACCCCCTTTATAAAGTTTGACATCTTTCACTGCATCTGGATTAAACACCGAAAAAAAACCAAATAAGTGAGAGGAATTATAGACCGGTGCTTCATCTAAAAGAACCAAATTTTGATCTATGGATCCACCACGAACATTAAAACCCGCAGCACCTTCCCCAACACTTGTGACTCCAGGAAGTAATTGAATGCTTCTTAAAACTTCTGTTTCACCCAGTAATGTTGGTAGTTTTTGAAGTGTTTGAATATCCAATTTATTGACACTCATTTGAATATCACGAACATTCTTATCCTTGGCTTCTGCAACAATGACAACTTCGTCCATTTGTGCAGCTTCGATTCCGAGTTCTATGTCTTTCTTTAAATTGGAATTCAATTTGATGGTCTCTGCATAATCAGAGAAACCTACATATCCCCATTCCAAACGGTAGGATCCTTCTGGAATAGTAATGGAATAAAATCCGTATACATTGGTACTTGAACCCAATTGTAACTCTGGGACATAAACTGTGGCACCGATTAGAGTTTCTCCACTCGATGCGTCCTTGACATAACCACTGATGGTTACATCTTTTTGGCTTAGGCCGAATGATGCCGTTAGAAATAACAGACAAAACATCAACCATTTGCAATTGTTCATATTACGTTTTTTGACGAAGTGTAAAATTACTAAGAATTCAAGGGGAAATCGATGTGTTTGTCCCAATTATACTGTCATTAGTGGAAAATCTAAGGTTGAAATGAGAACATGAAATTTTAATTCCTATGTATTGTTATTTATGTACAATTATTTTTTCTTGATAACGATTCCCATTTGTATCCACTACAAGAACCAAATAAGTACCATTAGAGTCATAAAAATCAACTTCAATCACATTCTTTTCTTGTTTTGTTTTTACGGTAATTTGTCGCCCTAACAAATCAAAAACTTGAATCTCTTTTATCTTAGTTTCCTTAGGACATTCGATATAAAAACTTCCAATATTCGGATTCGGGAAAATCCTATAACTCTTGGCTTGTGCTATTTCATTCAAACTTGTACCCTGAAGCGTTATTTCTTTTTCATAAACATCAGTTCCACATGCATTTGTGACTTCAAGCCTTATCAGATAAGTACCATCCATGGCAAAAGTATGTATAGGATTTTCACTTGTCGAAGTAAACCCATCTCCAAAATTCCAATAATAACTATTCCCGTTCGCAGACAGATTGTTAAAAGTTACTTCTAGTCCATTTGAATCTTCAGTAAATTCGGCATTAGGACCTCCGTCAATATTCACTTCGAATGATTCTGTCAAATAACAACCTGATTCTTCAGTTACCGTTACTGAATAAATCCCAGCACTTAGATTCTCGAGGATTAGGTCTTCGCTTCCATTATTCCAAAGGACGTCAATAGGATCATTACCATTTTGAATCTCCAAAATGATACTCCCATTAATTTCGTTACAGTCTGAATCCAGTACATTGGCGTTCAAATCAAACAATTGAGCCTCATTATTATCATCTGTAAGATTAATTGTAATGCTACGTTCTATTGTTAAATTATCATGCGTAGCAGACAAGGTAATATAGGTTTGACCGACTTTACAATTTGAAATATTCAGAGTAAGATTATTTTCTTCTAAGTTAGCTTTAAACCCAGAGCCTACATCAACTATTTCGAAAACTACATCCTGGGGGATATTATCGGGATCAACAAACACCGATTCTAAATCAATGATTTCCGTCGTATTTATATTGTAATTGATGACTCCAGGGTCTAGAAATTCTGGTGCCTTTCTCTCCGCAAATAGAATAGCAAGTGATTCATTAATCGTTATGTTATTCAAACTCAAATGCTGCATAAAGCTATCGTAATCAATTTCCGTCCAAGTTTCAGGAAATAATTTCATGGGATTTCCTTCATTCCTTACAAGTAGATAATGGTCATTTAATTCCAAAGATTCTTTTTGATTTAAAACGATTCCAAGAGAAAGATTTAAATTATCAGTTAGTTCATTTTCAATGAAAAAAGTTTCTGACTTAGTTATGATATTTAAATCAGTCAAGTTTTCTAAATATCGACTTGCATTAAGCTGCGCACTGGAATTTCCCTTATTTAAAAAACTCATCCATCTTTTGTATTGCAATTCATTCGGCGCTAATTCTAAATTGATGGTATTATCCATTTCATAATAAGGTCTCTCGTCCAATTCGAGATTCACAGTATTTTGATCATTCACAAAAAGTACTTTATCTAAATAGCCGTTTTGATGAAAAATTAATTCATTGATGCCTATCGGAATATTAAATTCTTGAGAAGTACTATTTATTACACTAGAGAGATAAAGACCTTTAAAGTATATGTTTGCGCCAAAATGCTCCTCTGTAGTATTTAAATTGATCTCGTTGATTTTAGAATCAATTTCTTCTTCAGGAAAATAGTAAACGTCTTTTCTTAAAGTAATTGAGTCCTCTCCTTGAAACTCAACTAGCAAAACATTTTTTCCAGTATCGAGAGGAAAAGAAAACTCTTCTATTGAAGTATTGAATTGAAGAAATGTATTCGTAGAATCTTGACCATTATAAATTTTGAATCCATCTATATTTTCGGCAGAAACTCGCATATCAATCTCGTTCTTAGCCAGAATCGGATCTTCTAGTAATTCTATTTTCGGATATCTGACTTTCGTCGAATTGTTATCCTCTAAAATCATAGGAGCTTTTATAATCCCCGTCTCAGCGATTTCCTCATCAATTATAATTTCCATCTCAGAGTAACCGTTTGCCTTGATTAATAAACGATCGCCTAATTGAAGGGGTATAAAGCTAAAATATCGTACATAACCTAATTCATCCGTATAACCATAAGGAATAGCCTCATTATCCTTTGTGACAAATAATTGAGCACCAGATACGATTGATCCACTTACATCGATACTCGCAATGTGTACATTTTCGGAAGAACCATTTAAGATGTCATTAAAATCTTCTAATAAATTACAATTATGGCAGGTAAAATTGATATTCCCTGATCGAATCATTTCAGCAATATCTTCTAAAAGAGGAGTCGAGTCTGTTAATAATCCACAAGATTCGATATAATTTAATTTATTCGTCTGATGAACGCTAAAATGATCGGATTCAATAAAGAATTGATTGACTTTGTCCAATTGATTGCCAGGTACTGCTGAGTTTCTGAATTTAAAATCTGGGCAAAAACTATCGTCCCAACTAACTACACCATCACCAGGAAATGTATAGGCAGATAATAACTCTGTTATCCAAATATTAGCTGTAGTTTCTCCCGTAACATTTAAATACAATACTTCCCCAGGAACAGTTTCATTTGCAAGAGTCACATTGATATCAGAGTTAGGATCCATATCCCGAATCGCTGGAATTTTACGATCTAAAAATGAGGCGGCTTGTGTATCATCTAAGGTATTAGCCAGTGTTGCTCCCTCAAGTGGGGAGTTAAGAAAAGTTATTGATTTTAGAGATGCTGCAATTGGGGAGTCATCAAAAATAAACTCTTCATAGTATGATTCAGATGAGTTAAATCCTATGGCACTTGATTCACTTAAAAACGCTCTAGAATCCAAACCTCCTTTACTGTGACAGATAATATGCATATCTGAGGAATTAGTAATATCTTGAATTGCTTCCATAGCCCTTCCTACCAAATAGCCATTCTCACTAATCCCATCCATATTCACAGTTCCGATATACCAAACATCATTTTCGCTCGCTAAATAATTACCTACGGAAAATGGCTCACTACCGTTAACATTACCTCCTGCATTTCTGAGATCTTGCATATTCCGATCCATATCATTTCCCCAACCACCAATAACCACCACTACCCGATCAAATGCTTCCGTACTATTATAAAGTCTTCCATACTTAGCAATTAATATTTCACCTGCTTCAGTCTCCAGAACATCTCCAGATTCACCATAATAATTGATTTCATATTCAAAAAGACCGGGTCTGAGATCATTTAGATTATCGACATCAGAGGCATTTATAATTAGGGGATCATTTTGATTGATGGTTAAGTAAAAGGTATCATCAAAATCGTTCTCGTTTAATTCGGATTTATCAAGATCATCATACGGACTAATACCAAGGGGTCTTGATGTTAATCTATCCCTATTAAAAACTATAGAGGCCGAAGCCATTTCATTAATGTATTTAATTGGAATCTCTATTTTATCTGTCGAATTTTCAGAATTATTATAATAGACGTGAAAATTTTGATTTAATCGTTTTGTTATTTGGGTTTGTATGGGTTTACCATCAAAAGTTAAAATAGGGTCATATTCAGAATTTTCAAAGTGGACCTCATAACTCACTAACACATCCTCATCTTCGTAAGAAGTCTCAATAACTGTGCTTACATTACTTATGGCAAATCCATTCTCAGGGTACCATTTTTCGACTCCATTAACTATAGTTTTTACTCGATATCCTGAATCGTCGGGTATATCCATAGTGAAAAGTGCTTGGACAATTTCATCAGGTCTTTGAAACGGAAATACATTTAGACTGGAAATCGTCGGTTTGTTATCTTCTAAAAACAAATTAGCAGCAATCCATTCTGATTCGCAAGAATTTGGATAAATCGCTCTTACTGAATAGGTCCCAACATCTGTCATTGTAAAATTCGAAATGACATAAGTATCCAAAAAATGATTTAATGGTTGTCCATCTTTTAACCATTCGTACTGCATTCCATTTTCAGTTGGGAATACACTGATGGTAAGTTGCACTTGTTGTCCTTCTGGAAAATAATAGTCTTGTTCTGTGTCAGCACCATTTAAAAACACGAGGGATTGAAAAGAATTACAATCCGTTATTTGAGCACATTCTGAGAATATTGAACTAGAGTTGTCATACTGTACAATACTTGTTACTGTAAACTTTGAGCTTAATTCCTCATCGAAATAAGACCAATTCCCAAAACCATCAGAAAAAGTAGACCCCATATATTCCCAATCCATGCAATTGAAAGGGTTTGTTGATAATGGATGATTGGCATAAATATCAACTTGTCTATTGGGTTCGCTTTCACCAATAATAGTATTATTTATTGCACTTGATATGGTGGCCGGTTGATTAAACAAATTGAACTGATTACTTGCCCGTAAAGTTTCTGTGGCATTACCATAGAACGCATTGGACATTAATTTGACTTGTGAGCTTCCCAAATCGGATGCTATATTAATTCCGTATTGAGTATTATTATAAATTTCATTGCCAAAGGTTGGATCATTGGAACCGATTATAACATCATTTAATATCGCATCCGAATCAAAAGTGATACCTAACTTGTTTTCAAAGATTTCATTATTACTTACTTCAATATCAGTTCCTATTTCAATCCTTAACCCTTGAAAAGTATTTCCATGTATGGTGTTACCTAATAATTGGCCTTCGCCACCTATTTCCACGCTTGAAGCATCAAGAATATGTATCCCTCTTTGGTTACAATCACTTACTTCATTACCATGAATAGATACAAAATTGGATTGTCCTCCAAGCCAAATTCCTGTATTCGTATTGGTTATAGAATTGCCCTCGGAAAAAGAATTTCCTCCTATGGTAACAAAGGACGCACCAAAAGCAGATATACCAGTGTTGGAATCAAAGGCATAGGAACCTATTATTGTATTTGATTTAATAATTGCGTTGGAAGTACTGGAAAGCTGAATTCCATTGTTATGGAATTCACGGATCAAATTTCCAGCTTGATTACCAATACTCAAGCTCGTGGAATTTTTATCTTCAATACCTCTATAACCTACTTCTCCATCCAATGTGAGTAGTGGATTATAACCAATTACATTTCCATTAATTTGGACTCCAATTGTTTCTTCAGTATAAATTCCTGAACCTTCGCAGTATACTACATGATTTGCATCCAGAGGTGAAACACCTCCAATAATGGCGTTATTTGAAAAGTAAATCTCAATTCCATCTTCTCCATTTTCCGCCTTTTGTCCAATACTTGTTACTCCAAAATAATTTCCTTTGATAATTGCATTATTAGAATTATCTCTTATTATCACCGCATTACCATCTTCCGCGTTAAACCCACAATCATATAAAAAGTTACCTTTATTCGCTGCACCCAATTGAAAGCTTAAGGAGGACCTAACTTGTATAGCTTCATCATCACAAGATCGGATAGACAGCCCATAAACCGCACAATTATTAGCCATCTCAAATCGAAAGCAATCTCCGTCAAAAGTATTTATGTTCGAACCATCAATTATTATATCTCCTGGGAAGAGACCATTCGCTGTACCGTCAATAATAGTATTTGCATCAGTAACTGTCGGTAAAGTTGAATTCAATAAAATGACTGATCCAACTGGTAAATTAAATTGAATAGTACTCGGACAAGCATCTGAATTTGCGGCCTTAATCGCTTCTCGCAAACTACAATTTCCTGATGTACAAGTACCATCAGAATCGATAACAGTATTAACTGTATAAACTGAATTTACGGACGATGCTAATACTGAAATCGGAGAGGTACATACGAATAAAAGTATGAATAAAATTAACTTGAACATATAACTGGTTTTCTGTTTACAATTTATTCAATTTGGATGTTTTCGTCTAAAAAATATTACACAAATATTCATTTTATTTACAGCTGTAAAACTTAAATGTCCCGCCTGTGTTTTGCTTTAGTAATGAAACAAGGAAACGTATACTTTGAAAAAGTCTAAAAATATAGTTTGGTTAAAAAGAGACTTACGATTACAGGATCACGAAGCTTTTCTGAATGCTGAAAATAATCATCTTGAATACCTGATCATATATATTTTCGAGCCCAACATCATTGGATACCCTGACACGAGTACAAGACATTTACAATTCATTTATCATTCACTACTTGAATTAAACAAAACGCTTTCAGCGTACAATAGGCAAGTCTACATTTTTTACGGAAATGCTATGGACGTATTTTCCTATTTAGTAGAAAAATTTAACGTTCAACATGTTTTTAGCCATCAAGAAAGTGGCATTCAAATTACATGGAATAGAGATAAGGCAATTAAAGCTTTTTGTACTCAAGAAAAGATTATCTGGAAAGAATCACAACGTGATGGAATCATTCGAGGGATAAAGAATCGAGATGATTGGAATAAAAATTGGCATCAAGTGATGTATCAGAAACCGATCAATAATGAATTTAGCTTATCAAAGGAATTAAAAATCAAACATCCCTTCGCGCTTCCTGATTCATTTCTTAAAAAATTAAAAACTTATCCAAGTCACTTTCAACCAGCCGGTGAAAAAAATGCCTGGAAATACCTCAAATCGTTTCTTCAAGATCGTGGTCAGAATTATCAGAAACATATATCAAAACCACTAGAAAGTAGAAAGGCATGTAGCAGATTATCGCCTTACCTGGCATGGGGCAACTTGAGTATTCGTCAAGTATTCCAAACTGTCAATCAAAATCT
>JAHDCZ010000010.1:25681-52117 GCA_020629615.1 Saprospiraceae bacterium
TGGCATGGGGCAACTTGAGTATTCGTCAAGTATTCCAAACTGTCAATCAAAATCTTAAATCACTTCGTAACAAAAGAGCCTACAACTCAATGATCACTCGATTACATTGGCATTGTCACTTCATTCAAAAATTCGAAATGGAATGTAGCTATGAAACTCAATGTATTAACAAGGGATATGATTTATTAGAACATAAAAAAAATGAAGCTTTTATAGTAGCATGGAAAAAAGGACAAACAGGGTATCCGTTGATCGATGCCTGTATGCGAGCGGTAATTCATACCGGATGGATTAATTTCAGAATGCGTGCTATGCTGGTCTCATTTTTTACCTTCAACTTAGATCAGGATTGGAGGGAAGGGGTATATCATTTAGCACAACAATTTTTAGACTATGATCCTGGAATTCATTATCCACAATTTCAAATGCATGCGGGGACCACTGGGATTAACACCGTTCGTTTATATAATCCTGTAAAAAATTCAATCGAACATGATCTGGATGGTACATTCATAAAACAATGGGTTCCTGAACTATCAAATGTCCCTAAGGAACACATCCATGAACCTTGGAAAATGACAGCCTTGGAACAATCTTTTAATAAAATAATAATTGGCGAAGACTATCCCACTCCTATCGTACCTTTGGAACAAAGCGCCCGCGATGCCAGAGAAAAAATCTGGGCGCACAAAAAGCATCCTGCAGTCTTGATAGAAAAACAGAGAATATTATCCATCCATGTTAACAAGAGAAGATAAATGCATTTAACAAAAGAAGATATTCAATCCCTTGAGCAGTTGACTAGAGTTAAAATTATCAATTCGATCACTGGGATTAAACCTGCAAATTTAATAGGTACTCGTTCAAATCAAGGCGTTAGTAACTTAGCCATTTTCAGTTCGGTCGTACATCTTGGCAGCAATCCCGCGTTGATTGGATTTGTGATGCGTCCGCATCGTGATACACCGAGGCATACCTTTAACAATATCATGTCTGAAAAGTATTATACGATCAACCATATTCATCCTACATTTATTGAGAATGCTCATGCCACTTCAGCGAGGTATTCAGAAGATATATCTGAATTCGACGCATGTAAGTTAACGGAAGAGTATCTAGATGATTTTGCAGCCCCGTACGTAGGTGAAAGTCAAATTAAAATGGGGTTGGAATATAAAATGACACTGGATATTCCCTTAAATGGAACAAGTCTACTCGTTGGTGAGATTCAACATCTTTATCTTCCTGAAAACGTCAATTTTGAACAAGAAATGAATCTAGAAGCAATGGATTCGGTAGGCATTTCCGGGCTGAACAGTTATTACAAATTGACAAAGCTTGATGAATTCCCGTATGCTAGAGTAGCAAAAACCTAAATCATTTGACAAAAGTCAGAATGTTGGTTATGCGACCTTCAATTTCTGAATCTTTGAAGCACTTATTTTACGAGCTGCGTACGCTTCGTCTACTACAAATTCGGTAATATCTTTTTGAGAGGGTAATTCAAACATCGCGTCCGTTAAAATCGCTTCACAGATTGATCGTAAGCCTCTTGCACCCAATTTAAATTCAAGTGCTTTTCGAGCGATTAGATTAATCGCTTCTGGTGTAAATGTCAACTTTATATTTTCTAGTTCAAACAATTTCTTGTATTGTCTGATTAGTGAATTTTTGGGCTCAGTCATAATTCTTTCTAGCACTTCTTCCGTTAATGGTTCCAGATATGTCAATACAGGTAAACGACCGATTAATTCAGGAATAAGACCAAATGATTTTAGATCTTGATGGTTAATGTATTGAAGCAAGTTTTCGGCATCGATCATTTCTTTTTCAGCCTGATTAAAACCAATGACTTGCGTATTCATTCTTTTGGCAATAATTCGATCGATACCAGCAAATGCCCCTCCACAAATAAATAGGATATTGCTCGTATTTAATTTAATCATCTTTTGTTCTGGATGCTTACGTCCTCCATTTGGAGGAACATTCACTTCCGTGCCTTCCAACATTTTCAACATAGCCTGTTGAACGCCTTCGCCGGAAACATCTCTTGTAATTGATGGATTATCATTTTTACGTGCTATCTTATCAATCTCATCGATATACACTATTCCATTTTGTGCAGCATCAACATTATATTCACAGACCTGAAGCAAACGACTAAGCATGCTTTCAACATCTTCACCTACATATCCCGCTTGAGTGAATACCGTGGCATCTACTATCGTAAACGGAACATCCAAGAATCTGGCGATGGTCTTTGCTAGAAGCGTCTTACCAGTACCTGTTTCACCGACAAATAAGATATTTGATTTTTCAATTTCAACATCATCGGATACGTCTTGTCGCAACCTTTTGAAGTGATTATAAACGGCGACTGAAAGATATTTTTTAGCCTCAGTTTGACCTATAATATATTGATCTAAATATCCTTTAATCATGGCAGGGGTAATATTATCTGGCAGGTTAAAATCCTTTGAACCTGGTGCTATTTTCCCCTTAACTTCATCTTCTATAATATCTTTGGCTTGATCAACACAGACTTCGCATATATATCCTTCCATCCCGGCAATAAGAATTAGTGCTTCCTTCTCATTTCTACCACAAAAGGAACAACGTTTTTTTTGTTTGACTTCGGCCATGATATTATAATTTTTTATATTTATTAAAAGCTAATTTTCAAATGATTAACTTTCATAAAAAAGTTAGGCTTTTTTGCTAACCTGCTTAGATAAAACCTCATCTACTAGACCATATTCCTGTGCTTCAACAGCCGTCATCCAATTATCACGGTCGCTATCCGCCTCGATTTTCTTAATTGTTTTCCCTGTATGCTTAGCCATAATCTCATACAATTCCCCTTTCAATTGTTTGATCAAATTGTAGGAGATTTCCATATCCGAAAACTGTCCTTGCATACCTCCTGATGGCTGATGAATCATTACTCTACTGTGCTTCAGACAAGTTCTTTTTCCCTTTTTCCCTGCACATAAAAGAACAGCTCCCATAGAGGCTGCTAAACCAGTACAAATTGTCCCTACATCAGGAGAAACATATTGCATGGTGTCATATATTCCCATTCCAGCGATGACTGATCCACCAGGACTGTTGATAAACATTTGAACATCTCTTTTAGGATCAGTAGATTCTAAGAATAATAATTGTGCTTGGATCACATTAGCGACATAGTCGTTTACTGGAACTCCCATAAAAATGATTCTATCCATCATTAATCGTGAGAAAACATCCATTCCTACTACGTTCATTTGACGTTCTTCGATTACTTGAGGTGTAAAACCCGTAATGTTTGGAACTGAAGTCGCCATATATTTTTCAAGATGCATTGAAGACATTCCTAAGTGCTTCGTTGCATACTTTTTAAATTCATCTTGGTGAAACATACTTTTTTTGTTTTTATTAGAAACGTAAATTACGACTAGTAAAATACATTAATTGTATTAATTGTTTAAATCTTAGCCTTGAGAAGCGCCTAATTTCTCATTCAATGCCTTTACTTTTTCTTGAAAATCTTCCAATTTAATTTTCTCCTTTTTGATCTTAATCGTCCCCTCTAATGCCTTAAACATTTTATCCGCATGAATCTCTTCGTACAGTCGATTCACCTGTTCTCGATCTTGCATTAGTTTTTGTACCATGGAATCCATGTATTCTTGTCCCATATTATATTGTCCCAAATAACCTGCTACCCTAGCTCGCATTGCATCGGCAACTTCTTCGCCTTCAACTTTAATGTCATACGATTTTGCGATCTTATTTTTCACTAAAGTCCATTTCAGATTTTTCACAAAATCGGGGAATTCCTTTTCCAAATCTTCGGGACTCACTTTATCATTGCTCATTGCCAACCATCTCTTGAGAAATGCCTCCGGCATTTCCATTTGGTTTTTATCCAACAAAACTTCCATGATGTCGCGGTACATCATTTTTGTCGCTTGTTCGTCGTAATATTTCGCAATATCTTCTCTAATCTTTTCTTTGGCTTCTTCAACTGTTGAAATCTCATCGTTATTAAAATACTTCTTGACAAACTCTTCATCCAAATCAGCCTCTTTCAATCTTGACACTTCACTAATGACTCCTTCAAATTCATTTCCAACTTCACGATCTTCTTCCTCATCCATATTGAGCATGTATTTCTTGACATAGGCTTCATCGCGATCTTTTTCCAATTTGTAAATATCAAAAGTGATCTTCTCTCCTTTTTTTCCTTTCAGTACTTTTTTCTTCAAATCTTCGTCTGCGATCAACTCAGTCATTAATTTGAAATTGGTTTCAAAACCATTCTTCTTTGGTTTTCCACCTTCCAATTCTTTGGCCTCAATAGTAAGAATGTCCTTTTCTTCGATTGAATCTTCAATAGAAACTTGAGTTCCTAATCGCTTACGGCCAGCCATTAATTCCTCATCTACCGTTTTGTCTTCGATCGCAATCTCACATTTTTTATATTCATCGGTTGCTGAAACTCCTTGTACTTCAAACTTCGGCGAAAGCCCAGCTTCAAATACAAAAGTATAATCCTTTAATTCATTGGGGTTAAAACTTACCACTTCATGATTTTCTTCAGGAATAGGATCCCCAAGCACCTCTAATTCTTGGTCTTTAATGTAGTCGTATAATGCGGTTTGCAATTGTGCATTTACGGACTCTGCTAAGACCTGCTCTCCGTATAACTTTTTGATCATTGACATCGGGGTTTTCCCTTTTCGAAATCCCTTCATGGATGCCTTTTGACGTTGCTTTTCTAGTTCTGATTTGAATTTTGACTCGTAATCTTTTTGTTCAACTACGACCGTAATCTTTGTATTGAGTGCATCAATATCATTCTTAGTAACTTGCATAAATAAAAGCGTAAATAATTAAGGAAAGAAATAAAATTTGTTCTGCTCCGAGGAGAAAAAAATGTGCGGGTAGAGGGAGTCGAACCCCCACGCCGTTAAGCACTAGATCCTAAGTCTAGCATGTCTACCAATTCCATCATACCCGCAAAGAACATTTTCTTGTAAAAGTGACGCAAAGATAACATATTTTTAATTATTAAAGTGAAAAATTCAAGTGCTTATTTCCCGACTATAAATTAATTAAATTTGTAAATCGAGAAGGATTAAAATAATGGCAGAAGTAATCGAAATATCAGAAATAGAAAAGAAAGAAATCCGAAATGCATACAACAGATTGTATCGCAAAATACGATCAAGCCTGACGGATGAGGATAAGGATTTCATGGCCAAGGCGTACAAAATGGCATACCATGGTCACAGACATCAGCGCAGGAAATCCGGAGAGCCTTATTTTTTGCATCCCATAGAAGTAGCTAGGATATGTTCTGTAGAGATTGGCTTAGGCCCTACTGCCGTCATATGCGCTCTTTTACATGATGTGGTCGAGGATACCGAATATACCTTGGATGATATTAGAGAAAATTTCAATCCCAAAATAACAACAATTGTAGATGGTTTAACAAAGCTTGATGGTTTATACAATGTTGAAAGCCAAGATATTGAAAGTCCGCAAGCCGAAAACTTCAAAAAGGTTTTATCGACTTTGGTCGAAGATGTCAGGGTCGTGCTGATTAAAATGGCTGATCGTTTACACAATTTGCGTACGATTGACCATATGCCTGTTCATAAAAAGCTAAAAATAGCAGCCGAAACCAATTATGTATACAGCCCTCTAGCACACCGTCTCGGACTTTATAAAATCAAAACGGAATATCAAGACATCTACTTAAAAATCACAGAACCAGAGCATTACCATGAAATAAAAGAAAATATTGAAGCGACACAGAGTGATCGTGAAAGCTATATCAAAGAGTTTATAAATCCTATAAAGAAACGTCTTAAAAAGGAAGGCATTCCCACGAGGTTTTTGGCTCGTATCAAAGCGATATCCTCCATTTCCAATAAATTAAAAACAAAAAAAGTACCCTTTGAAGAAATATATGATCTCTTTGCCATTAGAGTAATTATCGATGTACCTGTCGAGCAGGAAAAAAGTATTTGTTGGCAGATATATTCTGTCATAACAGATTTTTACACTCCCATTCCAGAGCGTTTGAAAGATTGGGTCACAACCCCAAAAGGAAATGGTTACGAATCCCTACACACCACGGTAATCGGACCAAACGGAAGATTTGTCGAAGTTCAGATTCGATCCGAAAGAATGGATCAAATTGCGGAAAAAGGATTTGCGGCCCACTGGAAATATAAGGGCGTCAAAGACCAAAATAGTGTTTATGACCGATGGCTCAATAGTATCCGGGACGTACTAGATACCCAACATAGTAATGCGCTTGAATTTTTAAACGATTTTAAAACAAATCTCTTTAGTGAAGAGATCTATGTTTTTACACCGACAGGAGATATGCGTATTCTTCCTAAAGGTGCTACGGCATTAGATTTTGCCTTTGAAATTCACTCTCAAGTTGGTTACAATTGTACTGCTATCAAAGTGAACAACAAATTGGTCCCGATGGGTTACAAATTAAGCAATGGGGACCAATTGCACGTAACGACCAGTAAAAATCAAAAACCAAATGAGAACTGGTTGAAAATGGTTGTTACTGGAAAAGCACGCTCAAAAATTCGTTCAGCGATGAAGGAGGAGCGACGCGAAAAGGGAGAACTAGGCAAAGAAGCCCTTCAGCGAAAGCTGAGAAATATGAAGGTGGATTTTGAAGAAAATGTGGAAACTGTTGTAAACTTCTTCGGGTTTAAAAATCGAGCAGATCTATATTTTTCCATTGCCATGGATTCTATAAAATTGACCGATTTAAAAGCTTTCAAAGTGGAGCAAAATAAATTGGTGTTGAAAGAAACCGAAATAACTGACACTCCCAATACAGAAATAAGCCCCGCAAAAACCAAAAAAGAGACTAAGAAAAGAAAGTCCAATATTCTTGTGAATGGCGAACCAGCAGATCAATACGAATTTGTCATGTCCCCGTGCTGCAACCCAGTAAATGGAGACGATATATTTGGGTACTTAACAGCAACAAAAGGTTTGAAAATTCATCGAACGAGTTGTCCAAATGCTACGCATTTGATGGCAAATTTTGGCTATAGAATCTTGAAGGCAGAATGGACCAATCGAGTAGGTTCTAATTTTGTCGTTGACCTAGTCATCACTGGTGTCGATTCAGGAATCGGTGTCATTCAATCCCTAACGCACGAAATTTCTACCAAATTGGGAATTAATATTCGCTCTTTTAGCATTAGTGGTGATGAAGGATACTTCGAAGGGAAAGTAAGTCTGGTGGTTATTAACAAGGACCAGTTAAATGTAGCTCTCAAAGCCATCGGTAAACTTAATGGCATATCATCAGTTACTAGAATTGATAAATCTTCACACTTATAATATGGAAACAAATCAGGGTATTCAAGATAGTTTAATAAGAGAAGTGAAAAATATATTCTCTGGGCATCTCGAGAAAAACAACTTGAGAAAAACACCAGAACGATATGCTATTTTAGAAGAGATCTATAGTCGCAACGATCATTTCGATGCCGAAGCCCTTTATATTCATATGAAAACGCAACAATATCGAGTGAGTCGAGCCACTGTTTATAATACCCTAGAATTATTGGTAAACTGCGATTTGGTGACCAAGCATCAATTTGGAAAAAACCTAAATCAGTACGAAAAGTCCTATGGTTTTAAACAGCATGATCATTTGATTTGTGTCGACTGTAGTAAGGTCTTAGAATTTTGCGATCCTCGTATTCAACAAATTAAAAATATGATGGGCGATTTACTTAAATTCAAAGTGACACATCATTCTCTAAATTTATACGGACAATGTGATGGAGCTTGTGATAAGAAAATTCAGCGTGATTCAAATTAGACAAGCGTCCTTGGAGGACCTACATCAACTCGTTCCTCTGTTTGATTTGTATAGAATCTTTTACAAACAATCCTCAGATTTGGTCAAGGCTGAACGGTTTTTAAAAGATCGTTTTATCAATAAGGACAGTACTATTTTCTTAGCTTTCGCGAATGGGTCTCAAAAAGCTCAAAAGGCAGTTGGTTTTACCCAGTTATTTAACACCTTTAGTTCAGTTTCAATGGAACCTTTTTACATCCTAAACGACTTATATGTATTGGAAGAGTTTAGAGGACAAGGAATTGCCGAGCAACTCATTGATGCCGCCAAAAAATTGGCGAATAAAAATCATCAAAAAGGAATAGCTCTTGAAACAGATTGGAACAATCCTGCTCAAAAATTGTACGAGCGATTGTCATTTGAGAAGGATATAGATCATTATCATTATTTTTGGAGCACAAAGCCATCATCATTTTTGCAAAACAATTAAAATCAAATCGTTATGAAACTAAATGAAGTTCACCAAATTGAAAAAGCTTCAGATGAAGTATGGGTAGTATCCCCTAACCTACACTTTGATGTCAATGACAAACAATGGCAAAAACTTGTAAAATCCAACTTGGCCGAAAATACAAGCTATAAATATATAGTCCCTAATAACGAAGAGGTCCGTGCTAACGTCGAAAAATATAAAAAGAAATACAAGTTGAACGAGGCTAAAATTGCGGAGATGTTTCTATTTCTTCCTTCCTCTGAATGGAGTCCTTTTTTAAATGAATGTGCAATTTACAACCCTAAAAAAAGAAAACCAGTTGCTTGCGCAGCGCCACATGGCGATTGCTCTTCAGACGAAGAAGTTATTCGTTTCAATGATGCACATTCTAAAGAACAAGTGACCAATTTTAAAAACGTTTGGAAAAGATATAAGAGACAGACTTTGTAATAAGAGTTTTTTATGAAGGATGGGATTTCGGGATATAGGAAATCGAGAATGTTGTATCAATACATTTATGATTTTAACATCTCGAAATTCCTTGTACTCTAGATTTCGGTTACAAGCATTCGCTTTTCTCGCTTCCTCCTTTCTTACACTCTCTAAATCTCCCAATGATGCCTAAATGTTCTTGGTGCTTATCTTCTCAAAACTATATTGATTATCATGATAATGAATGGGGTGTTCCCGTTCACGATGATAAAGTACTTTTTGAATTTCTAATTCTTGAAGGAGCCCAAGCTGGATTAAGCTGGAGTACCATTCTGAACAAAAGAGAGGGATATCGAAAGGCTTTTGATGATTTTGATTTTCATAAAATCGCAAAGTATACGGATATAAAGTTGCAAAAACTTAAAGAAGATTCTGGGATTGTTCGAAACAAACTAAAAATCAATGCAGCTAGAGTCAACGCTAGACTTTTTATTGAAATTCAAAAAGAATTTGGAAGCTTTGATCAATACGTTTGGAGTTTTGTTGGAGGGAAACCAAAACAAAATAAATTCAAAACGCTTTCTGAAGTACCTGCTACAACACCTGAAAGTGATGCCTTAAGCAAAGACCTAAAAAAGCGTGGATTCAAATTTGTAGGATCAACCATCATGTATGCTTACATGCAAGCGGTAGGAATGGTCAATGATCATATTATCAGTTGTCCTTCTTATAAAAAATTAAGTGAAAACTAATTTTCAATTGACAAATCCAAAAAAGTTTTCACAATAAAATCATAATCGTTCCAGGGGATGAGATGGCCTTTGTTCTCGCGTATCTCTTGTATCAAAAATTCATCTTTTACATTTCTTTTAAGAAAGCTGATATTTTCTTTACCAGGTGCAATCCAGTCATCTTCAGCATGAACGTGGATGATGGGTTTATTCAATTGAGACCAAATGTGACGAATTCCCACTAATTCTTCAGCATGTTTAAATTTTTCCATCGTGGACACTTTTATCCAATCTGGAAACATCCATCTTGTTAATTTCCAATGGGCTGGATAAGCAAACCAAAACAATCTTTCATTATCAGGATCAACCACTGGAGCAAGTAAAACCAAAGCAGAAGCGTCTTGATATATACTTTCATAAGTAGCAGCAATTGGAGCTCCATAGGAGTGACCGACCATTATTAAGTCCTGCGTCGGATAATTCTCAAGGATAGTATGAAGCATTTTTGTTTGATCTTGAATTGAAGCATAATTTCCACGATCAGATTCCCCATAACCTAGCCGATCAATTGAAATCATACTATATTCATCTGCCAATCGATCATCCAACAAAAAAGTTTTAAAAGCATCCCAAGATCCTGGAGCTCCATGTATAAAAACAAGAAGCGGATTTTCTTTTGTGCTTGCTCTATACAAGTATCGGACGGTTTTGGAATTATAATTTCCTTCTAAAATTTTTATCTGATTTCCATTCGCATTATTCCAATCGATTAACTCATCTATAGGACCAGCAATGCTTGGTGACAAAATATGCGCGGCCACGATCATCAAAATGATCATAAGGTTTGCAGACCAAAATACCCGGACAACAATTTTATTGATTTTCAATATATCTAGTTACGTACTGAGCGAAATTAAGAGTTCATTTATTAATGATCTGTTAACGGTGTAATAAAAATACTTTGAAAACTAAAAATTGCAGATTTTGTAATGACGATAATATTAATTATGAGCCAAAAGCTTACATATTATAGATGCCTCAACGTCATTGGAACCGTGGCACTTTTTTTGGCGGCTGCTTCATTATTTGCAGAGAATGGACATCGAAGAGGTAATTCTTATGATGAACAATTCTATTATTTTTTTGGATTAATTGGTACGACATTCTCATGTCTACCTCTTTTCTTATCATTTAGACTGGCTAGATTTGATAATTATTATCGATATTTCCTTTCATGCACATTAAGTTATTTTTTGTTTTACTCTATCAGCGTTTATGGATTATCTCAGATTCGTGATGTACAGATGTATCTTTCTCATGCTACTTTACATAAAGAAATTTCTGAATTCAAACCATCTGAATTACTATGGACCTTCTTTGGATACGCCCCTGGTTACAAATTGATTGTTGGGTGGACGCTTCTTATCGGCTCAACTACCTTATGTTTTCGTACCACTAGATTATTAGGGGCAATAGTGATGAGTGTCCTACTCAGCAATATCGTCTTACTTAATTATTATTTCGAGGTCTCTTTATTAAACCAATCCAGTGTCTTTTTAATAGCATGTTTGTGGATAATTGCAGATCAAGCCCCAAGACTTTGGAGTTTCTTTTTCAGAAATGAAGTAGCTCATCCCAAAAACTATCCACTTTTCCCCGAAGGTGGAAAGGCCTATCAGACTTTAAACCTGTTAAAAGCGATGTTCGTTTTTGGAGTTTTAGTCTTTTACGGATGGAAACAAGATCGCATTTTACAATGGACAAAAAACAACAATCAAAAACCGATCGAAGGAACTTGGAATATTGTGAATTACGAATTAGATACCAAAGAAATAAAAAATCTCAATAATGATTTTTTGAAAGCCGATATGTTTGTTTTTGAAAGGGGTTATTGGGGATATGTCATTGAAGAAGATACCATGTCACGATTCAAGTATCTTTTGGATACAAGCAATCATCAATTTGAACTTTATGATTTTCATAATTATAGAAGTCTTGATCTAAAAGGGCGGTACGAAGTCATTGATCCCGAAACAATGAGATTTGTGGGTAAAAACAATCGAGACACACTGAGTATCACACTCAAAAGAAATGACAAATATCACTTACCCAACCGCCCAAAAAAAGATTTAGGGAGTAATTAAATTTATTCTCAATTTTTCATGCAACGCTTTTGAACTTAATAGCGTTTTAGAAATAGAACAAATTTCTAAAAATGAAAAATACCCTATTTATCATCCTCGCTGCTCTACTCTTCTTTTCTTGTAGCCCACCAGAATCGGAATGTGAAGCAGATGGCGTTTTCTTCTTGGAATGGAATATTCAATGTACCAGTTGTACAGAAGAGGATGAGCGATTAGTCAATTTGATCATTAACGGAGATCAGCTCGAAGTCTTGAGCTTTACGCCTACAAATTCCAGTGCAACATTCAATCAATCCGTAGAGCTAGGTTTTTCAAATACTGTTGAATACCAATTGGTAGATGGCACAAGTGCTGAGGTATTGGTTGAAGGTGAATTAGAAACTTATTATTGTCAAAATGTGACTTTAGATTCTAGCTTTTAAAATCATTAATCGCTAAAATTCTAAAAATCCAACAACCAAAAAGGCATGATCCTTAAATTAGAATCATGCCTTTTTAGAAAAATAAAATCTCCTCTTTCTTAATCTACCCAATCTGCGATAAACAAATTGGTATCTCGAGTACCTCCATTATTACGATTGGATGCGAAGACTAATTTCGTTCCGTCGTACGAAAACATCGGAAAAGAATCAAAGGTATCATCAAAACTAATTTGCTCTAAACCTGTACCATCCACGTTGATCATAAACAGATTAAAAGGAAAGCCTCTTTTGCTGTTATGATTGGAAGAGAAAATTACTTTTTCCCCGGAAGGGTGAAAATAAGGAGCCCAATTTGCATTGCCCAAATCTGTAATTTTTGTTAATTCTGATCCATCAACATTACATACATAAAGCTCCATGTTTGTTGGCTGTACCAATCCTTCGCTCAATAAATCTTTGTATTCTTTAATTTCTTCGTCCGTCTGCGGTCTCGAAGCTCTAAAGATCAATTTCTCGCCATTGGGCGAAAAGAACGCTCCCCCATCATAACCCAAACCACTCGTTACTTGTTTGACATCCGATCCATCCAAGTTCATCGTATACAATTCTAAATCCCCTGATCGGATCGAAGTAAAAACAATCAAATCTCCTTTGGGCGATAAGGTTGCCTCCGCGTCATAACCTGGTTCCTTGGTTAATTGGTCAATAATTTTTCCGTTTTCATCCGCTACAAAAATGTCAAAACTCTCATAAATCGGCCACACATATTTACCATCTGTTCTTCTTTCCGGAGTTGGTGGACAGGCCTTGTCTGCAAGATGAGTCGACGCATAGATGACGTCCTTTCCATTGGGCATAAAATAGCTGCATGTTGTTCTTCCTAAACCTGTACTGACCAATTGTGGCTTTTCTCCTTGCCTCACTTTGCTTGGGTCCATGACATAAATTTGATCGCAATCATCTCCCCAAGCTTTGTTACTAGCCTGAAAAACCAATTTAGAATCTTGCAAATCCCAGTAGGCTTCTGCATTATCTCCTCCCCAAGTTAACTGTTTAATGTTTTTAAAATGCTTTTCCTTTGGGTAGGGTTTCAATTCATCATTACTTAAAATTTGCTTTGCTTCTCCAGAATCGCGACCGTGTCCATTATTAGAATCAGATCCATGGGCATGTCCGTGACTTTCAGTGTCTTTTTGCAATTGAGTCTCTTTAGAATGACTAGAATCGGATTGACTCATTTTATCCTTACAAGATCCCAAAAGAAAAACTACTGTGATTAAAAGTATTATTCTCATATTTTCTTGCCTTTCGGCGAATGTTTATAGTGTCAATTAAAAAAAGACCAAAAGTACATAATCTGATAGTAGAGATTCAATTTTCATGTATTTTTGCAAAGAATAATATCTACCACCGTGAGAATACTTAGCGTCCTCTTCTTTTTTGTTCTATTCATTTCTTGTAATCGAACAACTGTTGTTCAACTTCACACTAATGCTGCTGTCTATCTGTATGAAGATGTCGCGTATCTGGCATCAGATGAATTGGAAGGTAGATCCACTGGAAGCAGAGGTGAACAATTGGCAGCGGATTATATTATTAAACGATTCAAAGAGATGGGAGTTGCACCAAGAGGTGATAACGGTGGATACATTCAATCGTTTAAAGCCAAAGATAGAGAAGCGGGAAATCCACATTCCAAAGCCATGCTTTCGGAAGATGGAAAAATCGTCGGTAAAAATGTCATTGGATTCATCGATCATGGAGCACCAACGACCGTAGTCCTAGGAGCGCATTATGATCATCTGGGCATGGGTGATTTTGGATCCCTGCATGTAGGAGATCCTGCCATTCACAATGGAGCTGATGATAATGCGAGTGGCGTTGCTGCCGTATTGGCATTAGCCGAAAGGCTAAAAAATACTGCCACCAATAACAACTATTTGTTTATTCTTTTCTCAGGTGAGGAACGAGGACTATGGGGTTCTAATTTTTTCACAAAAAATCCTAGTATCAATCTAGAAAAGACCAATTACATGTTCAATTTTGATATGGTCGGTCGATTAAATGATACTCGAACTTTAGCCATCAACGGAACAGGGACTTCTCCTACTTGGGATTCGGAGATTACGAAAGCCAACAAAGCGCATGATTTTAAAATTGTCAAATCAGAATCGGGTCTTGGACCTTCCGATCATAGCTCGTTTTACTTAAATGATATTCCAGCGATTCATTTCTTTACGGGGCAGCACGAAGATTATCATAAACCGAGTGATGATACCCACAAGGTTAATTTCAAAGGACTTGAAGAAATCGTTCGTTATAGTTTGAGATTGATCGAACAATTGGATGATGACGGAAAATTGGAATTCACCAAAACCAAAGATGAGACGGTGGCCACTCCGGACTTCAAAGTCACCCTGGGTGTCATGCCTGATTATTTGTACGACGGTCAAGGAATGCGTATTGATGGTGTCAAAGAAGGGCGACCTGCGTTCGAAGCGGATATGATGGCAGGAGATGTTGTCATTCAAATTGGTGATCTCAAGGTCACCGATATGATGTCCTACATGAAGGCTTTGGGTGCGTTTGATCCTGGCCAAACCGTTGATGTTGTGATTAAAAGAAATGGGAAAGAGATTATGAAGAAGGTGACTTTTTGATTCTTTATGTATTGATTAATTGTAGAATCCCTATTACTTGTTATTAGAAGACTTTAATTATTCAAATCAATCAGAGCCTTCCAATTAAATGAACATCTTGTCAAAAATGATAAAACTCAAACTTTAAATTTTAAGCCAAACTAGCTATCATCACTTGTGTCTATTCTTTTTCATTTTTACAAATGATTTCAGCTTGTTAATTCCCCATTAACATTCATATTATATTTTTCAATATGATATTTACTTACTACCTTACAGTTGTACGTAAAAGACGATCAATAAACCTTTATAACAGTCAAAATCAATCAAATGAAACTAAAATTTTACACTACTCTTATCGCCTTTTTAATCATTGGCTTGAGCACGATTTTTGCTCAAACACCTGTACCAGATATCGCTACACTTAGAGGCAGCGCACAGGGTTCGGATTACACCCTGAGTAACGAAGTTATTTTAACTTACCAACAAGATTTTCGGGGTCAAAAGTACATACAAGATGGCACTGCTGCTATTTTGATTGACGACAATGGTGGAGTCATTACTTCTAGCTACAATCTAATGGATGGGATTACTGGACTTTCCGGGACACTAAGCGAATTTGGCGGAATGTTACAATTTGTCCCTTTAGCAGATCCAGGAGCTGCAAGTTCAACTGCAAATATGATAAGCCCTCAATCCATTACACTGGATGAGTTAACGAATAATTTTGAGTCCTATGAATCTGAATTGGTTGAAATTACAGACGCCAGTTTTGCGGATGAAGGAATGGTATTTGCTGTTGGAACCGCCTATGCCATCACCGATGCGAGCGGATCATTCAATTTTAGAACTACTTTCTATAGCGCAGATTACATTGGTGCAACTATCCCTGCAATGGCGAGCATGGTAGGGCTGCCCAATTCTAGATCAGATGGCGATTATTTCACCCCAAGAAGTAGTGATGATATTGATGCTGATGTCACCGTCAACCCTGGAGATGTATCAAGCATCGCAGATTTGAGGGCTGGAATGATTGGATCAGTTTATACTCTAACCAGTGAGGCTATCCTTACCTTTCAACAAGGTTTCAGAAACCAGAAATATATCCAGGACGGAACGGCTGCTATTTTAATAGACGATAGCAGTGGAAATATCACTTCTACCTATAACTTAATGGATGGAATTACTGGACTTACTGGAACACTTGGTGAGTTTGGAGGAATGATGCAATTTGTACCTCTGTCCGATCCAGGACCTGCAAGTTCGACCGGGAATATGATAACACCCGAAGCAGTTACCTTAGATGATTTAACCAACAATTTTGAAAACTACGAATCCGAATTGGTTATGATTTCAGATGTGACTTTTGCTGACGCGGGAATGGCATTCGCAACGGGTACCGCCTATCCGATGAATGATGCGAGTGGCACCTTTAATTTCAGGACTACCTTCTTTGATGCTGATTATATTGGAGAATCTATCCCGGCTACGGTATCAGTTGTGGGATTACCTAACTCAAGAAGTGACGGTGATTATTTCACTTCTCGTGACTTAGGTGACTTAGATGTGATGGTTACTAACCCCGGTGATGTTTCAAGCATTGCAGAATTGAGAGCTGGAACTTTAGGAGAGACATATACCTTAACGGGTGAAGCTTTTTTAACCTACCAACAAGATTTTAGACAGCAAAAATATATTCAAGATGCCACTGCGGGTATTTTAATAGATGATAACGATGACGTAATTACCACCAGTTATAACCGATATGACGGAATTACTGGTTTAACAGGGACTCTGAGTGAATTTGGAGGCATGTTACAATTTGTTCCAGCTGCGGATCCAGGACCTGCAAGTTCGACTGGGAATACGGTAACACCACAAATCGTCACGACACTAGATTTGGCGAATGATTTTGAAGCTTACGAATCTGAATTAGTGACTATCGTTGATGCAACTTTTGATGATGAAGGAGGTCTGTTCAACACTGGAACAGTTTATGGAATTTCGGATGCTAGTGGAACCTATAATTTCCGAACTACTTTCTTTTCTGCAGACTATATTAGTGGAGGAATTCCTCAAATTGGTAATATCACAGGATTGCCCAATTCAAGAACAGATGGTGATTATATAACGGCTAGAGACTTAAACGATTTAACTGGTGATATTCCTGTAACTACGCCAACGGATGTTGCTACTATGGCTGATTTGAGAGCAGGCACTTTAGGAGGATTATATCGATTGACAGGAGAAGTGGTTTTGACATTTCAACAAGATTTTAGAGGTCAGAAATATATTCAAGATGCTTCTGCAGGTATTTTGATTGATGATAATGGAGGTACCATCACTACTACTTATAATCGTTATGATGGTATTACCGGACTAACAGGGACACTTAGTGAATTTGGAGGTATGCTTCAATTTGTTCCTTTTGAAGATCCAGGTGATGCAAGTTCAAGCAATAATGTTGTAACACCGAACATGGTAACTATGGCAGATCTCACCAATGATTTTGAAGCGTACGAATCAGAATTAACTACAATCATGGAAGCCAATTTTGACGACGAAGGAATGATGTTTGAAAACGGTACAGTTTATGGAATGACAGACGCTTCTGGATCCTACAATATGAGAACTACTTTCTATGATGTGAATTATATTGGAGGAATTGTTCCTGCAGGAGCTACCCTCACGGGGCTTCCAAATTCAAGATCTGATGGTGACTATTTTACTCCAAGAGACGTGGGTGATTTTGAATTGATAGGCGATTCAACCAATGACCTAGGACTTGCCAATGTATCCATTTATCCAAATCCTTCCAATGGTAATATCATTATTAGCGGAAAAGATTTAAATGCCAACTATCAAGTATCCGTACTTGATCTAACAGGCAAAGTATTAATGACTCGAACGATTTCATTTGCGCAGCAACAAATTGTTAATCTTACTCTAGATCCAAATTTGGAAGGAGCATATATTTTAAAAATGACTAATTCTCAAAATGGTGCAACCCGAGGGATGACCATTTTTGTACAATAAAAAATGTTCATGCGGTCCACTATCTTAGTAGTGGACCGCAATATATTTCATCATGATCGATTTCCAATTACTCCCCTTCCCTACATTAACAACAGATCGTTTGATTCTAAATCAAGTCCGAGAATCTGATCAAGAACAGATGTTTATCATCAGAAGCCATCCAGTCATTTTAGAATTTTTGGATCGCCATCCTGTCAACGATATACAACAGATCATTGATCATATTCAGGAAATAGAACAAATGCTGCATGAAAATAGCGGTATTAAATGGGCGATCCGATTCAAAGGGTCGGATAAAATGATCGGAGACATCGGCTTGTGGCGCATGGATAAGCAACATCATAGAACAGAAATTGGGTATTCTTTAATACCCGATTATCATCGCAAAGGAATCATGTCTGAAGCTATTGGAGCTGTCGTAAAATACGCTTTTGATACCTTAAAATTCCACAGCATTCTGGCAAATACACATCCTGATAATAAGGGCTCACAATCCGTTTTAAAGAAAAATGGTTTTGTCCAAGAAGGCTACTTTACAGAAAGCTATTATTTTGATGGGAAATATACCGATAGTGCTATTTTTTGTTTGGTAAATAAATCTTAAATCTAAAAGTAATGATCAACTCCGTTCCTCAATCTATCCAATTATTATTCATCGGTACGACTTTGTTGACCTTGATTCTCTTTGCACGGACAATGAGAATCTCACAAATAAAAACTGAGTTAAGTCGACTTATAACAGCTTGTATGCTCTTATGGCTATGTATCATTGGATATGTGGCATATTCAGGTTTTTTACTAAATACTGAATTGCCTCCCAATTTTATACTCGCTGTGTTACCGCCTATTATTGCAATAGTCATTGCTTTTAATACCAAAAAGGGAAAGGAATTTATTGATCAGTTATCTCTTTTGCATCTGACAATATTAAGCGTTGTACGCATACCTGTCGAAATCGGATTGCACAGTTTGTTTTTAGCCAATGTTTTGCCTGAAGAAATGACGTATAGTGGATTAAACTTTGATATTATAGCAGGTATTACCGCGCCCCTTGTCGCTTACTTTGGGATTTATAAAAAAATGATGGGTCGCAAATCCCTGTTGGCATGGAACATAATTTGTTTAGGACTGCTATTGACCATTATTACGGTTTCTATTTTATCTGCCCCCTTACCATTTCAACAAATGGGTATCGGAATTGAGCAATTTGCCATGATGTACTACCCTTTTAATTGGTTGCCGGCATTCATAGTGCCTGTGGTATTGTTTACTCATTTCGTAGCCATACGTAGGTTGCTCAAAAAGGAATAAGCTTATATTACAAATTTGTGTTAGAATCCGTTGATTAGTGGATTCGTCTAGTCTCGTATTATCGAATCAAAGAGATCTCTCCTTTGATGATTTCTTCTTCCCCTGTGATCAATTTCACCTGAGCAACAAATGCAAACACTCCGGGATTTAAGTCTTTGTCTTTAAATTTTCCGTCCCATCCTGACTCCAAATCATTGCTCATAAAATCTTGGTTTTCAAAAACCATTTCACCCCATCGGTCAAAAATCTTTAAGGCTTTGATTTCTATGACTGCTGCGTTTGAAAATATTGTAAATCGCTCGTTGTTTCCGTCTCCATTTGGAGAGAAAGCATTTGGAACATATAATTTTATCGGCCTATTAACTTCAACTTCCACTTGGTCTCTCTCAGTACATCCTGTATTGATATCTGTCACGATTAACTCATAAATACTCGTTTCTAGTGGAGATGTTAACGGATCTAAACATTCGTCGCAAGACAAATCAAAGGGATGAATCCATTCAATCAAAAGATCGTTATTACTACTTACACTTCCGTTGAATTGCACTGTCTCGCCTATTTCGATCACAAAATCATCGCCTGCATCGACACCGATCGGATCAGGTTCTTCAATTAAAACTTGAGCATCACTTACACAACCGTTTCCGTCTTTGATCTCTACCAGAAAAGTTCCTGAGGACAAATTATCAAATTCGGTTTGATCACCAAAGTCTTCACCATTAAGTGATTGCATATATGGGGAAACCCCTCCTTGGATGCTGTTGATAGAAATAAGACCATTCGTTTCACCTGCACAATCAACATCCAAAACATTCGATTCAAAGGTCACTAGATCTGGTTGCTCAACAACAACATTATCGTTGTATTCACAGCCGTACGTATCTGTTATCTTCAAGATATAATGATCAGCACACAAATCATTCAATATAGAACCGGTCATTCCATTGGACCACTCAAAATTTAAATCCCCATTTGTATTGCTAGTGTTCAATTCAATTCTACCATTGCATTCATCATGACATAAGACGTCTCGGACCTGTAAACCATAATCTGGGGTGCTTGCAAAATCTATTATGGCAGTATCACGACTTTCACAGCCATCTCTTAGCGCGATTACCGAATATTCTCCCGTTTGATTAACTACGATACTTTCACTAGATGAATTATCATTCCAAATATAACTTGCACCTTCCGAATAGGCATTTAAAACAACTTGCTGGCCTTGACATAAGGTAGTGTCGGGCAAATTAAGAATCGGGCTTTCGCCGAATGTTAAATCAATGGAGTCCCTTGAAATACAACCATCGATATCTACATATTCTACCCAATAAAGACCATTCGTATTCACTTCTATTGTAGGTGCATTGGAACCATTGCTCCACTCATAATCTTGAATCATGGTACTTTCCAGATTAAGTTCAATACTAGGCACATCACAAAACATTTGATCATTTCCTAGGTCAACATTAAGGTCTACCGAATTACTGATCACGATTTCCTCCACGCTAGAACAGCCATCCAACTCAACAGAAACGGAATATGTCCCAGCCTCTTCCACCTGAAATGTAGCGTTATTTGAACCATCCTGCCATTCATAATTTGCACCTTCTACAAAAGCGTTTAAAACAATTTGTTGTCCCTCGCACAACGTGGTATCTGGCATGCTAATTACTGGGCTTTCGCCGAATGTCAATTCAATCGAATCACGCAAAATACAACCATTGACATCTTCAAATTCTAACCAATAAGTTCCATCTTCTGATGCTAGAATACTTGAAGAATTCTCTCCAGTACTCCACTGATAGACCTCTATCAGCGCGTTTTGTGCATCGAGTTGAAATTCGTTGACGTCACACAAAACTTGATTCTCACCAAGATCAATATCCACTGCCAACGAAGGTAGAATTTCTATTTCATCAGTTCCCACACAACCGTTAACATCTACGATAACAGAATATAAACCTGGTTCAGATACCAAAAGCTCGGCCTCAGTAGTTCCATCTTGCCATTCATAACTAGCATTGGATGTTGTAACATCCAATATGATATTATCACCATTACAAAGAACTTGGTCTTCACCAAGAAATATGTCGATTGAGGAATTAATTTCAACATTCGCGGTGTCACGCGTAATACAGCCCATCTTATCCGCTTGTACCCAATACTCACCAGAAGAGCTAACCTGTAATGTAGACATAGAACTCCCGTCTTGCCATAGATAGCTTTCTGCATCAGACTCTGCTGATAACACCAATGATTGACCATTGCATAAAATGGTATCTCTCAATTCAAAATCCGGCGAATCCACAAAATCAATTCTAATCTGTTCAAGGACACCACAACCGTAGTTATCGATGACAAAAACTGATTTTAAT
Organism: Saprospiraceae bacterium; assembly: GCA_020629615.1. Taxonomy (GTDB): domain Bacteria; phylum Bacteroidota; class Bacteroidia; order Chitinophagales; family Saprospiraceae; genus JAHDCZ01. Next base: position 47,105 of record JAHDCZ010000010.1, read on the forward strand.
CCCGAAGTAGTAAATTCTTTGGTTGGCATAGTGGAACCATCATTCCATAAATAACTGATCACATTTGGCATCGTCGCATCTAAGGTTATTGAGTTTTCATCACACAAGACCAAATCTGGTCCTAAATCTGGATTTAATTCAGGTGTCGGAAAAACTTCTACTTGGTCTTGCCCAGTGCAACCGTCTATGGTAACTTCTAAAGTATATACACCCGGGACATTGGTGATAAAATCAGGATCAGTGGACCCATCTTGCCATAGAAATTCTCCTTGGGTAAAATTAGATTCTAAAGCAACGTATTGTCCTTCGCAAATGAAAACATCGTCTCCTAGGGTAACATTAGGAACCGCATCAAAATTAACTTCGATACTATCTTTTACTTTACAACCATCAGAATCCGTCACCGTAACAGAATAAATGCCATCTGAACTTACTAAAAGAGAAGAGCCAGAAGAATTATCCTCCCACAAAAAAGAGCTTGCATCTGGATTATCAATTTCAATTAAATACTCATTTGCAGAACAAAGACTGACACTTTCATCAAATAGATTACCAATCGATGCACTATTATTGACAATGAACGTATCCCTTCGGCTACAGCCAGCAATAACGATATCTACCCAATAAGTCCCCTCACTCGTTGCTTGAAAGGTCGCCCCTGTCGAACCGTCCTGCCAGGTATAACTTGCATCTTGAGTTGTGGCATCCAAAAACAAAAAATTATCTCCACCGCAAATCGATGTATCTCTAGAAGAACTGGTACCATCTAAGACATCGATCTGTGTGTAAGCTGTATCTCGAAGGTTACAGCTATTTAAATTTTCGGCAACCAACATCACCGTGTAACTCCCAGGGTCGATAAATGTATAACTCGGATTTTCTTCGTTGCTTGAGTTACCATCTCCAAAATCCCAAAAATAAGACTCACCATCTTGGCCTGTATACTTAAAATCAATCGTATATGGAGCACAACCACTCGCACTTTGATCAAACGACGCTTGAGAAGTAACCGTGCTAATATTAAAATCAATCTTAAATACTCCCATGTCACAATATTCGGTCTGTCCTTCGGCCCAAGCTCCTGGCTCAGTATCCAATTCCGAACCTGTACATGAACAAACGGCCTGATATACCACGCCTCCTTTATCAAATCGGCTCGTACCTCCATCTACATGGTCCGCATTTCCAAAATACGTTGCAAATTTTAACGCCGACGCATCGGGCTCCAGCACACCCAAATAAAAAGCATTTCCATTTGCTCCTGGGATCGCATCAGCGGTAAGTGGCAACCCTGGTTGTGCGTAATATCCTGAAAAATATATTCCATTACACTTATCCACCATAAAAGCAACAGGAACAAAATCATATTCAAACCAAAAAGGACCAGAACTTGAGGGTCCATTACCAATTACTGTTGAATAGACCAATGATTCTAAATCAGCGGTAAACGCAGCGAGATATTGATGTGATCCAGGATTGGCCGAATATGCTCCTGGCGTAATAGGGATGACCCCCTTGGATTGTCCATAAATATGTACATTATCATCCTCATCAATATCTAAAAAATAAGAGTGGTCATCCTGATCAGTACCCCAAAAAGTACTTCTTAATAACTCTTGTCCATTGGAAGAAAGAACTGCTATATAAGCTGATTCTTCACCTCCGGGCCAATTGCTTTGATAAGTCCCTGTTGTTGTTGGAAAATTTTCCGATCCAGCGGTTCCGGTAATGTAGATTTCACCTTGATCATTGGAACGAATTCCAAAAGCGGTATCCATATCATTACTACCTAGATAAGTCGACCAAAATAAAGTGGAGAGATCACTGTTCATTTTGAAGACCACGCCATCTTGATTATCTAAAGGATTACCAACATCTATCGTTAAACTACTCTGAAAGGCATTTGTAGTAATCGGAAAATCTGAAGAAGAAGAATTTGAAGCCACCAATATATTCCCTTGGTGATCCAAGATGATTTCACCTCTAAATTGTTCGCCATAATTAGTATTTAAACTGGAGAGATTTAGTCCATCTGTCAGAGTACCTCCTAGAAAAGTAGAGCCTACCAAAGCCGAACCATTTTGATTTAATTTAATCAAAGCGATATCTTCCATCCCTCCTAATATTTTTTGAAAGGCATTTGAAGTGGTTGGAAAATCTGGCGAATTTGTAGATCCAAGAATACACAATTGCTGGTTGTTATCCACTACTATACTATGTGGTGAATCCGTCTCTCCACCACCAATGTAAGTGGCATAAATTAAATCAGTACCATCCGGATTAAATTTACATACTGCCATATCCGTATAACCTCCGCCATAAAATGTTTGAAAAGATCCCATTTCCGTAGGATAGCCCACACCAAAACTGACTCCTCCCAAATAAATATTTCCTGCATTATCGAAGGAAGCCGTATGACCAAAATTTCTGGATATTGTGGTTCCGGTCAAGGTTGAAGCCACGACTTCCGGATCAATGATCAAGGCGTGGTTTTGGTCATAACCATTAGGAAAATGGAAAGAGACCACTGTTCCGTCCAATTGATAAGCACATTCCACAAAGTGTTGATGGCCATCAATTTCTTGGAAGGCAATTGGTGCTTTTTCTCTAATTTCCTTAACAGATGTCTTTATTACCAGATCTCCATTTTCATCGATTCGAATGTTTGTTACCCCTTCATAATTTAATGCGAGTACATTCATATTCGCATTCGGAGCTATTCGAAAATCATATTTTAAAAATCCATGGCTGCTGTATGTTACCAAGTCTATACCCGGATACAACGACTCGTGTAAAGTCTGATGAAAAACAGCAACGCTTGAAGCCCATATACTGGGATCATTGCCTAGGAAATAATTGTAATGGTGTGATTGTTTCGAGTTTCCTCGAATAGTAGGTTTTTGGGAATTCAAGAATTTTACTTTATAGGCATGACCCGATATGTTAATATTGGCCATGGCTTCCTTATCCTTAGAATACATGACGTCATGCAAGGCTTTTGTTGCATCATCTTCATGTACTATATAGGTGAAAGCATTTTCTTCTATAAATACTTTATCCAAGCCACCAATACTTGCTTCAAAGGCTACATTGGAATGAAACTGATTTTTATTTTGAATAAATTCAATATTTTCTTGTCTACATTCCATATGACCTGCGCCACAAGATGATTGCGAATAAACACAAATCCATGTGCACAGTAATAAAAAGCTCAATAAAAATCTAGTATTCATAACGACTCTTTGGTAGTTTATCTATTTGGCATCCATCAATAAAAGGATTCCTTAGACTACATACCTATAATACGGAGAGTACAAGATTCGCTGCAATACATAACTAAAAAATCCAAATCAACGAGGATTCTAAAATGATTGGATTCATTTAATCACTAATTATCACTTTACTAGATTTCAAATTACCGGAATCATCTTTAAATTGAAAAACATAAACTCCAGGAACCAAGTCAAGATCAATTATATTTAAATCTGCTTGCAATAATCCTGATTGTATTAATGTTCCGTTGATATTAAATAGTTGGTAACTCGAAGCAACTTTAAGATTTATGCAAATACTGCCGTTAGATGGATTAGGGTATATGAGTAGTCCTTCCTTTTCCTTTGTAATTAAAGGTTCCTTTTCAGATAAATCAAAAATTGCTACCCCTTCACTATGAGAAATCACAAGATCACCGTTAGAAGACAAGGACATTTCATACGTAGAATTACTTGCCAAACCTGAATTAAAAATATTGTATTCTTGTACGATTCCTTTCTCCCAAGAAAACAATCCATCCCTTGTAGATAACCAATATCTGCCGAAGTCATCTTTAACAAACCCAGAGATACTGTTCGTTGAGAAAGTACTGGTGTGATCAACCCAATTCAATCCATCGTACTGCATTAATCCTTTATCTGTCGATACCCATATTACATCATCCCGATCTATAAAAACTTTATAAGATTTATAGTCAGGGTTTCCGACACCCAAATAATCAAATTCAATCCCATCAAACTTTATAAGTCCTAAATCGTAATCTACCATGAAGATATTTCCTTTGCTGTCTTGAGCCATGTCAAAAATAATGTTTGATGAATTGATTTCATCGATAAAATTCACCTGATCATTCTCAATAAAGCCTAAACCTCCGCTTGTCGAAAAAAAATAAACACGTCCATTTGGAAGTACTTCTACTACCCTTATTGACTGGTGGTCGACTAGAAAGCTGGTCCTTTCGCCCTGAGCAAAACGAATCAACCCAGGAATTTCGGAATTCTCCTCAAAATTACCAATCGCAATCCATACATCACAGTTAACTAAATCAATTGAAACATCCGCAATACCAAATTGAAAATTGCCTTCGGATATAGGAAAGTAATCCCAGGTGCCATCAGCGTACATTACGTCCACACCAAACAATGCTTCAATCCATAGATTCCCATTGCAATCAAATTGCACCTCACCCCCAGACACAAAGTGTAAAGGAAAAATCTCAGACCGAATAGGTTTCCACTCTAAACCGTCGTATTGATAGAACAACTTTTCACCAACATCACCAAAAGAGGAAAAATAAAAATTACCTTGTCCATCTACGGCCCATAGTGAAGAAGGATTTCCCATTGGTAAAGGGTTAAAATCTTGAAAATCGTAACTTGTCACTTCTAATCCATCAAACTTAAATATTTTTTTTTCAGTAGAGCTTACTGTCGAATTTGTCCAATAGATATTATTGTAAACATCCGTCCTTGCTGCTCCTCCTGTAAAACTATTTTGAAATACAGGAACGAGAAGTTCCTCTTCCAAACTATACGACGCGTGTGTAGTTATGACAAACAACTTACCATTTTTATCCTTTTTAACATCATAAATATCGCCAGTACTAAAAGTTTTACGAATATCCTCTTCAAGCACATCATAGTGGTACATGAAATGATCATAGAACAAGAAAACTGACTCCCCATTTAAAGCACTCAATCCTTTAATTTGCTCTGGTAGATTTCCAAATGACTTTACCAC
>JAHDCZ010000093.1 GCA_020629615.1 Saprospiraceae bacterium
GCGATTTCTAGCATGGCATGTTCGTTTTTAGGATCTAACTCCAAAACTCGATAATAAGAATTGAGCGCATTTTCTGTGTCATCCAATTTTCGATAAGCTTCCGCCAATGAATCATGGACATTAGGATTGAAGCGGTTGAGTAATGAGTTGATTTTAAAAACAAGCAAAGCTTCTTCTTTTTTATCTGCAGCTAATAAAACGTAGCCGTATGTATTTAATTCAGATGACCCAGAAGTCATTCTTGATATTTTACGAGCGATTGGGATTTGATTCGCTTCTAAGCTATCCAATGGCATGGTTTTAAATTGTTCATCGATATAGCTAACCGCTCGATATCTTGGTTCACTAGGCAGACCAGAGGCAATCTGAGTAATATCCATAAGTAAACTATTTAGAGGTCGCTCAACGATACGTCCTATCTCTTCATCATTTTCGTAGAAAATGAATGTTGGCACTCTATGGATATTAAGATCTTTTTGCTCTCCATACCTTCCTTTTTTGTATTGATCTCCTTCGTTATGTACGCAAATGTATTCTAGTTGATCGTCCTTTAATTTTAGTTCGTCCCAAATGCGAACAAATTGAGGAACCCATTTTTTACTATCTCCGCACCAAGTACCGAGAAAGATCTTTACTTTGACATCTTGTAAATTGGCAGCAATAGATCGATCAATATCTTTGGTTTCCACTGTATCATAGAATGATTGAAACCATTCGCCGAAAGGCAAAGCAGTTAAATCTGAACGATCGACTGGTCCCCATAAATGTGTTTTTTCTTTATACTGGTACGTTTCAAACTGTTGTCCAAATGAAGATGTACATATTATACCAACGGCAAATAATGCAATGACTGTTTTCATGTTTTAAATTTTGTTTTCACAAACTTATGATGAGAAACAGTGGTATGGTGTTAATGAGAATTCAACAATTTGTAATGAGTTGTTAATGAAGCTTTCTACTAGTTTTGAAGCACGCAAATAAAAAATGCCGATTTTTCAACCGGCATCTTCTAATAATTTATTTCCTTTTAAAGCTTAAATGCTTTTTTGATTTTTTCGACATAATCCAATTTCTCCCAAGTAAAAGTTTCGACATTTTTAGTCTTCTTTTTTCCAGACCCATCAACGAAACTTACTTTTTTCTTTTCGGATGGTCTCCCCATATGACCATAGGCAGCCGTTTCACTATAGATAGGATTTCTCAATTTCAATCTCGTTTCAATCGCGTAAGGACGCATATCAAAAATAGAATATATTTTCTTTGCTATAGCTCCATCATCCATCGCTACTTTAGCCGTTCCGTAAGTATTGATATAGATATTGGTTGGTTTCGCAACACCAATTGCATACGATACTTGCACCAACACCTCTTCACATAACCCGGCAGCCACCATATTTTTAGCGATGTGTCTCGTAGCATAAGCAGCTGAACGATCTACTTTTGAAGGATCTTTTCCAGAGAATGCACCACCGCCATGTGCTCCTTTACCTCCGTAGGTGTCTACAATAATTTTTCTACCTGTCAAGCCAGTATCTCCATGAGGCCCACCGATCACAAATTTTCCAGTTGGGTTTACATGATAGGTGATTTTATCGGTAAAAAGAGAACGAACTGATTTATTCATCATTTTCTTCACTCTGGGGATAACTATATTAATCACATCGTCCTTAATTCTTTTCAACATCTTTGCATCAGCGTCAAAATCATCATGTTGGGTAGAAACAACTATAGAGTCTATTCTTTGTGGTTTATGATCATCTGAATATTCAATGGTCACTTGCGACTTAGAATCAGGTCTGAGGTATTTCATTTTTTTACCATCTTTTCGGATGTCAGCCATCACTTGAAGGATTTTGTGAGACATGTCCAACGCGAGAGGCATATAGTTTTCGGTCTCGTTAGTCGCGTAACCAAACATCATTCCTTGATCACCGGCACCTTGATCTTCTTTTTTCTTACGATCTACACCTTGGTTGATGTCTGGCGATTGTTCGTGAATAGAAGAAAAAACACCACATGAGTTTGCCTCAAACATATACTCGGATTTGGTGTAACCTATTTTTTTAATCACGTCACGAGCAATTTGCTGTACATCCAAATATGTCTTCGATTTAACTTCTCCAGCAAGCACAACTTGACCCGTCGTTACGAGAGTTTCACAGGCAATTTTAGAATTTGGATCAAATGCTAAAAAGTGATCTACCAATGAATCAGAAATCTGATCCGCTATTTTATCCGGATGTCCTTCCGAAACTGATTCTGATGTAAATAAATAAGGCATAGGTTTGAAATTATTTTTTTCTAAAATAAGCTGCAAAGATACATAAACATAGCCATGATTAGCATTATTTAAATGTCTATTTCACAGTTTTAAATTCTATTTAATTCGACAATCCATTAATTTTTTGCCATGTATAAATCCTTCCAGATGATCACCAATTTGCACTGGGCCCACACCTGCTGGAGTGCCAGTAAAAATTAGATCACCAATTTGTAGCTTAAAATATTTTGATACGTATTCTACAATGTATTCACAAGAAAAAATCATGTCAGCGGTATTTCCATTTTGGACCCGCTTTCCATTTAACTTAGTTTCAAAGAGAATAGAACTTGTATCCTCAGGCGCATCTACAAATTCACTCACAGCCGCAGAATTATCAAATGCTTTGGCAATTTCCCAAGGATGTCCTTTTTCCTTGCAGCGTTTCTGTACATCTCTTGCTGTAAAATCAATACCAAAAGCCATCTTGTTAAAATAAGTCCGTGCAAATTCCGGTTGAACATGTCGACCGTTTTTACAAATCTTTAAAACGATCTCACCTTCGTAGTGTAAATCCTTAGTGAATTCGGGATAAAATAAAGGTTTGTGGTTTATCAGTAAAGCACTTGGTGGTTTCATAAAAACCAAAGGTTGCTTTGGAACAGGATTCTGTAGTTCTGCAGCATGATCAATGTAATTCCTTCCGATGCAAATGATTTTCATCCTTAGAATTTAACATTCATTAATCCGACAAGATCTTTTACTTCTTTAACCGTTTCTTGCGCCACTTTTCGAATGGCTTCTGAAGATTGCTTGATTTTATACTTTAACTCACGTTTATTTTCGTTCAATTCAGCCCTCTTCAATTTAAACCCATTGGTCAATTCGACTAGAGCCTCTGCCAAAACATCTTTGAGATCAGAATATTTCAATTCACCATTTTCGTAATCCTTCATTAGTTCAGCATACTCCGTTGGCCTATTTTCGCAAGCCTGAATGAGTTGGAATATATTTTCGACTCCTTCGCTCATCGTACCAGCTTTGGTATCTCCCGTATCGGTTACCGCGCTTCGAACTTGTTTTCGAATTCTAGCTTCTTCCGCAAAAACATTAATAAAGTGTTTTTCTCCTGCAGATTTACTCATCTTTCGGCTTGGATCGGCGGTCGATTTAATTTTTGGTGTATCAGAATGTAAGGACTTGGGTAAAACAAAATATTCTTTACCTACCGTCGTATTAAATCGTTGTGCTATGTTACGCGTCAATTCTAAGTGTTGGTCTTGATCCTTTCCAACAGGTACAAAATCCGCCTTATAGATTAATATATCTGCTGACTGTAATACTGGATAATCCAATAATCCGGCAGAAATAAAGTTATCCTTGCTTTTGGCTTGACTATCATTGCTCTTATCCTTGAACTGCGTCATTCGAGTGAGATTTCCATAACTACAAAAGCAATTAAAAATCCAACATAACTCTGCATGTTCTGGGATCAAGGATTGTATAAAGAGGTTTTCCGGCTCTACTCCCGTTGCAACAAGATCGGTAATTAAATCCCATACTCGCGTGCGCAACTTTTTGATATCGTAGGGCATCGTCATGGCATGATAATCTACAATCCCATAGATACATTGATAATCCTTTTGTAGATCAACCCAATTTTTTACTGCTCCAAAATAATTTCCTAAGTGCATGGCACCCGTGGGTTGGATACAAGATAAAACTGACTTTTTTTGATTTTCCATGGTCTTGGTTATTTGGATTCCACTGCGATACAAGAGATTTCTACATTGACGTATTTTGGAAGATTTGCCACTTCTACCAAGGCTCGCGCTGGAGCAGTTTCTTCATTAAAGTATTCAGCATATACTTGATTGATTCGTGCATAATTGCCCATATCTGATACAAACACGGTACACTTCACGACATCTTCAAAGCTCATATTATTTTCAGTAAGGATAGCATTTAAGTTCTTCATGACTTGATGCGTTTCTTCCTCGATGCTCCCCATTTCCAATTCGCCATTTGCGGGATTGATAGCAATTTGACCACTGACGTACAAAACACCATTTGCCATAATTGCTTGATTGTAAGGACCCACAGGGGCTGGGGCATTATTGGTAATTACTATTTTCTTCATTTCTTTAAATGTCTATAAACACAAAAAGCTCCAACTAGCTGATTGGCCAGAGGGAGCTTTATATTTTTTCATTAATTCCAGATTATACTTCCGCTTCTTCGCCCTTAATGACGACTTGGCCTTTGTAATACATATCACCATCAAGCCAATGTGCATTGTGGTAAATATGAGCCTCTCCTGTAGTTTTACAGGTAGCGATCTGAGGAACATGCGCTTTTTTGTGCGTTCTTCTTTTTCTTTTTCGCTGCTTTGATATTTTACTCTTTGGATGTGCCATAGCGCAAACTTATTTTCGGTTTCTAAATGCCTTTCGGCGAATAATTAATCAATATTTAAATCTTTTAGAGCATCCCATAATCCAGAACTAGATTCATCACCTTCCTCTTCTTCTTCCATTAGATTGATGTTATTCAATCGCTCTAAAACCTTTGTGTTGCAAAACTTATAATCCTCACTTTCACAATCTCTTGTTTTGGATAAGGGCATCGCAAGAATCACAAATTCATAAATATAATTTGCGATGTTGAAGTTAGATTCGTTGGGATCAATAAAGACCACTTCATCTGTTTCATGAGGATTATCCGAATATTTAACCATCAATTCGTTTTCATCTTCTAAATCAATATCGATCGAATTCAAACATCGATCACAATTTCCTACAAAACTTCCTTCAATTATAAATTTCAACACCATCATACTAGATCTTTTGTCTAGCAATAATTTCACTCCAATTTCCCCCTTTTTTATCAAGGATTCTTCATAATGAGCAAAAAACTCATGATCTAGATGAAAATCAAATTCATGCAATCCCAGATCAAGTCCTTTATGGGGAATGGAATATTCATTCAAGTGTTCCATGCTTTGAACTTTTTCAAATGGACGGCAAAGATACTGTTTTCTCTGTATTTGCTATACATTTTACTGAGATTTTAATAAATCCGTGCAGAAATTTATAAATAATTGAAAAATCTATGATTGGACTAAGCGTTTTTCGAATTTAAAGTATTCTATGAGTGTAAATGCTATTTCGAAATGCACAATTATCTTCAAATCAATTAGATATCTAATAATGAATCTGTCAAACGACAGCGTCATCTAAAACATACGTGAATGAAAAATATTACACTGTTTCTCCTACTTTTTGTGACGGTCTTATTTTCGTGCCGAAAAGAAGAGGTGAATACCAATACGGAAATTGATCCAATCGAAGTAGATCATAAGTTTAATCAAACTATTTATGGTCAGGTCAAAGATCAACTCGACAATCCAATGAATAATGCTAACGTAAAAATGGATGGTCAAATTTTTCAAACCGATGAAAATGGATTTTTCTTTTTTGACAATATTCCTGTAGGCAACTTTGGAGTACATATTTCTGCAGAAAAAGATGGTTATTTATTTGGGGGCTATCGATTATATGCCAATGAAGTAGGTACTGATTTTGTCAACATAACTCTTATGGAAGCCAAAAATATTGGCGCTTTCAATAGTGCTTCTGGAGCCGAATTTGAAATTGAGGACAATTCCACCGTGAGCTTTCCTGCAAACGCCATCAGCCTTAATGGAAATCAATACACCGGAAATGTAAATGTGACTGGTGCTTGGATAAACCCATCAGCTGACAACATGCTCGAATTAAATCCAGGCGATTTGCGTGGTATTAGAACTGATGGTGAAGTGGTTGCTCTTAATTCCTTTGGAATGATTGGAATTGAGCTAAAAACTGATAGTGGCGAGCAATTGCAGATATCTGACGGCTCGGAGGCCGAATTAAAGTTTGGAATTCCAGCTGAGCTCTTAACTCAAGCGCCAAGTTCCATCCCATTATGGCATTTCGATGAAGATGAAGGAGTTTGGACCGAAGAAGGATTTGCTAGTTTAATTGGCAATCAATATGTTGGAACCGTCAGTCACTTTAGTTGGTGGAATTCGGATTTCCCAAACCCTTCTGTTGATATGTGTATAAAACTAGTCGACAATTCTCCACACGTAGATCTTGAGGGAATTTGGGTTTATGTGAAAAGTCTATCCGGATTTGGTTGCGCCTCTGGTACAACAAACGAAAATGGAATTCTTTGCGGCTTGGTCCCTTCGGATACTGAATTAGAAATTACCATTAAAGGACACTGTGGAGAAACCCTTGCCAATTTAATCGTTGGTCCATACACAGAAGCTGATTCACCAGCATTGATTGAAATCGATGTCGATGTAAATACTATTAACCAAAATAATATCTCGGGAGTGGTTTATGATTGTGATACCAATTCGCCAATGGGAAATGCATATTTAAGTTTTACCTATGATGGAACCACAAGTGTGAGCATTGCAAATGCTGATGGTTCATTTTCTCATACTTTAGAAAACTGTGGAGATATTAACGAACTTATTATTACTGCCGCTGATATCGATGCTGGATCCGCGGGAACGACAACGCTTAGCAATTTAAGTGGCGGCTCTTATTTGGCTGATGTCTATTTATGTGATGATATTGAGGAATTGTTACAACTTAGTTTTGATGACGGTACTGAAGTTCTAGAAATCTCCTGCATCGCAGAGCAAAAATCGCACGAAACGATCATCAGAGCTTCTAATGGCAATTTACTAGGAATCGAATGCCTAGATGTAGGAAATTGTGCTGCAAGTTTTATCGGCTCAGGACAGATAGCTAACAACACCAATGTGACAGTGCAGATTACAGAGTATGGAAACATTGGAGGCTTAATCAAAGGCACCATCAGTGGAGTCACCTCTGGAAATAACGTTCAATTCACTGGACAGTTCATTGCAAAAAGAATACAATAAGTTTCGGGTTCTGTGACAGATCAACAACTCATAAAAGCTTGCATTGCAGGAAAGGCTAAATCTCAAAGAGCACTCTTTGATAAATACTCCTACCCTTTGATGCAAGTGAGTATGAGATATTCTGCCACTAAAGCTGATGCGGAAGACGTGTTGCAAGAAGCTTGGATAAAAATTTTTAATGCGCTCAAAAATTATCAAGAACAAGGCAAGTTTTTGGCTTGGATGAAAATGATCGTCATTCGGGTTGCATTAAGAAAAAAAGAAAAAGCAAGTTTTAAAAACGAAAAAGCAGGCCTGAGTGATATTGTTCACCCAAAGCTTGACCCAAGTATGATCGAAGACATGACGGCCAACGAAATATTGGGTTATGTTTTGAATCTACCTAAGGGCTACCAAGAAGTTTTTAAACTATTTGTCATCGATGGTTTATCGCATAAGGAAATCGGTGAGCTATTAAACATCGAAGCGAGTACATCACGAGCTAAACTGACAACGGCAAGAAGGAAAATGCAACAAACAATCATTAACGCAAATAAAATCTACGCTCATGAATCTTAATGACCTAGAAAATATCATAAAAAGTAAATATGATGCTGAGCAAAGTGATTTAAATCTTGACGCCTTATGGGCGAATGTGGCTCCTGAAATACCAAGAGAAGAATCAAATCGAAAATTCATCTTTTGGTTTATGGGATTTGCTTTGATTTTCTTATCACTTGGATTTACAGGATTGTATTTATTCGATTCTAATTCTATGACGATTGAAGAATCTTTCCATCCAACTGATGATGAAAGCCAAATTCTCTCGGAGATGATGGAAAGTAAAGATGGACAAACTGATCAAAAAGTTTCTCAAGAATCAATCGATCAAAGAATTGGAGAGGATCATGAAGAAGACAAACAAACTGATGAAGGATCAAATACTGTAGAATTCAAAAAAGAAGTAATGCGTCTCGAAGAAACGATTGTTTCAATGAAAGAAATCGTTAAATCGCAGAATGAAACACTACTTCAAGTAGCTTCCACTCTAAATATTGTTTCTAAAAAGATGGAAGCTCAAGTAAATGATCCACTTAAAGTTGCTACTGACAAGGATGATCTGACATTCACTGAAGTTAAAGAAGAAATCACAGGACTTAGAAAGTCCATGATAAAACTTGATCTATTAACTCAAAAAATGTCTCCCTTAGAATTCGACGAAAGTCGTAAATCCTTACAAGTACAACTTACAGATATTCGCGAAAGCAAAAAGAAAATAAAGAACTTCTATCAGTCCTTTGAAGTTTTAATTGGATTTGGAATTGCTCAAAAATCACTCCGAAGCAAAGAAAATGCAGACGAAAACATTTTGAAAATAAGAAATGAAAACGAAAGCACTTTGGAAGTATTGAGCTTTGATCTCAATTACAATAGACAGCTTTCAGAACATTTGATTTTTGGAACTGGCTTAAACTATGATCTTCAAACGGAACGAACCACCCATCGTTTTGTAAACAATGAGATGGTCCTTATTGATGATGCCTTATTAACCACGATTACGGATGAAGGGGGCAATCTTCAAGAATTGATAGGTTCTGGTTTGACCAATGCACGCATGACTACAACTAAGACGCGTTACAACTATTACCAAAAAATCAGTCTCCCTTTTCGACTAAGTTACTTTCGCGATTTGGGCAAATGGAAATATGATATTGGTATCGGTACACGTGTCAATTTGTACAGTCAACAATCAGGATTTATACAGGAAGAGATCAATGGGGAATATGATATAAGAACAGACGAATTAGATTATTTTAATGCCCAATGGTCCACCGAATTACTCGGCGTGATTGGATTCAATTACAAAGTGACCGAATCGATTTCATGGAGATCGACATTTAATTATCATTTTGGCGTCAACGGATGGGAAACTAAAAACAACCCTATCAATCAGCGCTATCATTTATTAAATTTCAAATCTGGAATTCAATACAGATTCTAGATCTAAACAATAAAATTATGAAACATTTATTTACATTTCTTTGCCTATTTATGCTCGGGTTTCAAGCGAATGCTCAAAACTGTGGCGAACCATTAACTTGTAATAATTTGGTAAACTTCAGTTTGGACCAGAATGGTCTAGGAACTATAACTCCCGACGTAATTCTTGAAGGTTCTTTCGATCCAAATTGTGACTATGAAATTTCTTTAATGAACGGAACAAGTACGCTCATTTCTGGTACCAATAGTTTAGAAATCGATTGCTCTTTTCTTGGTGAGTTTACATTAAATATCGCCAACAATGGTTCTTCTTGTTGGGGTTTAATTAACATCGAGGATATTGGTCAAGTATGCTCAACAGATGTGGGACCAGGGAATATTCCCCTATCTATCACATATGGAAATTCTTATGCAAATATTGATGGCGTAGATATGAATGGCATTGCCTTAAATTCGGTTTACAGTTGGCTATATGCTATTCCTGAAGCCGACATACTAGCGGGAGAAAATCTAATAGAATTTCCTGAAAGTACAAATAACTCATCACTTCAAAATGTGAGTACACTGGACATTGTTTTGATGGAAAAAATGTTTTCTGAAGGTATAGAATATCCACTTCGTTCTGTTTTATCAGATGTTGACGGCTCTAATTATTTTGGAGTTAATGACATTGTTACCACCAGAGAACTTATTCTAGGGATCATTAACGAATTTCCTTCTAAGAACCATATTTACTTTCCAAGCAATTACAAATTTGACTCAAATTTTGACGCCTTTGACAACATTCCGAACTATCGCGAATTTCGATTCAGCAATGACACCTTGGTGGATGTTTCATTTAGTTTTAGAAGCTATGCCTATGGAGATCTAAGTGGAGCCACAACGGTGGATAGTTTTAGTTCTCAAGAAGTAACAGATCGAAACTATATTCAATCGATCACGATTCAAGATCAAATGGTAGAGGAAGGAGATATTGTTTCTGTACCCGTAGGTTTATTGGACGAAAGTCAAAATTTTATAGGACTTCAAATGGGAATTGCTTTGGAGGGAGCTACTCTCTTGAATGTGGAGCACAATTATAGTGCGTTGGAATTAATGAGTAATACATTGGATGATTCTAATCTTCGATTTTCATTTCTAAATGCTGCTGGCAATACAAACATGGAACTGACCCTAGAACTGGAAATTGAAAAAACAGCTATGCTTTCTGAAATCATAAGTCTGAATTCAACGTTCAAACAAGAGCTTGCAAGTTATGAAGAAAATGGTACACTTAATCTTGTGTTTTCTCCAGCGACTTCCGTCGAATATTTAGATGACTACGAACTAAGAATTTTTCCAAATCCAATGTTAGATTTTACGACGATTCTTTTACCTTCTTCTAAAGAAGTTGATCTTGAGGTACTGAATGGACAAGGACAAATACTAAACGTTTTCAAAAATGCTAAGGATCAAATCAATCTTTCGAAAGAAGATTTGGCTCACAGCGGTATTTACTTTATAAGAGTTAAAAATGGAGATCAGTATTTCATTAAGAAACTGGTTGTACTATAAA
>JAHDCZ010000094.1 GCA_020629615.1 Saprospiraceae bacterium
GTTATCCTCCAAAATCATCAAAGGCAACATTCTCTTCAGGAATACCCCAATCGTCAGCCATTTTAAGGACACATTGGTTCATAATTGGAGGTCCACAGAAGTACAATTCTAATTCTTCTGGCGCTTCATGCTTACTTAAGAATTCATCAATTACTACTTGATGGACATATCCTTTAAATCCATCACCATTAGGATCATCTATATCTTTCTTCAAAGTCCAGTTATCTTCAGGTAAAGGATTATCCAATGCAACTGCAAATCTAAAATTTGGAAACTGCTTTTCGATTTCTCTGAATTCTTCTACGTAGAATAGTTCTTGTTTCGTTCGACCACCATAAAAGAAAGTTACCTTTCTCCCTGTTTTCAGGGTATGAAACAAATGATATAGGTGTGATCTCATTGGTGCCATTCCAGCTCCA
Source organism: Saprospiraceae bacterium (assembly GCA_020629615.1). GTDB lineage: Bacteria > Bacteroidota > Bacteroidia > Chitinophagales > Saprospiraceae > JAHDCZ01. The sequence goes on from JAHDCZ010000094.1 coordinate 420, forward strand.
CCACCTACATAAAGCATTTCTGCTTCTGTTTCTTTAATAAAAAATTCGCCGTAAGGCCCAGAAATCGTCACCTTATCTCCTGGCTTACATCCAAATACATAAGAAGAACAAATACCAGGATTAACATCCATCCAGCTATCTTTTGCTCTATCCCAAGGAGGGGTCGCGATACGTATGGTTAATGATACGATATTTCCTTCGGCAGGGTGATTTGACATAGAATACGCTCTAAAAATCTCTTCGTCGTTCACCATCTTTAAATCCCATAGCTTAAACTTATCCCAATCTTTCTGGAATTTATCAGGGGTGTCATGGTATTTCGGGTGAGCCGTAATATCCATGTCTTTATAATCGATAGTAGTTTCAGGGACATCAATTTGAATATATCCTCCCGCTTGAAAATCCAAAGTTTCTCCTTCTGGCAATTTTACAATAAACTCTTTAATAAATGTTGCCACATTGTAATTTGAAATAACTTCACATTCCCATTTCTTGATCCCGAAGATTTCTTCTGGGATTCTGATTTCCATATCTTCTCTTACTTTCACCTGACATGCTAAGCGCAACCCTTCTGCTGCTTCTTTTCTGGACATGTGATTCATTTCTGTCGGTAAGACATCACCTCCACCTGAATCCACATGACATTCGCACATGGCACAAGTACCACCACCACCGCAAGCAGAAGGCAAATAAACATTCTCATTAGATAAGGCGGTCAACAAAGTATCTCCTGGCGAAACTGTTAACGGATTTTCGGTATCACCATTCACAATAATTTTAACATCACCTTGAGGGATCAACCTCTTTCTAGCGGCTATTAACATAAAAGACAGTGCCAAAATCACTGCACTAAAAACAGCGACAGCAGCAACGATTGGTCCTAAAGCTATGATTGAAATCATTTTATATTTCTTTAATTATGATCTAATTACTTAGTGAGTGTCGAAGGATCGATTCCCAACAAACTCATAAAGGCAACCCCCATTAATCCGGTAATAATAAAAGCCATTCCCAAGCCTCTCAAGGCTGGTGGAACATTTGAATATTGGATTTTTTCTCTAATTGCTGCCAAAGCCACGATAGCTAAAAACCATCCAAATCCACCACCTAATCCAAAGGCGACCGATTCTCCAAAGTTGTATTCTCTCGAAACCATGAAAAGAGATCCTCCCAAGATCGCACAATTCACAGTAATCAATGGTAAGAAAATACCCAATGAGTTATACAATGCGGGTGAAGACTTTTCTATGATCATTTCAACCAATTGCACCATCGAAGCGATTACAGCAATGAACAAAATGAATCGGAGGAAAGTCAAATCCATTCCAAACATTCCATTTTCACTTAATAGAAAAACGTTGATCAACCAATTGATGGGCATCGTAATACCCAATACAAAGATGACGGCAAGTCCCAATCCAATCGCCGTTTTAACAGATTTTGAAACGGCCAAAAATGAGCACATTCCGAGGAAGTATGATAAAATCATATTCTCGACAAATGCTGCTTTTATAAATACGTTGAATAATTCCACAACTATTATTTTTTGTTCTTTATAATTAAGATATGTCTACCAATTTTGGATTTCTGGATCGTTGAATCCAAATTAATACTCCAATGATGAACATTGCAGCTGCTGGTAAAACCATTAAGTTATTGTTTGCGTACCAACCGAAGTAAGTACTCTCAGTTGTATTAATAAAATACTCTGCGGTAGGTCCTATCAATTTAGCTTCAATTGGCGTACCTGCTAACAAGGTCCCTTTCCCGAATAATTCTCGAATGAAAGCCACTATAATAAGTATGATTCCATATCCTAAACCGTTACCTACCCCATCGAGAAATGCTCTCCATGGCTTATTGGAAGAGGCAAATGCTTCCAATCGTCCCATGACAATACAGTTTGTAATGATCAGACCAATAAAAACTGCCAATTGCTTATACACCGGATAGTTTAAAGCTTTCAGACTCAATTCGACAACAGTCACCAAAAAAGCAACTATCACCAATTGTACAATCATCCTTACTTGCTTAGGAATATGATTTCTCAAAATGGATGTAAATAAACTGGAGAAGGCACAAACGAATACAACCGCTACTGCCATAATAATTGAAGGGAAAATCAAGGTTGTTACTGCTAAGGCAGAACAGATTCCCAGTACTTGAATCGTAATCGGATTATTATCATCCAATGGATCCGTCAATAATTTTCTTTCGTTTTTACCAAAAGCGAAAGTTGGTTCTTTTTTCTCTAAAACCTTTGCTTCAGCCATTATAATTAGGATTTAGTTTTGTCAAAATATGATTGATAATATTGAATACCAGAATATAACATATCTGATACTCCTACACAGGTAACAGTCGCTCCACTAATTCCGTCCACTTCTGTCATTTTATCCACTGCTCCACCTTTTCTAACCACCACAGAAGTATAATCTCCATTGGAATTATAAAGGCTTTTACCACTGAATTGCTTTGCAAAACCAGCATTATCTTTAATCTCAGCACCCAATCCAGGAGTTTCGCCCTGATGATCAAAAGCCGCGCCTGCCACTGTTTTAAAATCTTCCTTCAACGCTATACACCCCCAGATATCATCCCAAAGTCCACTACCTCTCACAGAGACTATGTAAAATTTTTCTCCATTATCTTTTTTGTATATGAATACCGGTAACATTTTATCCGCAGGATCTTTTTTCTTTTCTTTTTTCATATCCACATGTTCAGCCAAACCACCTTTATAAGATGCGTTAACTGTTTCTTGCGGAATTACATTTCCTTTTATGTCAACCACCAATTGTTCCATTCGATTGTCGAAAATGTCCAAGACTTCCTGATCAGGAATATCTGCGGCTTTCACATTTTCACCTAAATGACTTTGAATGGAAGAAAGGATTGCTTTTTTGTTGAAGATAGCTTCATTTTCATCATGTATTCCTTTCAATCCGATAGACATGAAAGAAAGTACAAGAGCAACAATTGTCGTCATGATAAAGACGAAGACTAAAACATATTTATTACTATGCACGGGCCAATCGTTTTTTAATGTTAGAATCTAATACAAAGTGATCAATCAGAGGAGAGAATGTATTCATGAACAAAATAGCCAACATCCATCCTTCTGGATATGCAGGGTTAATTATTCTGATGATCAATCCAATGATTCCTATAAATATTCCATATATCCACTTACCTCTATTTGTGGAGGCAGCAGTTACTGGGTCGGTCGCCATAAATGCCATGGCGAAGAAGAAACTTCCCATGTAAAATTGGTAAATCCAAGGGACATCCATAAATGGAGTCGCGCCCCATGCATTAAAAGCCATACCTGTTAGCGCACAACCTATAACCATCCCGAGCATAATTCTCCAACTTGCTATTCCTGTTGCAATCAACAATGCCGCGCCAATCAATATAAATGGCTTACACGTTTCACCTATTGAACCCGGTATGTCTCCCCACCACATTTGAGCAATAGAGAAATTTTGAGTTACTTTTTCCCATCCTCCTTCATAGGCCAAGGCCAAAGGAGTAGCGCCACTAAATCCATCGGCAACCACAGCGGAGGCATCAAACTGGGCTATTCCCATCCATTCAAATAAACTATTAAACAAACCGGTATGCCACCAACTATAATCAACAGCTGCACCTGCGGCCATTGAATCAAATCCAGATACCCATACTTGATCTCCAGATATTTCGGTAGGGTAAGCAAAGAACACAAAGACTCGCGATAAGAGTGCGACATTCCAAATATTCATCCCTGTCCCACCAAAAATCTCTTTTCCTATCACTACGGCAAAAATGATTGAAACAACCAACATCCACAACGGGAGATCTGGTGGCATGATGAGAGGGATTAAGGCTCCTGATACTAAAAATCCTTCTTCTACTGCATGGCCTTTTTTGGAAGCAAAAAATATTTCAATTCCCAAACCAACTGCATTTGCAACAATAAACATGGGTAAGAACTTAATCAATCCATGAACTAGTTTCAAGTGAAATCCTTCTAAAAAACCTAAATATTGGCCCATTGCAGTAAAATGCTGATGACCTATATTATAAGTACCGAAAAGAAAACACAATTGTAAAGCAATTACAACATGTATCATAGTACGCTTCAAATCCATACCATCCCTTACATGTACCCCATCAGCTGTAACTGTATCTGGGGTATATGCCATGGTAAACAAAGCATCATACAAAGTATGTAGCACTGGACTTTTCTTTTTGTCCGGCTCTATTTTCTTGAATATATCTAATAATCCCATTCTATTATTCTTTAAGCCAAAAGGCTATTGTATTCTATAATTGCTCTTGTAAAGTATTCAAGCCTTCTCTTAATATCTTTTGAAGTGGCTGCTTAGAAGTACAGACAAACTCACAAAGAGCGATATCTTCTTCAGCCAACTCGTTGATCCCCAATCCTTCCATTTTTTCAATATCTCCCGTCAAAATAGCTTTCATGAGATGCTGCGGATAAATATCCATCGGCAAAACAGACTCGTATTGTCCCGACACCACAAATGCTCTTTTTTCACCATGAGTATTTGTATTTCCTTCGAATTCATAATTTGGCATTAAGAAACTTGGGAATGTTTTACTAATACTTGGTCTAGGAGCAAGTGGCAACAACCAGCCAAACAACTCAAACTGATTACCTTCAGCAATCGCAGTTATTTGATCATCCTTAAAATTCAAGAAATCATCCGTCGTAACTTTCTCACCAGATAAAACATCTCCAGCTATTATTCTGATCGATTCATCAAGAGATTCACCTTTCAATAAATCAGCAACATTTGCTCCTAAATGAGTTCGAACATATTTTGGTTGATTTAGAGGCGCTCCGGTCAATGCAACAACTCTTGAAGTGTCAAATTTCTTCTCGGTAAACAGTTTACCTAAAGTAATTAATTCTTGAACTCCTAAAGTCCAAACAACGTTCGAACCCGTTATAGGAGCCATATGATGAATTTGAACACCTACATTTCCAGCCGGATGTTTTCCTCTAAACCAATGTTTTTCAACATTTTCAGCATTGGTGAAAACAGATGAAGGTTTTTCATTCGCATTCAAACCAAGATAAACTTTACCCGAGGTCAATTTATTCAATACGTCAATTCCTTTTTGAAAAGCGGCTCCATGACCCTCAACAACTATATTACTGTTTGGTGCGAGTGGTGCCGAATCAAAGGTGCTAATAAAAATATTCGCTGGAATAGAATCCGTGCTCGGGATTATATTAAAAGGTCTTTGCTCAAGTAAAGACCAAGCTCCATTTTCTTGTAAAAAAGAAACTAAAGATTCTCGTGAGATACCATCAAGACTTGGTACGTCGATCGATCTATACGACTGATCCTTATCCGCCAAAATCACCACAGCGGCGATTGATCTCTTCGCACCTCTTCTTACCTCTACTACCTCACCACTTACAGGGGCAACGTATTTAATATCGGGTCTTTTCTTATCATAGAAAATTGGATCACCTGCTTTCACTTCGTCTCCAAGCTCAACCATTATTTTGGGAATGGGCGAAATGCCATTAAAATTTTGAGGCTTTACAGCGAATCTAGAAACCTGAACATTTTTAATCTCACCTCTTGCTGCACCTTGCAACTTGATATCGTACCCTTTACTCAGGTCATGAAATTTAGATTCATCCACAAAATTTGGAGCTGCTTTTTTGAAAAGCCCCTTAATTTTTTGAAACATATTGGTGTTGCCAGAATCCAAATCAACTCCATGCTTATCGGCTTCGATGCCTAAAAGATTATCGGTCAACATCATAATCGCTCCAAAGACCACTAGCAAACCAATGCCAATTAAGGCATAAATTAAATAGCTAGGCGTTGAAGTCACTGACTGAGCCGATAAAATATTGGAAGAGAAAATGAAGGCAAGAAACGCTAAATACTTGATTCTTACTGTTTTCAAAGTAGGTAAATTTATGTTGCTAAAATATGCAGCAAAGATAGTACTCTTTTGGTTTTATTGAACAATAGCTAAAATTGGTTTTAAGTTTTTGATATTATTTAGATTGCGTCTAAATAGACTCTTTGATGGCCTGCCATTTCTTAAATCCGAGAATAGCCATAATTGTGTATACAATCATTATAAAAACAAACAGATAGGCACCAGATTTCCCATAGATATAGAGATAAATAAGATCTGCAATGATAAAATACAACCAATTCTCAATGATTCTTCTAACCAATAATATGGTTGCCACGATCAAGAGACCAGTTGTAAAAGCATCTAAAAATGCCATGTTTGTCCCTAGATATCTTTCTCCTATATAGGCCAAAGCTATACCACTAGAGATGCACAATAAAACAAGTAAGGCATGAATTTCAAATGGAACACTGCTTATTGGTAATTCTTTGCTCTCTTGACCAGACCACCACGCAATTAATCCCCAAATACTCATAAGCACATAAAACAGCTGTAAAAAGGCATCAAATTGGAGATTCAAAATAAAGTATGATTCATAGGCCCAAAACGCACTTGATATTAATCCAAATATGAAGCAAATAGATCTATTATGAACGGCAAAGTAAATATAGATCAGTCCAAAAACCAAAGCAGACCATTGATAAAAACTCAAATCGAGCAATTGTTGAAACAATGTTTCCACTATTATTTCTTAGGCAAAATATTGGCAGTAAATCGGGCTTCAACAACTATGGGATTGGTGTTGGCAATAATGTCAATTACCTTTTCTAATGGTCCCAATTCCATAGTTTCAGAATGAAAAACCGCTTGAATAGCTCCTTGAGCTCCAGGCGATACTGGCTCCTGCGTCCAAACTAGATCCGTGCACTTACAAGCAGTTACTACCTCAATATTGAGATCACGTGTTCCCGTATTAGTAAATATATACGTCACCGTACGAGATTCTCCTAAAATCATCTCTCCCAAGTCAATCGAAGCTTGGTCAAACGTTATAATTGGAAATGTATCCTGCTGAATAGATTGCTTGCTTCCAGTATTAGGAAACTCATTTAATTTTTTTTTTCATCAGACCCCTTAAGAACTTCTCGTTTGATCTCAATCGTTTCTGGTCCACCAATGATTTTAAATTCCGTACGTCTGTTAAATCGATGTTCGTCATCCGAACAACGAACGCCATTTCTACAATGATTTAATAATTGTGATTCGCCATATCCAACAGGCTTAATTCTTTCTGACGCTATCCCTTTGTTAATCAGCCAATTGGTTGCAGATTGTGCTCTTCTTTGAGAAAGTTTTTGATTATATGTCGAAACTCCTTGTGCATCCGTATGAGAAGACAACTCAATAATCATATCACTATACTGATTCATTAAATCATAAAGAATATTTAAATCTTTCTCTGCTGCGGGAAGTATTTTATCATCATCAAAGTCATAATAAATATTATTTAAGCGAATTGCCTGATTAATCGTGACGATTTCAACTTCTGGCTCCACTGGAATAGGCTTCAATTCCATGTTCTTTTTCACGGTATAATCATCGAGTAGTCCAAAGGTGTTAAACTCCAATGAATCCGGGAAATATCCGTCCTTTTTAAAAACCACTTTATACTTACGGTCACTATCCAACAAGAAATTAAAATCATTGCTTGTCACATTAAGCTTGGTATTTTTGTCGGAATCTGTTGACAAATCAATTAAATCTACTTGAGCTCCCAAAAGTGGACCATTAGCATCGGTTACCTTAGCCATCAAATCAATAACAATTTCTCTGATATCCACAGAATAAACATCATCACAGCAAGTTTTACTCTTCAATCTTCGTTTATCTTTATCTGGACGATTCGAAACAAGAAACCCTTTGGTTCCTTCGCTGTTAAAGCTCAAATATAGATCATCCGTTGAGGTGTTATAACCATAGCCGATATTGGTTGCATCACTCCATCTAACACCATCCCAATTGGAATAAAAGATATCCAATCCTCCCATTCCTTGGTGTCCATCCGAACTGAAATAGAGTGTTCCATCATTGTAATAAGGAGTTATATCATCTCCAACAGTATTTACTTTTTCACCTAGATTAACTGGGGTACTGTAAGATTCACCTTGACGTGTGGCATAATAAATGTCATAGGCTCCGTAACCACCATCCATATCAGAAACAAAAAACAAAACCTCATTTCCAAATAATTCTCCTACGACAGGGTGTGTGGCGATATATTCGCCATTGACTCCCTCTACTTCCGCTGCAGGACTCCATCCTTGATCATTTTTATAGCTCACGTATATCTTTGACTGCCCTACTTCATTCACATCAAGAAGTGATCTGGTAAAAAACATTCTTTTACCATCTGGCGAAAAACTAACATTCGACGTATGATAACCCGGACGATTGATCTCTTCACTTAGGGGTTCACCTTTCTCAAATTCACCTTCTTCATTCTTTTTAGATGTATAAATCTGTACATAGCTAGATTCTCCGTTTTCTTCTACTTCTATCGCCTTGTTTTCACCAAAAGTACCATAGTACAAAGTACCGTCGTTGTAATATCGAGGTGAATATTCGGCTTGACCGAAATTAACTTTCTTGCCTGCGTATTTGATGACAGCATCAATGTTTTGCTCTAATTCTCCCATTTTCTTGATCCCTGCCATTTCAAATTCTGCGTCTGCCTTGTCTTCAGGATCTTCTGTTGTTTCTGCAAAACTGTAAAATTCATTATATGCCTCCTGAAATTTACCCATTGCTTTTAGAGACTTTGCATAGTACAATCTTTGGTCTTGATATTGATTGAGTCGATCACGTTTCAAGATACGATCATATGCTTTTTCTGCTTTTTCATAATCCCGCATAAGATAGCTCAGACCGGCAATTTTGACAGCGATATCTTTGTCCTTACTTTCTTTATATGCTTTTTGGAACCACTCCAAAGCATTGACATAGTCATTTTCAGCCATTGCATTTTCTGCGGTCTCCAACATCACATCATAGGTTACCGTGGTAACAGGTTGCGCAATCAGTGACGCAAATGAACTGAATAAAACGAGGGATAAAATATATTTCTTCAACATCTTGAAATTAAGATTTGTAATTATTTTTTAAAACTTTAGAGTCGCGGGCAAATAATTAACGGTTTTACTTTTGGTTTCTTGTATATCTTGCCGATATAAGATATTGCTAATTCGAAACCGCCTACTGTATTTGAGGCTGTTGCAATATCTCCGGACAATTGAGCATCGTAACTTGCACCAAATCTAAAACTTTTCCATTCTGCTCCTAGCAATAATTCGAGAGCAAATGCATTCACCACTCTTAGACCAAGGCCGCCATTTATGACTAAACCTTTTTCTGGCTTCAATAAATATCCAAACGTACCAGATACACCTCTATCCCAAGCAGGACCTTGTTTCATTAATATGAAGGCTGGTGTAAACTTTAGACGCTTAGAAATCATGTTACTTAATTGTCCATGCAATACTATTCTAGTTGGCAACTCATCTATTTGAACACCTAAGCTCGCATTAGAATTAAACATTTGAGAAACACTCAGGCCCAGAGAGAGTTCACCTCTTTTGCCAATCTTGGATCGATAAGCTAAACCAATAATATAGTCCCTGAATGAAGACGTTAAATCACCATTCTCATCTGTATTCATAGATAATGCAAGGAGTTCTGGAGAATCCGAAAAACTAGGATCTGCTGTATTGTTCAACAATGAATATCTATCTACAAAATCGCGCAAATTCAATTTTCTTGAATTACTAGCCATTTGAAAGCCAATTGTAAAAATGTTTGTTTGCTTTTTATCCAAAGACAAATGATAAGCGGCTCCTAATCTACCCAAAGTTGTTCTCAGGTTTCCAGTACCTGCAAAATCATAATCAAAACCCAATCCAACACCAATCCAGTCCTGCTTTCTAATTCCACGAATAATAGGAGAATCAACATATACCGAAGCCGTATTATAAGGATCTCCAGTCAATGGAGAAGCCCACTGTTGTCTAAAAATACCACCAATCCGATAAGTTCCAGAATAGGCACCTGTCAATGCTGGATTCAAATATGAAGGTGAAAAATCCCACAATGAAAAGTGTAAATTTTGCCCTTTCAAACCTAAAGAAGCAAACAAAAAACAAAAGATAGGAATAAGTAACTTTAAGCGCATAAGCCGACGGTTCTGTTATTGGTATTAAATTAGCTCGAAATATACTGCATTTTTTCCAAAAGGAGGTCGAGATTTACATTTAACAGTCATTCTTGACGACCAAGTG
>JAHDCZ010000095.1:0-5557 GCA_020629615.1 Saprospiraceae bacterium
CTTGAAAAATTAACCAAAGATGAAGAACTCTATAAATTCGTACGTGACGAGGCTCATCTTGGAATTATTCAAATCACATCAACTTAGAATAAATCAAACATCAATATTCATTCATTGATAACAGATAAAATTAAAAACATGAAACATACAATTTTACTTTTCTTCATTTATTTCTTTAACCTCAACATGGTTAGTTCCCAATCTAGTCAGAGTTTTTATGATCGAGCTTTAGAGAATATCTCGGAAGGAAGCGAAGAATATTATGTACAACGCACACAGACTAATCGACCCAAGTCATCCTGCTTTTCTAGTTGTACAGGGACTAAAAATTCATATTACCATGAAACCAAGGAGTATCGATTAAAACATTCAGGTGGAAAACTGATCGTTGACCTAGGAGAGGTCAGCATTGAAGGATACAATGGAAATGAAATTGTTTTCACTGCTTACAATGTAAAACAAGAGGACTCAGAACGCGCTAAAGGCTTAAGACGTATTAATGGAAGTGGATTAAATGACAATTCAGGAATCGGACTTTCGGTTGTTAAGGAGGGATCTGACGTAGTGGTCAAAGAGGTAAGTAGCAATTGCTATGACCTTGGAAAATATAGCATCAAAGTACCCAACAACATGAAAATCTATCTGACACATACAAGTACTTATGGTGAATCCATAGAGATCATGAATGTGAGTAATGAAATAGAAGTAAGCGTTAATTATAATGATGTGTATCTTGAAAATGTTACTGGGCCGATGGCCGTAAAATCCGTTTATGGAGATGTAGAAGCCAACATGAGTAATGTAAAAGGTAGTTCAATTTCACTCCATAGCGTTTATGGTCATGTTGATGCAACGATCCCACGTTCTACTAAAGCTAATTTAACGATGAAGTCAAGCTATGGAGAAATATATAGCGACTTAGATATTAAAATAAATTCTGCTAACAATTCATATACAAGCTCAAAGGTCTCAGGTACTATCAACGGTGGGGGATTAGAGATTTCATTGACCGCCTCTTATGAGGATATCTACCTTAGAGGAAAATAATACTTAACCAGTTCGAAGAGGAACTGATTGAATTGGTTCCTCATTTCTTTTACTTAATTTTCAAACTATTGTTATGAAAAACATACTATTCCTATGCCTAATATCGACATCATGCTTGTTTGCCCAAAGAAATATAGACGAAAAAATAAATCTAAATGGTGCTAGAGAGATTCAACTAAACTTTGAGTATGCAGATGTCGAATTATATGAAAGTCAAGAGGACCATATCAAGATTACTGGTTTAGTTAGTGTAAATCTAAATTTAGATAACCATGCTTTCACAGTCAAAGCGGAGAATCCAAATAAAGATCTCTTGATCATTCATACTTTTATCCAAAAAGAAAATTTACCGAAAAGAGTCATTATTGACACACCAGATGGAAATAGGAAGATAATTAGTAATGACCAACTTGAAAATGGTAAAATTTATCAAAATGTTTCTTGGGGTACGGAAGTGACAGCCAAATTAAAGATCGAGGTACCTAAAGGTGTAAAAATCATATCTAATTCAACCTATGGCAATATAGTTGTTAGTCCGATTAAAAATCTGGAAATGGTTAATGCCACCTATGGATCAATTACTGCTTACACAGTAAATCATCCCCTTAAGTATGACCTACATTTTGTTTCAACTTATGGATTCGTAGATGTAAGTATTCCTAAAAAAACCGCAGCCATTGTAAAAGCCAAAGTAAATTTTGGTGAAATGTTTACTGATCTTGATTTTGACGGAATCAACAATTCTACCAAAGATAATCAGTGCAGCTCTGGTTCCAGTTTTCAAGGAACTCTTAATAATGGAACAAAGAAATTGACGGTTGAATCATCATATGGAAATCTGTTTCTAAGAAAAGACGTCGGCAAAAATGATACTGGTAGAATAAAGAGACTCATTAATCGATTTTAATTACGAATTCCTTCGTATAACAATAATTTTATTTCATAGCTGATCAGGCATAAATAATACAAGACACATGAAAAACTTCTTGAAGATATTCTTCTTGTTACTTTGCTATGCGCAAAATACATCATCACAAGAAATCATAAATGCTCATAAAATTACTAATTCAATAAGCATTGACGGAATGCTTGAGGAGCAAGAATGGGAAGCCGCCGAAGCTCTGAATAATTTCACAACATGGCAGCCTAATTTTGGAGATGATCCTGATATGGGGGCTGAAGTAAGAATTATCTATGATGACGAAGCTATCTACATAGGTGCCAGAATTGAAGAAATACATAGAGATAGCATCATGACTCAATTATCTCAAAGAGATGATATTGGCAACACAGATTGGTTTGGAGTTATTCTAGATACCTATGGAAACGGCAATGATGCACTTGAATTCATATTGGGAGCCACTGGTGTTCAGTTTGACGCCAAGGTAACCAATACCAATGGAGAAGATACAGATTGGGATGGAATCTGGTTCAGTAATGTTCATCTCACTAATGAAGGTTGGACTCTAGAAATGAAAATTCCTTATGCTTCACTTAGATTTCCAAACAAAGAAGTACAGGAATGGAATGTGAATTTCTTTAAAATGCAAGCACGAACAGGAGAGAAATCCACTTGGTTTCCAATAGATCCAGCGGGTCCCGGTTTTCTAACTCAAATGGGAAAATTACAAGGAATTAGAGATATCAAGCCGCCACTTCGACTTTCATTTTCTCCATATGTCTCTAGTTATGTTCAACATTCGCATGACAAAAACCGAACACCTATCAACTCAACCGGAATGTCTTACAACGGAGGAATGGATGTTAAATATGGTATTAATGATGCCTTTACCCTAGACATGACTTTAATTCCAGATTTTGGTCAAGTACAATCGGATGACCAAGTTTTAAACCTATCTCCATTCGAAATACAATTCAATGAAAATAGACCATTCTTTACTGAAGGAATAGAAATATTTAGCAAAGGGAATCTCTTTTATTCTCGTAGAATTGGGGGACGTCCAATTGCTTATTATAATGCATACCAGAATCTTTCTGAAAATGAAGAGGTGGTTTCTAATCCGACAGATGCACAGCTTTACAATGCAACTAAAGTATCAGGCAGAACAAATAATGGGCTTGGCATCGGTGTTTTTAACGCCGTAGGTGGTTCTTCTGAAGCAATTGTAAAAGATCGAGAAACAGGAAAGGAACGAAGAGTTCAAACAGGTCCTTTAACAAACTATAGTGTGATCGTATTAGATCAGAACTTACCGAACAATTCATTCTTTGCCTTAGTCAACACCAACGTTTGGCGAAAAGGCGATGAATTCTATAATGCCAATGTAAGCGCAGTAAATTTTGACATCAAAAACAAAAATCAGAGTTATGGAATTGATGGATCATTTGCGGTTTCTCAGTTGTACTTTCCTTCTAGCGATGATATTTTTGGCTATCGATACGATGTAGGAATCTCAAAATTGAAAGGAAATTTTAACTACTATCTCTACAACGAAGCCACAAGTAAATCTTTTGACAACAACGACCTGGGATTTACTCGTCAAACGAATATTATGAGTTCGGGAGTATCGATGTCTTACGGAGTCTACGAGCCATGGTTTAAATTCAGTCGAGGAAATGTTTGGTTCAACTATAGCTACGATCGCCTCATGAATCCATCAAATTACATTGCTTCTCATTTTAATACTGGGTTTTGGTTTCAAGGTAAAAACTTATGGAATTATAATCTTTGGGCCAATTACAGACCTTCCAGCAAAGACTTTTTCGAACCAAGAAGTGAAGGAAGACACTACAACATGGTACCGTATTATAATACAGGCATTTGGGTAGGAACGGATAACCGCAAAAAACTCCGTTTCAATTCAAGCATCTTCGGTTACAATACAACGGACGAAGGCCGTCAAGGTTATAACTTCAATGTGGGCGTTCGATATCGGTTTAATGATAAACTGAGTTCGTCAATTAATGCATCGATCAATCAAGAGTACAATGCAGAAGGATGGGTAAATTCCAGTGGGGAAGGAGAAATATTTTTTGGTCAAAGAGACCAACAAACCAATAATAACACCTTAAGAATCGACTATAATATCAATGACAAAATGGGCTTCAACATTAGAGCCAGACATTATTGGTCAAAAGTGGTGTACTCCAATTTCTATGAACTGGAACAAAGCGGCGAATTATCGAATTCAGATTACAATGAATTTCATGACCTTTCTTTCAATCTATTAAATATAGATTTGAATTATCGATGGCGTTTCGCTCCAGGAAGTGACTTGTTTATTAATTGGAAGAACAACATTGCTGGAGGACAATATTCTGATCAAATTAATTATCGAAACTTAAGTTATGCTGATGGTTTGAAAAACTTAAGTGAGTATGAACAAAACAATAGTTTCTCCTTCCGCTTGGTGTATTATATAGACTATCAAAACATGCAAAAATGGTTTTAGATGTTTGTCTTAAAATCAAAGAGGTTTGTCGGAAATAATAAAATCTAAATCTTCAATAATCTACTTTCACAAAAAAACTAATTACACATTATGAACAAAATTATTTTTCTCTTGGGACTTGCTCTCATTCAAATTCAATCCTTTGCACAAGTCGATGCCTTGCTTATTCAGTATCCTGATGTATCCGAAAACCAAATCTGTTTTACTTACGGTGATGACCTTTGGTTGGTAGATAAAAAAGGTGGTGATGCCTTCAAATTAAGTTCACCTGTTGGCAGAGAAACCAATCCTAAATTCTCCCCTGATGGAAAAACGATTGCTTTTCAAGCCAATTATGATGGAAACTATGACATTTATACACTCCCTGTTAGAGGTGGTGTACCGAAGCGAGTGACTGGTCATGGAATGTCCGAAAACATAAAAGACTGGTACAAGGATGGTCAGTCCATTTTATATACCAGTAGTATGGAAAGTGGGAAGCAACGTTGGAGTCAATTTTACAAAATCAGTGCAGAAGGAGGACTTCCCGAAAAATTACCGATTGAAATGGGAGAAATGGGTTCTCTATCCCCTGATGGAAATCAAATCGCTTTTACGGATAAAACAAGAGTTTTCAGAACTTGGAAGCGTTATAGAGGAGGTACGGCACCTGATATTTTTGTAATGAATCTTGCAACAAAATCTTGCGAGAACATTACCAATAATAATGCGAATGATGAACTACCGATGTGGCATCAAGATCGTATTTATTATATGTCGGATCGGGGTCCGAATCTTAGAAATAACCTTTGGGTCTATGATACTAAAACGAAAACTCATGAACAACTGACCAATTTTAAAGATAATGACATTCACTGGCCTTCATTAGGTCCAAAAGAAATTGTATTTGAGGCTGAAGGAAAAATTCATCTCTTAGATCTGAATGACCATTCGACGAAAGTCGTAAAAATAAATGCAATAGGAGATTTTACTGGAATCAAACCAGTCAGAAAATCCGTAGCTAATAATATCGCAAGTTACAACATCTCACCTGATGGTAACCGAGCAGTCATCGAAGCACGCGGAGACATCTTTACTTTACCTAAAGAAAATGGTGC
>JAHDCZ010000095.1:5657-10477 GCA_020629615.1 Saprospiraceae bacterium
GAGCAGTCATCGAAGCACGCGGAGACATCTTTACTTTACCTAAAGAAAATGGTGCGGTAAGAAATATTACAGCTAGCTCAGGAGTAGGAGAGAGACACCCCGCTTGGTCACCTGATGGAAGTAAAATTGCCTATTTCAGTGATCGATCCGGTGAATACGAACTTACCATTCGTGACATGGAAACCGGTACAGAATCACAAATCAGTAATATGGGAGCAGGCTTTAGATATCATCTTTATTGGTCTCCTGACAGTAAAAAAGTAGTCTTTGTCGATCAAACAATGACTATTTATATGATTGATATAAACACCAAAGTAAAAACCAAAATTGATAAAGATCATTATTTGTATGAAGGAGGTTTAAGAGGTTTTGAAGTGTCATGGTCTAGCGATAGTCAATGGATTGCTTATACTAAGGCCACTGAATCAAGAAATTCTGCCATCTTCATTTATAATACTAAGACCGCAAAATCTACTCAAGTTACTTCTGGTTTTTACGATGATCTCAATGTAACTTTTGATCCTGATGGAGAGTATTTATACGCGATGTCTAATAGGGAATTCAATCCTGTGTATAGTGATTATGACAACACATGGATATATCCGAATGCAACACAAATAGTGGCTTTTAGTCTTCGGGATGATGTTCCTTCTCCTCTTGCTCCAAAAACAGATGAAGTAAGTATTACCAAAAAGGATGATTCGAAGAAAGAAGATGAGAAGGATGAAAAGGATGAAGATAAAGAGGATAAAGCGGATGAAAAGGAAGAAGAAAAAACTGTAGAAATTGACTTTGATGGGTTCGAAAGAAGAATGACAGTGCTTCCCATTCCGACTGGAAATTTTGGAAATATGAAAGCTATTTCTGGTAAAATCGTCTATGTCAAAACAAGTAATTCTGGATCAGCCTCTAACGATGTCAAACTCATGTATTACGACATTAAAGAGCAAGAATCCAAAATGATCGCATCCGATGTTTGGGGGTTTAAAATAAGCGCTGATGGTAACTCCGTACTCGTTAGTTCGAACGGACAATATGCAATTCTGAAAATAGCTCCTGAACAAAAACTTGAAAACAAGTTGGCCATCAAGGATATGAAATCAACGATTAATCCAAGAGAAGAATGGACCCAAATTTTCAATGACGTCTGGCGTTTAGAACGTGATTTTTTCTATGATAAAAACATGCATGGAGTCGATTGGGATCAGCTAAAAATAAGATATGGTCGAATGATAGAAAATGCCGTTTCTCGTTATGATGTCAATATGATCATCGGCGAATTGATTGGCGAATTGAACGCATCTCATACTTATCGAGGTGGAGGAGATATGAATTATGGAAGTTTTGAAAATGTCGGTTATTTAGGAATTGACTGGGAAAAATCCAATGGTCTTTTCAAAGTAAAAAGGATTGTAAGAGGTGCCGATTGGGATCATGAAGTAAAATCTCCATTGGACGAACCCGGTATCGACGTTAACGAAGGGGACTATATTTTTGAAGTGAATGGTGTGCCGTTGACAGAATTTTCTGACCCATGGATGGCATTCGCTGGTACAGCCGGAAAAACCGTAGAAATTAAAACCGGAAAGACAAACAATCTTTCAGAAGCTAAAAACATCTTGGTTACTCCATTAAGATCTGAAACTAGATTGCGTAATCTTGAATGGATTGAAAACAATCGAAAATATGTAGATAAAATTTCTGGAGGCAAAATCGGATATATCTATGTTCCAAGTACTGGTCTTGATGGACAGCATGAATTGGTTCGAATGTTTTACGCACAACATGAAAAAGAAGGATTGATCATTGATGAACGTTTTAATAATGGAGGTCAAATTCCAGATCGATTTGTCGAACTTCTTAACAGAAAACCTCTAGCATATTTTAATGTGAGAGATGGTAAGGAATGGAAATTCCCCCCAATTGCACATTTCGGTCCAAAAGCCATGCTGATTAATGGTTGGAGTGGATCGGGTGGTGATGCATTTCCAGATTATTTCAGGAAATCAGGATTAGGACCTTTGATCGGCACAAGAACTTGGGGAGGGCTGATAGGTATATCTGGCTGTCCTAGTTTAATTGACGGAGGAGGTGTCACTGTCCCTACTTTCAGAATGTATGACCCGGATGGCGCGTGGTTTCCAGAAGGTTATGGAGTAGATCCTGATGTTGAAGTAAAAGAAGATCCATCGGCTTTGTCTAAAGGAAACGACACCCAGCTAGATGCAGCAATTCAACGAGTATTAAAAGATTTAGAAACTAGTTTCAAGCATCCTAAAATTCCTTCAAAGGAGAAAAGATAATAGATATAAGACTTAATGTTTGATTAGTTCATAGAGGCGGTTTCAGAAATGAAACTGCCTCTTTTCGTTGTATATTACTTAAACCCGGTTTATTCATTAGAAAATCTATTCCGACTTGAAATACCTGCAAAAATTTAGCATTTCATTAAGTTTTCTCGCCTCAACATAGTGGTGACTATGCCTCAGCTCCAAAACTTCATATTTTATTGGTCTTTCATATCTCATAACGAAGTTCTAACGAATAATCCGGGTTAAAATATTAATTTTAGCTTGATGAAAGGGCCATATGCATTCGGAATCATCTTCTCAGTATTTGTGATTTTTTGCTCTTCTTGCGCAAGTCACAATCCTAAATATAAATTTGGTCTGAAGCATAAAAAAGTGCAAGCTCCTTCACAAAATTCAATTCTGCATGAGCTCTATCTTATTGGTGACGCTGGAAACGCCCCTCAAGGACAATCTACTCCATTATTAAAACATCTCAAAAAACAGTTTGATCATGCTTCAAAAGAAACTACCGTTCTTTGGCTTGGTGATAATATCTATCCAGTCGGCTTGGCACCTATAGATGATAATAACTATGCCCTTGGTATTCACAGAATCAATAAGCAGTTAGAAACATTAGAAAACTATCAAGGAAACGTTTATTTCATTCCCGGAAATCATGACTGGTATGAATTTGGCCAAGAAGGGATCATCCGCCAAGAAAATCATATCGAAGCTCAATTAAGAAGTCAAAAGATGAATAGCTTTCGTCAACAAGAAAATTATTTCTTGCCTGACCAGGGCTGTGGTGATCCGATTTTTCGGGAAATCAATGAAAATATTGGTCTAATCATCGCGGATTCTCAATGGTACCTCAAAGACCACCAAGATTCTTCAGTTGAGCATTGCCTTGTAAAAAATCGGAAGGATTTTCGGAACAAATTAAGGCGATTATATTCTACTCATCAAGATAAAATCATAATAACGGCCATTCATCATCCTTTACATACATACGGAAAACATGGTGGTAGAAATACCATCAGTGATCATGTTTTCCCACTCCGAAAAATCAACAAACATTTATGGTTTCCATTGCCGATTCTAGGTAGTGTTTTGATTTATGGAAGAACAAAATCGACATATCAAGACGCTAATCATATTGAAAATATTGAATACAAAAAGTTCTTCTTAAATGCGATGAAAAACGTTCGAAAAAACATTGTAGTTTCTGGACATGAGCATTCAATTCAAATGATTGAAAGAGATGATAATTATTTTATCGTCAGTGGAGCAGGATCGAAACGTGAACCAGTAGGTATGGGTAAGGGGAGTTTATTTAGTGCTGGAGAAATGGGCTATGTAAAATTAAGTTTTTTAGCAGGGGATCTGGCTTTCGCCGAATGTTTTGTTCAAGATATCAAGACAAAAGAAGTTTCAATTTTGTTTCAGTATTACATGAATATGAAACATTAGACTTTCACAAAATGTATTCTTAACAAGACGTAAACCCCTATTTTACAGTCGATTCATGATAGAATGACGTAATGATGTAGTATTGTCGTAGTCGTTTTTTTTCTTTTTTTTAAAGAAAATATGAGTTTGGGATAATTCTTTTAAAATGAATAATATTCATAAAATAATGAACAAAACTTTCTTTCACGTATTATTAGTTATTTCTGTCTTTTTCGTTTTTGGTATTCCTGCACTTAATGCACAATCAATTGTTGAGGGATCCGTCAAAGACGCCGCTACCGGAGAAGCCCTTATTGGAGTCAATATTTTAATTCAAGATACAGAAATAGGGACAATTACGGATGTGGATGGTTTATTTTCACTCCAAGTTCCTTCGGAAAGTAGCATTCTAATTTTTTCATACACTGGTTATGAAACAAAACTCATCGAAATCGCAGGACGACAGAAAATCGATGTTATTTTAAATTCGGGAGAACTATTGGAAGAAATAGTATTTGTCGGTTATGGTAAACAATCCAAGGTCAAACTAACGTCCGCAATTTCAACAGTAGATAATGAAACCCTAAAGAAATTACCTGTGGCAAATGTCAGCAACGGTCTTGAAGGATTAGCATCTGGATTGTTTGTCCGTCAAGGAAGTGGCGAACCCGGATTTAGTGGTTCTTCTTATGAAGTTAGAAATTTCGGAAATGCTTTGGTCATCGTTGATGGTTCCCCGGGAAATTTGGACGATTTAGATCCAAATGAAATTGAAAGTATTTCAATCTTGAAAGATGCTGCGGCTGCGTCCGTTTATGGAGTCCAAGGAGGGAATGGCGTAGTGCTTGTCACAACCAGGAGAGGTGAACTGAGTAAACCAACACTTAACTATTCCAATCAATTTACCAATACAGCTTTTACCCAGTACCCTGATTTTTTAAATTCTGTGCAATATGCGACAGTAATTAATGAAGGATTAAATAACGACGGTCAAACGCCATTTTATACTGAAGAACAAATAGAATTATTTAGATCAGGTACAGATCAAATCAATTATCCTAATGAAGATTGGAAAGCACT
>JAHDCZ010000011.1:0-46933 GCA_020629615.1 Saprospiraceae bacterium
TACTCAATCACAACCTGACTCAGATGAAAAAAACCTTACTCTTATTATGTAGTCTCTTTTTTACTTTCCAAGTGTTTTCGCAATGCGAAGAATTGTTCTTCTCTGAATATGTTGAAGGATACGCAAACAATAAAGCATTAGAAATTTACAACCCCACAGAAAATGCCATTGATTTATCTAATTATTCTATTGTTAGGTTTAGTAATGGATCTACGACTGCAGATGCCTTGTACACCGTAACTCTGCCCGGTGATATGATTGAGGCTCATGGAACTTATGTCATTGTAGTAGATTTAACGGATACCGCAGATTGGAACACCCAGTTTGATAAACCGGCATGGAATGGTTACAATGTGGTAGATACTCTTTTTGATGTCGTTACTGGACTGCCAATTTTAGATGAAGATGGAAATGTGGTTTTTGGACCTCAGTATATTGATGGAGCTGCAATTTTTGGTTCTGAGTACAATGAAGAATATGACTTGCAGGGAAAAGCAGATGTCTTTTTATGTCCAGATTATGACACTAATAGAACGATGTATTTCAATGGCAATGATGCCATGGCCTTAATTTCTGGTACAGAGGTAGCAGTTGACGGTTCAAATTTGATTGACGTTATAGGAGTCATTGGAGAAAACCCGGAAGAAACCATCATGGAAGATGCATGGGTGGATGCAGATGGATTTTGGTTAACAAAAGATCGCACATTGGTTAGAAATTATGACATTGAGAAAGGAAGAAATGCGCTATCAGATGTTGTCCTGATTGCTGGCGGCACTTTTACTGGAACAGAATGGACTAGCTATTTCAAAAATGATTTCAGCCACTTAGGGGCTCATGAAAGTGCCTGTCAAACTAGTTCAATCAGTGACTTAAATGAAGTCGCTTTCGAAATGTTTCCAAATCCAAATTCCTCAGACATTTTAAATATTAGCTCTGAGGAAAAAATTTCCAAAATCATTGTTTATGATTTACTCGGAGAAATGGTCATGACTAATTCATTGTCTCAACCATTAAATAAAATGAATCTTGATATTTCGACACTTGAAAATGGAATGTTTGTGATCAGTTTGTTATTCGATGCAAATCAAGTTTCCAACAAAACTCTTGTGATTCAAAAATAAAATTTGAGCGCAGTGTATTAGTACCTGCGCTTTTTTTTTACTGTTCTATTCCAGATTTAAACCAACCAAAATATGAGAATTGTTCTATCGATTCTATTTCTGATGACTAGTTTATTCGGCTACAGCCAACAATACAAACTAACAGGTACTGTAACTGATGCTTTTTCTAGTGAACCACTAATTGGTGCTACAGTGATTATTCAGGATATGGGGACGGTAACCGACTTCAATGGTCGCTTTGAATTTAAGTTAAATCCCGGCACCTATTCGGTAAGTAGTTCTTATGTAAGTTATCAGTCAAAGTCAATGGAGGTCACTATTCAATCCGATCTTGATATTGCGCTTGAATTGGAACCTGGTAATGTGATGAAAGAAATTACGATCACCGCTGACATTGCAAAAGAACGAGAAACTCCTGTCGCCTTTTCTAACATTCCAACCATAAAAATTGAAGAGGAATTAGCTGCACAGGACATTCCTATGTTATTAAATTCTACTCCTGGCGCGTACGCCACTCAGTCAGGAGGAGGTGATGGCGATGCTAGAATTACCATCCGTGGATTTAACCAAAGAAATATAGCGGTCATGCTTGACGGAATTCCAGTAAATGACATGGAAAATGGTCAAGTCTATTGGTCCAATTGGTTTGGCTTAGACTTAGTCACTCAAACCATGCAAGTTCAGAGAGGACTAGGTGCATCGAAACTTTCCATTCCATCCATTGGTGGAACAATCAATATATTAACCAAAGGGATTGATGCCAAACGCTCAATGAGATTTAAACAAGAAGTGGGTAATAACGGCTTCTTGAGATCGACACTTGGAATGACAACTGGTAGATTTGGTAACGGCTGGGGAATTTCAGGAGCGCTATCTTATAAACAAGGTGATGGTTGGGTAGATGGTACATTTACAAAAGGTTTGTTTTATTATTTGAGAATTGACAAACAAATTGGAGATCACTTTATAAGCCTCTCAGGTTTTGGCGCACCGCAAGAACATGGTCAACGACCGTTTACCGCCGAAGTTGGACAGGTTGACACAGTCTATGCCCTCGAAATAGGTATTCCTCAATCCGCGATCAATGAATTAACCGTCAGTAATCAAGGTAGAAGATATAATGAACATTGGGGTACACTCGATGGTGAATTAATCAGTTCTAGAAAAAACTATTATCATAAACCACAATATAGTCTGCGTCATAGTTGGCAGGCTACCGAAAAATTATTTTGGTCTAATGTGGCCTACCTTTCTATTGGAAAAGGTGGTGGAACAGCTCCAGATGGATTAACAATTCCGAGAACAGATGATGGCTTGGTGGATTTTGAACAAGCACGAATCAATAATCAATCAACCAATTTTGCTAAGCCTGATGATCGCTCCGAACACATTTTACGTTCTTCTCACAATGAGCATTTTTGGTATGGCTTGGTCTCCACAATGAATTACAATTTAAACGAAAACCTAACTTTCTCAGGAGGTATCGATGCCCGATATTATCGTGGAGATCACTACCGAAGTGTTTATGATCTACTCGGAGGATCCTATTTTAGAAGTGAAGGGAATTATCGAATTGATCAGGTGAATACCAAATTAGGTGAAACGGATCGATTCAGTTACGATTACAGCGGTTTTGTGCGTTGGTCCGGTTTATTTGGCTTAATGGAGTATAAAAATGATAAATTCTCCGGTTTCGTAAATTTCTCATCCGCTTTGTCAGGATATCGATTAGAAGATTACATGAAACCAAAAGTAATTAACTTAACCGATACTAGTTTGTATGTTAGTTATATTGAGAACGTAGAGTATAATGGAACAACTTATACTTTGGATTCACCCGAGGCAGAAGATCAATCAATCGATTGGATCAACTTAGTCTCATATACCATGAAGGCCGGAGGTTCTTATAATCTAAATGATCGAAATAGTGTTTTCGTCAATACAGGATATTTGTCCAAAGCCCAACGATTTAATAATGTGATCAACAACGATCGTTTCGGTACCAAAATATCTGAATTCAGAAATTACGAAAATGAAAAGATCATTGCTTTCGAATTAGGTTATAATTTTAAAAGTCCCTACTTCTCGGCAAATTTAAATTCCTATTATACGATTTGGAATAATAAACCTTTGGATCGAACTGTGACCGTTCCACTGGATGCAAGCGATCCTGATACAGAAAGAATACCCGTTAACATCTCTGGAATTGATGCCCTTCACAAAGGGATTGAAATAGACTTTGCAATTAAACCGATTTCGAGTGTCTCCATTGAAGGCTTGGCATCAGTAGGTGATTGGCGATGGAATTCTTCGGAAACTGCGCTCGTAAATTTGCCGAATGATGTAGTTTACGAATACCAATTTGATGCTACTGGTGTACACGTTGGTGATGCTGCTCAAATGCAGTTTGGAGGTTTGATCCGATATGAACCAATCAAGCGGTTCTACCTAAAGCTAAACGGTACTTATTTTGGAAATAATTATGCGGATTTCCAACCAGAAAATCTACAAGGTGATGATGGAGGAAAAGACTCGTGGAAATTACCTTCTTATACATTGTTTTCATTTCACACTGGATATTCCTTTAAGTTTAGAACATTTGATTGTAGTGTACGTGGAAATATCTTGAATTTGTTTGATACCGTTTATGTTAGTGATGCAAGAAATAACGATAGTTTCAATACACCATCATTTAATGATTTCGACGCCAAATCAGCTTCTGTTCACTTTGGTCAAGGAAGACGATTTTCGTTATCACTTCAATTAGGATTTTAATTTTAGAAAGATAGAAAATAACAATATGAAAAAATTAATCATTTTATTAACCTTCGTTTTTGCATTTCAATATTCAAATGCCCAAATAGATATTGCAGAAGCCCGTACAATGAGTGAAGGAACCACGGTCACCGTTCGAGGGATTGCTACCAATGGTGGTGAACTTGGAATCATACGTTATGTCCAAGATGCTACTGGCGGAATAGCTGTTTATCCTGGAACAGGATCGAATGGAAACCTACCGTCTGATGTAGTTCGAGGAACAGAATTTGAAGTCACAGGAGAACTAAAAGTTTACAATGGCTTGTTGGAGATTGATCCAGTATCATCTTACACTGTAATTTCAAACAACAATCCTCTCCCTACTCCATTAAGTGGATCACCCGGCATAATCAATGAAGATAATGAAGCCAAATTATTGACTGTCAACAACATTACATTTGATGACGGCGGTTCGATATTTTCGGTTGGAAGTTATGGTTTCTCGGATGGATCGGAATCTTCTACCATTTATGTTCGATCTGGACATCCTCTTTTAGGTACAACCATTCCGTTGGCTACTGTTAATTTAACGGGAATTAGCTCTGAATTTAATGGCAACTATCAATTACTCGCAAGAGATGAAGATGATTTGCAAATTGCAGATAATTTTTATATCACTGAATCTCCTAGACAAATTGAAATCGAAAAAAATAGTTTTACACTTACGTGGAAAACAAATGCACCTGGAAATTCTAATGTGCGGTTTGGATTAACGAATAGCTTGGGTCAAGAGATCAACAATGCTGGAATGACAACAGATCACAGTGTAACCATCACGGGTTTAATCCCTGGTGAATTCTATTATGCACAGGTTTATTCCAACGATGGTAACATTGATGCAAGTTCAACTATAGGTCTATATAGTACCGAATCAAATTCTAGTGGATCAGTAAGGGTCTACTTCAACCACGGAGTTAATGGCAATTTTTCCAATGGCACCAATTGGCCAACAGACACCAACGCGGCTGCATTAGAAGCTGCCATTATAGATCGTATTAATAAGGCACAAACGAGTATTGACGTCGCAATGTATAATGTGAATCGATCTACCATAATTGCCGCATTGAGTGACGCCTATGACAGAGGGGTCATTGTGCGCTATATCGCAGATGATGAAACTGCCAATTTAGCTTTAATGAATCCAACTCCCAATTTCCCTGTATTAAAAGGTAATGCAGGTAGTCCCTTAATGCACAATAAATTTTATGTTATAGATGCTGAATCTGAAACAGATGCATGGGTCATTATGGGATCTACCAATATGACTGATCAAAATATAGCGGATGATTTCAATAATATGGTTGTGATTCAAGACAACGCCATTGCCAAAGCTTACACGATTGAATTTGAAGAAATGTGGGGATCAGATTCTCCTTCACCTGGTGTATTTTCTGTTAAGTTTGGAGAGAGCAAAACTGATAACACCCCCCACTTATTTGTTTCCAACGGCACGCTGATAGAATCATATTTTTCTCCATCTGATAACACTGCCGCCAATCTATCTCAAGCCGTTCGATCAGCAGATACGGATTTACAATTTGCATTATTAACTTTTACACATAATGAATTAGGAAACGCTGTAGTGGATGAACATGATAGTGGAACTGAAGTCCGAGGTATCATTGATAATATCACTGACCAAGGCACTGAATTTGATTATTTGGTCAATCAAGGGGTAAATGTAACCGATGACAACACCTCTACTCAAACACATCATAAGTATTGTATTATTGATGCGACCGATACCGCTTCTGATCCACAAGTAATTACTGGATCTCACAATTGGTCAGGTAGTGCCGATTCAAGAAATGATGAAAACACATTAATATTTCATAGTGCCGCGATCTCTAATATTTTCCTTCAAGAATTTGAAGCTCGATGGTGTGAAATTAATGGTGGAGCGAATTGTATCACTTCGATCAATGAGTTGGAAATTACAGGATTAGAAATCAACATGTATCCTAATCCGACCAGTGAGGTGCTGAAGGTAGATTTATCAATTGAATCTAAAGCTGATCTTGTCTTAAGCATTTGGTCGAATGAAGGCAGATTACTCGAAAGTAGGCTCTTGCCTAATAGCATAGGAAAAATTCAAGAAGTAATTCCAGTTAATTATTATACCGAAGGAAATTACATTCTGAGTCTTCATCATGGAGATCAGGTGACGAGTCGAAAATTTACGGTTATCAAATAAATCAAAAACAAAAGAGGGGTTGAATTTCAGCCCCTCTTTTGTTTTGTAATCCTCGATTCAAATCTGGTATTACTATGAACCTCCAACATATCGCTTCTGAAATCATTAAAAAGAAAAACAACGATCTTGAATTAAGAAACAAATTGTTGCTTGCTGGAGAATTAAACGATGGATATCATCCTCAAATGGAACAATTGCACATTTCTAATGCAAATTATCTCCAAAAGATTATCCATAAAATTGGATTTCCAACGATTGAAAAAGTAGGATTGGAAGCGCATGAAGCGGCCTGGCTTATTATTCAACACGCCATTTCCAAACCAAAATTCATGATAGATTGTGCTGGTCATTTAAAAAAACTGGTCGCTCAAGATCAAGCAAACCCACAAAGACTAGCTTTCCTGCAGGATCGCATTGCTGTCTTCCAAAATCGAGATCAACATTATGGTACCCAATTCAGTTGGAATAAAGCGTGTGAGTTGTTTCCAGAATCTTACGACGATTTATGCAAAGTGAATCAAAGAAGAAAATCAATTGGACTTAACAGTTTGGAAGATCAAATTATTATCATGAACGAGACGGCAAAAAAAGAAAACCAAAAAGCTCCTGCTGATTGGAAAGAACAAAAAAGAAAATTTGACTTATGGAGAATTCAAGTGGGATGGATAAAAAAATAATAGTATGAAATTAATAGTTTTTGATATCGACGATACGATTACCAAAAGTGAATTTCAACATCAAACTGCTTATGTAAATACCATGATAGAATTTGGTATTAAAAAGATCAATAAAGACTGGAAATCGTATACTCACCACACAGATAGTTTTATTCTTAAAGAAAATTATGAATCTAATTTTTCTACAAAATTTGATTTCAATTTTATTTCAGCATTTGAAAATCGAATGACTGAACGAATTCAAGAATTAAAACCTGTTACTGAAATTTTCGGAGCAAGAGATATGATCAATCAATTGTTAACGCAAAAGGATTATGCCATGACCTTTGCAACGGGTTCACTTAGAAAACCTGCATTGATTAAACTATCCCAAGCTGATATCAAATACCAAGACGAGCTTGTTGTAGGTTCCAATAGCATATACGAAAGAGAAGGAATTGTAAAAACGTCCATTGAAAATGCCAAACGATTTCATCAAGTAGAACAATTCGATTCCATCATTTCCGTAGGAGATGGAATATGGGATTTAAAAACAGCCAAAAATTTAGGCATCCATTTTATGGGTATAGGTCTAAAAAATTATACTGATTTTCAAAAATTCGATCTTCAACATCACATCAATGATTGGTCAAAATTT
The DNA here is from genome assembly GCA_020629615.1 of Saprospiraceae bacterium. GTDB lineage: Bacteria > Bacteroidota > Bacteroidia > Chitinophagales > Saprospiraceae > JAHDCZ01. The sequence continues at coordinate 7,450 of JAHDCZ010000011.1, forward strand.
AATTTAGGTCTATTTGATCAAATATTCGGCGAAAGCCAAAGAAAGTAAATGGATAAACGAATATAATTACAGATCAATAAATCATATTTAAAACAGCTCCTGGCAAAGTTAACCTTTTAACAATTAAATAAACTCTTTAAAACTCGATTAAGACCGCCCCTCGAATCCCCAAACCCTTTCTTCCAAACAAGCTAGGCACATTAGGGTGATTTAAATAGGTAAATCGTTGAATCATCTCAAGTCTAAAAATTCTTAAAATATTTGAGAATCCTATGGAGCCTTCAACATACGGCCCGTTATCAAATATGAATGTGGTTTTCTCTCCATTCTCATTGACTGGAAATTGGATTTGTGTAGGATTCAAATTAGGATTTTGATCATCGGACAAGCTACTAAAAATGATTTTGCCACTTATGATCTCTCTCAATTTCAATCTTCGTATTAATGGAATCTTATTGAGAAAATACCCGTAAAAGAAATGCTCAAAATTGTACGAAACATATTGATCTCCGACAAATTCCAAGAAATTCATCAAATTAAATGAGCTAAATTGATGAACATATGTTTGATTCCCTCTAGGGATCATTTGCATAATATAAGGAATATCACCCCAGGTTTTTCCACCTTCCAAAATCATATCCGTTGTTCCAATTCGATCCCATTCAATTTGTTTAAAAATATTGATTCTTAATCGATGATAATCGTATTCACCATTAAGAATATTATCAAAGCCTTTGGAATAGGTAATATTTACAACAGGGTATTCATTATAAATAGGAGTACGTTTATCTTGTCCTTGAACATATTGTTCATTCGGAGCAATCCGCAAACCAAAAAATGCCTCTGTGGTATTCAATTCGGGAATGAAATTAATATCCCCTGAGGATTCGTTGATCGTTCTGAAATCCAAAGTACCGTAGGGTTGTCGACGAGAAACATTTGCGCCCAAGATAAATCCGAAGCTCGGTATTTCTCTAACATATCGCGCTTCATACTTATCCGTCAAAAGCATTTTGGTTGTCACGCCTCTTTGAAAAGAAAGTAGAAAATTATCTGGATTAAAAAACTCTAATTCCTGTCCAGGAAAACTACTTTCTCGTTCGCTACTAATTTCGACATAGTGTTTAGGATTGTCTTTAAAAGCCTCATTAAATGTGTAAGACAATTCAGCGTTGTGCTTCCATATTTTAGTTTTTCGAGGGTAGCTAACGTAGCCTTTCAATTTAATTTTTCTACTCAATTTATAATTGGTCTCTCCTCCCATTCTCAGATTGAGTCCTTCGACATCATTGAAACTGACCAAGGCCGCAACAGGACCTATATCCAAAAAACCTGCGGGGAAATAACCAGATATGGATACTCGTAGTAAGGTTACAAAGGTTTTATAAGCGGGCGTTTTCTTTAATCGCTCGATCATCTCATAGAGCTCTGTATCATTTTGAGTTTGAAAATATAGTGGGATACTATCCCAATACGATTGATCACGCTTGGTCGCTAAGGGGTCTGTCACTACATTCTCAAATCCTCCAAAAATGGACATATCGGAGGGTTGGGAAAAATCGTAATCACCATATTTAACAATACGAGTACCAAAAAAACCGAGACCATTATTTAAGATGGTAAAATCAATTGTGAGATTGTCTTTCGTTTTGACAAATTGATCATCTTGAGGATCATACTCTTGTACAATTCTTAGGTCTCTTACAAAATTGAGATTGATTCCATTAATGATCCCCATATCCACCTTTCTTACGGTATAACGATCATCGTTTGAAATGTATAAATTACCTGTGAAACCCATGTCTCCCTTAGTGGCAGGAATAAAAGCCAAATTAATCACATCTGTTCCTTTATAATCAATAGTATCGATAATGTAATAGCGATAAAAATCGACTCCCGAAGGAGAAAGTGGACTTAAAAATTGAGACTCTAACAGAGGGACTACTGGTTCGTAAATATCAATATCTACATAGAGTGCATCTAACAAATCATCAAGAGATTTTGTATCTAGACTTTCGTCTAATTCTGTGGCGCGAACAGCATCCCGACGTTGTCGTAGGACATCTCCTTGCTTTTTATAAAATACCGTGGAGGCAACTTGTCTTAAGAAAATGGGCAGATAAGTTTTACCATTAATCTCCGATGTATCAATGTAATCCCACACAAATTTAAAGGGTCTGAATATCCTTCTATTTTTGAACTTTTCAGTGATGTTATTCAAATCCATTCGAATCTTCTCGAATTGCTTATAACTGTAGTAATCCGTGGATTTTAGTTGATTGCGATCTTTATTTTTGATCACTTTTTTTGCTAATTCGAGAGAGGGATTATTCTTTTTACTATACTTCCTTTTTTCGGCGGTTACCTCGACGGTTTCCATTTCAAGAGATTCGGACTCCAAGTAGAAATCAATTCGCTGTCGCTTTTCCTTTTCGGTTACAAAAAACTGAGGTTTGTAACCCAAAAATGTCGCAAAAATAGTATCACTTGGAAATCGAGTTTCCAATTTATATGCACCATCCAAGTCAGTCGAAACACCAACATTTGTCCCTTTGAATCCAACATCTGCGAATGGAATGACCTCCTTTGTTTGAGCATCATAAACCTTTCCTCTCACTCTAGTGACGCCTTGTGAATAGATATTCACAACTAGAAGAAGTAAAGAAAAAACTCCCAAAACTCTTATTAGTTGACAAGAGTGTGACTTGAATAGAACGGTCATAAATTCATTAGTTTTCAGCGATTTTAATGAAAGAATCGCCAAGGGACTGCAAAAATACGAATCAAGGAACAATATCCCTGTTAAAGCGAAAAAATAGCTTCACTATCGTAACCAACGATTGTTTAAAAAAGCTCATATTTACCCTTTCAAATCAGCATGATGTCCAACTTCTTCCAAAGGATTTATAATTACGTACAGAGGAGAAAATGGTTGATCCCATTTTGCTTTGTTTTAATTTTGAGTGCCTGTGGGCTATCACTTTGGACCAGCAAATTGGAAGAGGATATTACTAAAATTCTCCCCAACAACGAGGAGATCGATAAATTCAATGAAGGCTTTTTAGATTCGGAAATGTCCAATCGCATGATTGTTCATTTGTCAACTGAAAAAGATAGTCTTTCTGATGAACTTGGGGAATTTTGTCAGCTCATTGTAGATTCTCTTTCTTCCCCTTTCTATGATGAGGCCATCCGTTCGATCACTTATAAAATGGATGCTTCCCTGTTTCAAAATTTAAGTTCTAATATTCTTGAAAACTTGCCTTTGTTTTTGGAAGAAGAAGACTATCAAGTTATTGAACAATCGATCCAACCCGATGCTATTGAAGAACGCACCTACGGAGCATATAAGGCCCTTTTATCGCCTGCGAGTTTTGCTTTCAAAGATATTTTAAGGAAGGATCCTTTAGGATTTTCCAATCTGGTGTTTGAACAATTAACCAATTTTCAATTAGATGACAATTTTGAGTTAAATAATGGATATTTAATCACGAAAGATAAAAAGCATTTGCTCTTTTTTATTTCACCTTTGACTAAAGTGAATGATTCTAGAAATGTCAATCAATTAATTAAAGACATAAAGGGTATTGGCAAACACTACGAAAAAAACTATTCCGATATAAAGTTTGAATATTTCGGAGGTCCTGCTATTGCAGCAGCAAATTCTTTGCGGATCAAAAAAGATGTGAGTCTTACGGTAAGTATTGCATTGCTCAGCTTATTATTTATCATTACTTATTTCTATAAGGATTGGAAAATATTTTTTTACATTCTGTTGCCGGTTTTAGCAGGAGCAGCGGCGGCCTTAGCCATAATTGGATTTGCAAAAACCAACTTGTCTATCATAGCAATTGGTGTCGGATCAGTACTAATTGGAATTGGCATTGACTTTTCGATTCATTTATTTACACATTTCAAAAAAACAGGCAATGTACGTGAAGTGTTCAAAGATGTCAGTTCTCCGATCCTCTTGAGTGCCATTACAACATCAACTGCTTTTTTATGTCTATATTTTGTGCGTTCTGAAGCGCTCCATGATCTTGGATTATTCGCTGCCTTGAGTGTATTTTGTGCCGCTGTTTTTGCATTATTGATCCTGCCCCATTTTTTTAGTAAGAAACCACAAAAAGTCTATAAAAAAACATTTATAGATAAAATTGCTGCTTATCCATACCATAAAAACAAAATGCTTTCGATAGGCATTTTATGTCTTTTTGCCTTTTGCGCATTTTGGGCGCCCAATGTAGCCTTCGAAAAAAACCTGAACAACATCAATTATATGTCTCAGGAATTATTGGAAGCGGAAGAAAATATTAATTCAATTAGTGATGCCACTAAAAGAGGAATATATCTCATTAGCATTGGAGAAAACTTAAATGAAGCACTAGATCATAGTTCAAACTTAGAACCCAAATTAAAAGAGTTAAAGGCGTCAGGAAAAATAGAATCCTTTTCAACTCCCAACCAACTGCTGAGCTCCGAAAGGATGCAACAAGAAAAAATAAAACGGTGGAAAGATTTCTGGACACCAGAAAAAATTGAATTCGTCGAAAGACAAATAATTGAACAGACCACAAAATTAAAATTTAAGGCGTCCGCTTTTAGTTCGTTTTTCGATCTATTGAAAAAAGACTTTAAACCTACGGGTCCCCAGAAACTAGATGAAGCAAGTGGCGGATTACTGAAGGATTATTATGCTGTCAAAGATGAGAATACGACGGTAACAACCATGATTCGTTTGGATCCAGAGGATAAAAAGCATGTTCATGCGGCTTTCGCCGAAAGGGAAAAATTGGCGATTATTGACAAAGAATATATAGTCCATCAGTTTGTCGATACCTTAAAAACCGATTTTAACAAATTGGTGTGGATATCTTTGCTGGTAGTTCTTATCCTCTTACATATTGTTTATGGTAGACCAGAATTGGCAATGGTTGCTTTTTTACCGATATGTTTTTCATGGGTAATTACCTTGGGTTTAATGAATCTCATGGATATTAAATTTAATATTGTAAACATTATCATCACATCTTTCATTTTTGGACTAGGCATAGATTATAGTATTTTTGTTCTTCGAGGTTTATTGCAAAAATATCGTACAGGAGAAGACAATTTGACTTCATACAAAACCTCCATTCTTTTATCTTCTTTTACAACACTTATTGGTATTGGAGTTTTGATATTTGCCAAACACCCTGCCTTAAAATCGATTGCCTCTATTTCACTCATTGGAATATTTTCTGTATTACTGGTCACATATATCTTGCAACCTTTAATTTTCAATTGGCTAACCGAAAAGAACGGTGAGAAAAGAGACTACCCATTGACTCTTTCTAATATGGGAAAAACTCTTTGGGTCTATTTCACTTTGGCCATGGGGTGTTTACTCCTTACAGTACTCGGAGTGATACTCCAGTTATTGTTTTTCATTCCTATTGAACTTAGAAAAACCTTTTTTCATCATTGCATTTATTGGCTCTCAAAAGCATATATCAAAGTGTCATTTTTGAGTCGAGTCACATATCAAAATGAATCAAAAGAAGATTTTAGTAAGCCAAGTCTAATTGTAGCCAATCATAAATCTCTGATTGATACACCACTTTTTTTTCAGCTTACGCCGAAAGTATTAATTATCACAAATGATTGGGTAAACAAATCTCCACTATATAGAATGATCTGCAAGTTTGCCGACTTTTATTCTATATCACGTGGAGCCGATGATTTATTAAACAAGCTCCAAGATCGTGTTAATAAGGGCTATTCCATTGCCATATTCCCAGAAGGCACAAGATCAAAAACTGAGGAATTATTACGATTGAAAAAGGGATCATTTTATCTAGCAGAGAAACTTCAATTGGATATTGTACCAATGCTCATTCATGGCACACTCCCATTCCTATCCAAAGGAAATTTCTTTGGAAGAGCCAGCGATATCACGGTGAGAATAAAAGAAAGAATTCCGCACTCGTCAGGCAAGTTTGGAAATGATTATTCAACTTTCACTAAATCCTTTGGCAAATGGTTTAAGGAGCAATATCGCATAATTCGTAAGGACAGAGAAACAGTAGATTACCATCGAGAAGAAATAATATACAACTACATATACAAAGGTCCAATTACGGAACATTATACTAGAGTAAAAACAAGAATGGAAGAAAATTATAAAATCTTCGATTCTATTATATCTCATGATTCGCTCATAACCGATTTGGGTTGCGGTTTAGGGCATATGACCTTTTTCTTGGGTAAAACCAGACCCAATCGTAAATTTATCTCAATGGACTACGATTGTAATAAAGTTGAGATTGCCAATAATTGTGCGATCAAAACTTCCAATATGCGATTTAGTTGCGCTGATGTTAGAAGTTTCGAACTAGAAAACTCGGACGTTTTTATCATTTCCGACATGCTCCATTATTTAAAACCGAAGGAACAATTTCAACTTTTGGAACGATGTCTAAACAAATTAAATCCAGGAGGAAAAATCATCTTAAGGGATGGAGATCGTGACTTAGAAAAACGTCATGAAGGAACCAAATGGACTGAAATATTTTCTACAAAAATGGGCTTCAATAAGACAGCAAATGAATTGCATTTTATTTCTGGTCAAGAATTAAAAAACTGGTGTGTTCAACGAGAACTAAAACTTAGCAAATTGGATGAGACTAAATTCACTTCTAATGTTATTTTTGTCATTGAAAACACAAATTAATCCTAAAACACATAGAAAAACAAATGCAAAAGCCTTATGATGTCGTGATAATAGGTAGTGGTCTTGGAGGACTCGAATGCGCTTATATCCTTGCTCAGGAGGGTCACAAAGTATGTGTTCTAGAAAAGAATAGACAATATGGAGGTTGTCTTCAAATTTTCTCTCGTGACAAAGTAATCTTTGACACTGGGGTTCATTACATCGGAGGTTTAGACAAAGGACAAAACTTATATCAATATTGGAATTACTTCGGACTGATGGATAATCTGAAGCTGCGGAAAATGGATGAGGATGGTTTTGACCACATTAGTTTTGGTGATGACCCAACTCCATATAAGCACGCCATGGGCTATAGTGGATTTGAAGAAGAACTTATAAGACAGTTTCCAAAAGAAGTGGCAGGAATAAAAAAATATATCTCCAAGATCAAAGAGGTTTGTCAGTTCTTTCCTTTATACAATGTTAGAGAAAAAACGGATCATTCGTTTGACACTCAATATTTAAGTATTAATACTAAGGACTTTATTGCCGAATGTACGCAAGATGTTTTATTGCAAAATGTGCTTGCAGGATCAAATGCTCTTTATGCCGGATATGCAGATCGAACCCCACTATACGTTCACGCTTTGGTAATTAATACTTACATTGAAAGTTCTTATAAATGTATTGATGGAGGCGGTCAAATAACTCGTCATTTTGAGCGCTCCTTGAAGTCCATGGGATGTGACCTCTTCAATTATGCTGAAGTTAAACAGCTTCATATAAGTCAGGGCGAGGCGACTTCCGTCGAATTGAAAGATGGGAGGATCATAGAAGGAAAACAGTTCATTTCTAACATTCATCCAAAAGCAACAATGGATCTTGTTGCCTCAGGTATCATAAGAAAATCCTATAGAAATAGAATGTCCAATTTGGAAAATAGTATATCGGTTTTTACCGTACATATTGTATTCAAAGAGGATAGTTTTGAGTATCTGAATTATAATATTTATCATCATGGCACTCAAGACGCTTGGTCTTCGGTTAATTATAAAAAAGAAGAATGGCCCGAAAGTTTTGCCGCTTTTGTTCCTGCAGATTCCAAATCTGAAAAATATGCTACGGGTATGAATGTTATGGCTTACATGAATTATTCTGAATTAGAAAAGTGGTCAAATACATTTAACACCATACCTAAAAACCGAAGTGATCGTAGTCAAGAATACCAAGATTGGAAAATCGAAAAGGCCGAATTACTCATTGATAAATTATCTGTGAAATTTCCAAATATTCGAGAAAAAATTAAGTCTTACTATACTTCTACTCCTCTCTCATTTCGAGATTATATCGGCACTCAAGATGGTTCTCTCTATGGCGTCAGAAAAGATTATAGAGATCCTCTAAGGACTTATATTTCTCCAAAAACTAAGATTCCAAATTTATTCTTAACAGGTCAAAATTTGAATATGCATGGAATGTTGGGAGTAACTGTGGGATCTATTGTAACTTGTGCTCAATTTATGGACAACAACTACCTCGTTCGAAAAATCAAAGCAGCCAATTAAAACGAGATTATCCATGCCACTAAAAAAGAGATATAGAATATTCGCGGTTCTATCGGTTCTATTACTATTTGCTGTGCTCTTGTTTATTTGGCTCATTTACATTTCTCCACCTGAAGTGAAAGATAAGAGCGCTCTTGACGTTCCTAGAATTAAGATATCAGATACTCACTATACTCATGGGAATAATTGGTTGAGAAAAAATAAATACGGAATATGGGAAATGTATATTGAAGGAGATCCCTTTGATCGAGGTGTATCAATCGGTTGTCTTTCTGAAGAACTATTGGAATATCAAGAAAAAGCCTTTGTAGATGGTGTATACAAATTGCTCCCCCAAGGCTTTATGGTCCATTTTTTAAAATTAATGGTTGCTTGGCAAAATAGAAATTTACCAGATTATATTCCTGTTGAATATCAAAAAGAAATAGCTGGATTTTCAAGATATGCAAGTGACGACTATGACTACATCGGACCTAAATATCACCGCAAGTTATTGTTTCATGCGGCTCATGACATTGGCCACACCGTACAAAATATGGGATTGGTGGGTTGCAGTGCTTTTGCGGCCTGGGGTAACAAAACAGAAGATGGACAGATTATAACAGGTAGAAATTTTGACTTTTACGTAGGAGATGAATTTAAAGAAAATAAACTTCTACTATTTCTAAAACCAAATTCAGGCTATGGATTTGTGTCGTATTCATGGGCAGGAATGCTCGGGGTACTCTCTGGAATGAATGAAAGAGGTCTATCTATTAGCTTAAATGCAGGACCACCAGAAATGCCCAAAGCTTCAAAAACACCCGTTTCGATATTAGGAAGGCATATCCTTCAATACGCCTCAAACATTGAAGAGGCTATCAATATTGCCAACGACTTTGAAACCTTTGTCTCTGAAAGTTTTTTGATCTGTTCAGCGGATGATGGACGTTGCATTATTATTGAAAAATCTCCAGATACTTTGGCCATAGTGGAAGCCAATGACAAACTTCTCATTAGTACCAATCATTTTCAGTCAAAGTTATTTAACGATTTGAAATCGAACCTCGAATTTAAAAAGGAATCGTCTACCTTAAGGAGATCTCAACGCCTTAGTACATTATTGAAAGATACAATCTTGAACCCCGATCTCGCAGTGGCTACACTTCGTGATAGAGGTGGAAATAAAAGTGAATTATTTGGAATGGGTAATGAAGAAAATATCAATATTCTTTTGGCTCATCATTCGATCCTTTTTCAACCAGAATCATTGACAACTTGGGTATCGGTTGGATTAAATCCGATGAATGAGTTTATTAAATATGATATATCTTCTTTCTTTAACTCTTCACCAAAATCAGATTTTTTCAAATTTGATGAATTTATTCCTTCATCGGAATGGACAAAGAGTCAGGAGTATGTACGTTATACCACCTATCATAAATTGTATAATGAGTTAGAAGACAAAATAAGAACAGATCAAAAACTCAGTAGAGAGCAATTTGATTCACTCATTCAATTGAATCCGCAGCTGTATAAAGCATATTCTTTAGCTGGACTTTATTATTCTGATCAGGGAGAATGCGAAATATCAGAATCATATTTAAAGAGCGCCTTGACAAAAATTATCCCATGGAAAAAAGACGAGCTCGAAATTCAAAAGGCGCTTAACGAATGTCAATTATAATCAAATAAATGATTCACTCAATCGAACATACCAATAGAGAACAAATAGAACACTTTAAACTTGCCAAACTTAAAGCTAGTTTATTGTATTTAGAAAGTTTCTCACCGTATTATCAATCCCTTTTTAGAAAACATAATATCAATCTTGATATACAGAGTTTCGAAAATTTAGGGCAAATTCCTTGTACGACTAAGACAGATTTACAAAATAATAATCTTGATTTTTTGTGTGTCCCTAAATCAGAAATCGCTGAATGGACCACTACCTCAGGTACTCTTGGAAGTCCTGTATCCTTTGGTTTGACACAGAACGACTTGAAACGTTTGGGTAGAAATGAAGCAAGGTCTTTGATGATAACAGATTGTCGACCATCAGACACGATCCAACTCATGGTTACTTTAGACAAGCGATTCATGGCTGGACTCGCCTATTATCTTGGGGCACAAAATTTTGGTTGTGCAACTGTCAGAGTAGGTTCTGGTAGTCCCGGCTTACAGATCGATTCTTTGATTCGATTTAAAGCAAATGTAATTGTAGCAGTACCTTCTTTTTTATTAAAGGTTTTAGAATTCGCTGAAAAGCAAAAAAATGATCTCGAAGAAATACAAGTTGAAAAAGTAATTTGTATTGGAGAGCCTGTACGAAATTTGGATGGAACATTAAACAATCTAGGAGAACGATTAAAGAGTAAATGGCCTAAGACAAAATTTTTCTCTACTTATGCTTCTACTGAAATGTCAACAGCTATAACAGAATGTAATGCCTGTCATGGAGGACATATCCCTGCAGATTTAATTCATGTGGAGTTACTGGATGAGGAAGGTAACAATGTTCCACACGGTGAACCCGGAGAGGTAACCATTACAACTTTTGATCTTGAGGCAATGCCATTATTGCGTTATAGGACCGGTGACATCTGTAAGTTTTTAATTGGTGATTGCCCATGCGGAAATAAAACTCAACGATTAAGTCCGGTACTAGGACGAAAAAAACAAATGATAAAATATAAAGGAACAACCCTATTTCCTGAAAGTATCTACGAATTAATGAATGGTGTAGAATGGATCAAAGATTATATTGTCGTCTTAGATACGAATGAGCTTGATACTGATGATCTAAGTGTAATGATGTCCGTCGATGAAGAATTATATAATCAAAACGAATTGGAATATTTAGAAGAATTATTCCGCACCCATATTCGCGTAAAGCCAAAAATAGAATTAAAATCAGCTATAGAAATACGAAAAATCAAATTTCCCAGTTCAAGTAGAAAGCCTTTAAAGTTATTAGATAAAAGGTAAAATAGTCATATCTTGATTTAAAATATATTCTTATGAGCCAAAGTGTTGAAAGTGTAGACATCTTAATCATTGGAGCAGGTCCTTCTGGTTGTGTAGCGGCATCCATTGCCAATCAACAAGGTTATAAGGTTAAAATCGTGGAAAGAAGTAAATTTCCGCGATTTGTAATTGGCGAAAGCCTCTTACCGAAATGTATGGAACATTTGGAAGAAGCTGGATTTATGGAAGTGCTAAAGGAGCAAAATTATCAGAAAAAACACGGCGCAAAGTTTATTAGAGGCGATAAAGAATGTCTTTTCGATTTTGCCGAACAATATACTCAAGGTTGGACGTGGACATGGCAGGTTCCAAGAGATCACTTTGACCAAGTTCTTGCAACGGAAGTTCAGAAAATGGGAGTTGATGTGAGTTTTCAATCAACTGTAACTGATGTGGAGTTTAGAGGAAGTGACTCCACCACAACTATAGAAAAAGTAGACGGATCGAAGCAAAAAATCAATGCCAAGTTCATCATTGACTCAAGTGGCTACGGTAGAGTTTTACCGCGTTTATTGAATTTGGAAAAGCAAGGAGAATCTCCTGCACGAAAGGCTATTTTTACACATCTCACGGACACAATTCGTCCTCAAGGTCCTGATGGCCAGCAAATAACTTTTGTGATCCATAAAAGAGATGTTTGGATGTGGATCATCCCGTTTTCAAATGGCAATACTTCCATCGGATTTGTTGGAAACAGCGATTATATAGATTCATTTGAAGGTGCAACTAAGGATGAAAAGATTTCTAAGATGATCCAGGATGTTCCACAGATGAGGGATCGTTTCGCCAATCAAACTACTCAAGTAAAAGCACATCAAATAGAAACTTATGCTGTTTCTTCAAAACAATTGCATGGAGAAGGCTTTGTTATAACTGGAAACAGTTCAGAATTTATAGATCCCATTTTTTCATCTGGTGTAACATTCGCCACGCAATCAGGATTATTGGCTGGTAAAATTGTAGGTAAACACTTGCGAGGAGAGTCAGTTGACTGGGAAGGTGAATACATCAATCACATTTATCAGGGTATTGATACATTCCGTACTTATGTTACTTCATGGTACGATGGAAGTTTACAAGATATCTTTTTCTACACAAGTGATAGTGAGAAACAACCTTCAAATGTTAATCTCAAACGTCAAATTTGCTCAGTATTAGCTGGATACGTCTGGGATAAAACCAATCCTTTTGTACGAAAACACGAAAAGGCTGTTAGTTCACTTTCTCGCGTTATACGTATGAGTTCTTAATATTTTTATTTTTTTAATTTGAATTTTTTCTTTGCATCTTTCATAACTCGAAGGATGGATGATGCCCAATAGTTACGAAGACCGAAACCTCCACTTTTGCCCTGCATCAGTTTTGTCTTAAGGATTTCTCCCGAAGAAGCGTCGAAAAAAGTTACCCAAAACGACCCTTTATTAATTTCTTTATTAAATGCTTCTACAACAAACAATAAGCCCAAACCTGAAGTTTTGCCAGCATAGGTTTTGACGATAGCATCTATATTTTCTCTTGGAAGAATATATTCTTCATCGATTACGAGTGTCTCTGCATTCACCAAATCATTTCTAGTTTTTGCATTAGTCAAATCGTAGATGACCTCCTTTTTTTTGAAGTATTTTTCAAAGCTGTATTTCTCAGATTCGTTTTTAAGCAATTTGTTCCACTTATTGAAAAATCTCTCCACGATATCATCTGGATCGGCAAAACCTTCCGAACCGATCATTCTAGATTCCGAAAAATCCAAGCCAAACCAGGTCATTTTACTGTCTTGAATGCTTACTTGACATTGCCCAGAAAAACTTCCAACAAGCAAAAAAACAATAATATGTAATAGATTGAAAGATAAATTTGAAGTTGTCATATCATCTAATTTTTAATTTCTCTTTTTGTTCTTCTTATCCTCTTTTAGCACCTTTTTTGACAAATATTTACCAAATTCCTTTCCTGCCTTAGCATAAGCTTCTTCTAGCCTTTTCGCAGTGTCAAAGTCAAACCCAAAAGCATCTTTGCCTTTGCATTTCTTCATTTCCATTAATGCTAGTATTTGGTCTGAACCAGTTTCATGCAAATACAATTCAAGATTGACCATCGCGTCTTTTCTGGTTATTCCAATGTTATATCCTGGTTCGGTATGTACTGTTTTGACCAAAAGAGTATATTTTGTAGAATCGTTGGAAAACGTTCCTTTCAGTTTCTTTTTCTTTACGTTTTTGTTAAATAATTCTAGGAAGCTTAATTCAAATCTATTTTCTCTATCATCGATCCAAGCTTGTCTCCACTTATCCCCAGACCCAGGTTCGTCCTTATTTTTATCTTTCACTTTATCATTCAGGTAATCCTCCTCTTTATCATATTTCCCAACACTCATCGTAGAATAATCAAATTCGATTTTGACACTACGTTGACCTTGTAATTCAGTGAAATCTCCTTCTTTTAATTTCTTTTTTTGAGCATTGAGTGGTAAGCCTACTGCTAATAAAAGAGTAGCAAGTAGAAGTTGTTTTAAGTGATTCATGTTTTGATATTTGTGCAGTAAAAAAATCAGCTTATCCTTTCAACAAGAATTCGGCATCCTTTAAGTTAATATTCAATTTTTTATTATTGAACTTTATTTCTGTAAAATCTTCTTCGTTTTCTCTCATAATCACTTTTGACACAATCATATCTTCTTTTTCGAAGAAGACTTCGATGGTCCTTAAATATTGTTCCAGAGATTTTTCATGTGGGGTCAGAGTAATCTTATATTTCTTCTTAGATTCTTCAAGTATATATTGAAATTGGCCATTAGATTCTAAAACTTTCCCCATGAGAGCATCAGAAATAATCTTATTAATTTGCTTAAACATATCATTGTTCCCCAGATCGACCTCATTTTGATTACCCTCATCATCTATATACAATTGATCATTATTAATGATTAAAATGTAACTGAATGGTTGGGTGTATTCCCATCTAATTTTATTGGGTTTTTTATATCTAAATCGACCTTCTGTCAGAATGGGTTCGGACATAAAACTCAAATGCTTCACTTGAACAAATTCACTAGACATTGTATTTGTTGCAGCATTGATTTCATCTGTTCTTTGTTTGAACTCAGATTCATCCTTTACTTTAGTAAATTGAGCAACAGCTAAAAACGGGATACTAAAGAGAAAAAGAGTGAGTAATTTATATTTCATATTACTGATTATATATGCAATATTAGGTCATAGTTATCATAGAAACTGCTACTCTCTTCATTTTCAACATTATTTAACACTTCTCCGAATCACGCCGATCAACTTGAATTTTAATATCCCAAATGCAGCAAAAACTCCAGAAAACAATGCCCCTCCTACTCCTACGGTTAAAATATCTTGTCCTGTCACAAATAGATTTCTAAAAGGAGTATATACACGGATCCATTTTTGTTTGAATCGCTGTACATTGTGTGACAGACCATAAATTTCGCCTTCCTTATAATTTGTAAAATGCTGGGTGCTTAATGGCGTAGATAATTCGGTATAATCCAAATATTTTTCAGCTTCAGGATAAAGTTTAAACAACTCCTTTAGCAATCGTTTAGTAATTTGCGCTTTGAAAGCTTCGTATTCTTCCGGTCTTTTTTTCCATTTAGAATCTTTCCAACGTTCAAACCATGTCATATTGGATGCGGCTACGATTTGTACGGTTGATCGATTAGGAAATCTGTTTGACCAAGTCGTATCTTTTGCAGACGGAAATGAAATATAAACTACAGGAAAATCATTATCAGAATCTGCTAAGAAAGCATCATAATCTTCTCCAAAATTGACTCGTTTATAAATCCAGTTATTATAAGCGGGAAATCCAATCTTACCATCCGAAGCCGTAAATCCAGCATACAGACAAAAATGACTAGTGCTTGCTCCAATCTTTTCCAGCTGAAGTGATTCTTTACGAGTATATTTATTATCAGAAAGCAAAGAGCCGTAGGTATTCGACAATCCAGCATTACTTATGTACTGCTTTGCGCGAATGATAGAATCATCATTCATTCTTAGCCCTGTCACCTTTCTTCCTTTGGTTTCAATCGATTTGACTTCTGCATTCACAAAAATATCTCCTCCTCCATCAACTATAATTTTAGACATAGTTTTATAAATTTCAGAAGCACCCCCTTGAGGATATGCAGCACCATTTAAGTAATGCCCAACAATCGTAGTATGCATGGCAAAGCTACCCCGATCTGGAGGCAATCCATAATTCCCGCACTGAGTACATAGTATGGCGATCAGTTCTTCGTTATCTGTAATTTCTTTTAATGCTTCAAGAGTTGTCTTTTCGCAATACGGTTTAAATCCTCTTCGTAAAAAGTACCCAAAAGTCTTGCTCATCCATGGCGGCATGGTCCTTTCACCAAAGAACATTCCTGAATACTTAGCCACTTGATCCAACATTTCAAAGTATTTATCAATAGCTTCAATCTCGTTAGGAAAACGCTCATACAGATCATCTCTTAAATGATCTTTGCCCTTTCTAAAATCAAATGACTTATCTCCGATCCAAACTCTGTCATAAACTTCTCCCAGATCATCCCATTTCAAGTTTCCGTCAGTTACAATATCAAACAATTTCTTCATCATCGTTTGATTGTCATTGACTTGACCAACGTAATGAACCCCTACATCCCATTCATAATTGGGTCTTTGAAACACATGAGTAAATCCACCGGGGCGATAGTGTCGTTCTAGAATGAGAACCTTTTTGCCAGCCTTAGTGAGAAGTACTGCGGCAGTTAAACCGCCTAAACCAGAACCTACAATGGCTACGTCATAATCTTCGGCAAGCGAATCTTTGTTATATTTTCTGTAATTTCTCAAACTATCGTTTCAGTTTACCACTATCCGTCATCGGTAAAGATTCCAGATATTTAATTTTTTGTGGCACTTTATAGGTTGTTAGACGATCACGACAATATCCAATTACTTCTTCTTTATCCACCGGATCACCTTCCGTTAACACAATTTCAGCAAACACCATTTCTCCCATCAACCGATGTTTAAATCCACTCACCCTACTCAATTGTATTCGAGGATGTGAATTTAGAATTTGTTCTACTTCAACAGGAAACACTTTGTTCCCAGAAACATTGATCATACTTTTTTTGCGACCTTCTACTTTAACCAATCCGGAGTCATCCATGCTTGCCAAATCTCCTGTCATAAACCAACCATCCTTTAACACCTCGTTGCGCAGCTTCGCTGGTTTTAAATATGCATCAAACATTCCAGGTCCCCTAATACCTAAATTTCCAATTTCGCCGAAAGGCAATTTTTGAAAATTATCAGAAAGTATTCCAACCTCATAGTCTGGCAAAGCATGTCCCACCGCATCGGGATGCTCTGCTGCTTTATTGGAATTAATCATCGGCAATCCAATTTCAATAATTCCGTAAGCCTGAGAAACGGGAATTTTATAGACCTCATAAAATGCATCGCACTGCGCTTTTGATATTGCCGTAGAGGTTGAAATTACAGTTTCCAAATCATCCAATGATTCATCTGATTTATAATTTGTCAACAATTTGATGTGCATAGGTGAGGCATAAAGGAAAGTACCATTATTTTCTTTGATACAATCAAAAATCGAACTTCCCAAAAAGTCTTTGGCGATGGCGATACTGGCACCATATTTTAAATAAAGAATGATCGATACCACAAAATGATAAGACATTGGCAACACCCAAATCACAGTATCCTCCACTCCTAGACTTAATACTTTGTTAGCTCCATCAATTCGTTCATTAATGGATTGATGGCCAATAATTACTCCTTTCGCCAAACCTGTAGTTCCAGAAGTATAACGAATAATCGCAGGATCCTTTACATGCTTAGCAAATGGAATTCCATCATATTTTTTAAAGGCATTGAGCGTCCATTTAGAATCTCCTATGGAGAAATCACTCAGAAATTCTGCCTCGGTTTCAGGACCATTTCCTGCATCTAAAAAGTAATGTAATCCACTATTGCTTAAAATTTGATTGAGCTCTTGAGATTTTAATTGATTAGAAATTGGCATTGCCACTGCTTCTATTTTCAATACTGCAAATACAGCAATGATAAAAAAACGACTATTTCGATCCATAATCCCTACTCCCATCCCTTTGCTTAATCCAAAGCTTTCTAATTGATCTGCCAACTCTATAACAGCCATTTTGAATTCTTGGTAAGTCAGGGTCCCAAATTCATCTTTAATGGCAATTTGTTGGGGTCTCTGTTCATTCGAGGAAAAAACTATATCAACAATGTTCATTCTAAATATTTAGTTTTTGTTGGATAATGTGAAGGGCCTTACTTTTCTCATGATTATGGACAGCTAGAATTCCAGCAGCATATCCTGTTTGCAAACAGGTACCGATCACTCTGGCGCTCGCAATTGCTCCATCTTCGGCACTTAAATTTCTACCGGCAAAAAATAAATTTTTGATATACTTGGAATAAATACACGTGACGGGAATGTCATAGTAATCATTCATCGAAAAATATTCCATGATCGGCTTAGTTCCATAATCCCAATATTCGATTGGCCATACTCCTCGAGCAATGGTATCCTTACACTTGGTGGCTAATAAAACATGTTCTTTAGTCAAAACGGTAACTCCTTGACTTCTTTTACCAGTCCGTACTCCCACTTCACTAGGTAAATTCCCTAATCTAGATTCGGCGAAAGCCTCAACATTATGTTTTAAATAACTAAATACTTGTTCTACCAGTTTTCTAGCCTCAATATTTAATTTACTCAATTCATTAATTTTTCCTTCAACAAGTGATGGTAATCCAATTTTTAAATATACCTTCCCATTGATGTGTGAGCCAGGCACTACTGAAAGATGTTTAAGTCGTGCATCCAAAGTTTCATCTTTCACTCCTTTGATAATTGCTTTTATTAAGGCAAGAGAGAGGGTTGAAGTTTCAATTGCTTCTATATTTTCAATTCCAAAAACTTTGGCTCCCGCTTGGTATTGATCGCTTTTGATTTGAGGGATCCCTAGAAAACTAGAAACGATAGCATCACCAGAGCAATCTACCACATTCTTTATTTCAAATTTCAGTTTTTGATCATTGACCAAGACCTTCGCAGCTATGATTACATTTTCATTTTGCTCAACATCGACAAGACTCGATTGAAGGAAAACATCCACTCCAACATCCTGCAAACTCAATTCTGCTAATCGTTGAAATTGAAATTGATCATAAGGCAAAAATTGAATCCCATCTTTGACTAAGCCGAATTCTGAATTACTTCGTTGAGCTAATGATTCCAAAAAAGTTTTTGGCCATCCTTCAAAAGCAAATTTGGCCATTTGGGTTTTTGATCGATAAAACGCTCCACAGATGGTACCAACATAGGCTGCTGTGGCTTTGCCTCCCAAGTAGGCGCACCGTTCGACTAATGCAACACTTGCTCCACTTTCCCTCGCGCTGTATGCCGCTGCAATTCCGGCTGCTCCCCCTCCAACAACCAAAACATCATAAACATATGTATCAGGTTTCGTCATCGAGCAATCTATTTCTTAGTTTAGTTTCAAAAGTTGTGTATTCGCTGTCACTCAAGGAGTCTTCGGTGTGACAAATTGATAACTTTAGTTGATCCTTAAACATTGAATATACGATAGTTAATCCAGGATAAGTATTGGCAGGTGGAAAATGCCAAGCATCCAAAATTTTAATACTGTTATTATTGTTTGGCTGATTTAGTGAGAGTCCAGTGTCCGAAAAAAAGAAACTCGCAAAAACTCCATGTGTAGGTCCTTTGGTAATAAAGTCGTAAAACCATAAGGGAAACCGAGCAAATATAGTCATCATTGAAGCATATTTAGTAGTTGTTTTCTGCTTCACTTGATACATCATTTGATTTTTCAAATTTTGCGCAACACTCTTTAAATCTTTAAAATCATTCGGCTTAAGCCGAAAAAACAAATAAGAAATATGATTACCCATCACAGGTTTAATAGATCCTTTTAATCGCTGGTCTTGCGGTACTGGCATCCAAAGAGAAGTCCAATCCACTTTTCTCTTTTCCAATAATTCCTTAAAACAATAGGCAGTGCACGCCAAATAAAATGGACTTTTGACCAAACGAATAAAATTAGAAGACTTCTTTTGAATTCGAATAGTCTCCTCACGACTGAATTTCAAAAACTTATAGTGGATCTTGGATTTTTTTGCTCCTCTTTTGTCAGCTGCAGAGTTAATCACCATGCCTCTGTCCGTCATTAAGAAATCTTTAGAATCCCTGGCATCTATTAATAAATCTTTCCAATGCTTTTTGGGGTTATCAGGAAAAACATCATTTCGATCCAATGATTTGATTTCTCCAATGATAAATCGAGCAAAAAGTTCGCCCCCACGCGCATCAAAGAGCAAATGATGCCAAATGAATAAAAAATACTTTTCGTCCTTAAATTCGATCAAATATGTTTTATACAATTGAGCCCGGTTAAGATCAAAATCGGGCAAGGGCAATTCAGCAAAGATTGATTCACCTTCAATTAACTTGGATTTTAAGGGACAAGGATTCAATAGTTCTTTTGCTTCCCAGTAAGGCGCTGAACGAAACCAAGTCGCATGATATTTCAATGAGTAAATTTGCTTAGCAAGATTGGAATTCAAACGATTTTTAATGTTATCGCTAATAGTTTGTCCATCAATCTTCAGCAACAATCTTCCGACGTTTCCGTGTTGGCCATTTTCGCGCATTTGCTTCTCCAGCAGTACTTGAAAATGATCAGATCCATTGGCAAAAAACTTCATTAAAGAATTCTAGTTTTTTTGCGATTCTGCGAAGGCACAAGCCGAAATATTTTTAGCTGTTCGTACATTTTCAGTAGTCAAAACCTCATCGGGCAATTCGATTTCAAATTTTCTTTCCAAGAATAATACAATTTCAATCAAGGAAAAAGAATCTAGGCCAAGGACGGCCAAATCGGTCTCCGGCAGAATATCAATATTTTCAGCTACAAGATTCTCTTTAATGAAGTTGCACAATTCGCTTTCTATAATTTTAAGATCCATTACTCTATTTCTAATATTACTGTCGCTGTAGCCATTTCTTTTAAATGTGCTATCGAAACATGAATTTTTGTCCATTTATTCTCTTCCAAGATGACCGAAGCTTGATTTAAAAGAGAAATTTCTGGTTTTCCTTTTTTATCGTTTATTATTTCTATGTCCGAAAAGGCAAAAGCTCCACTCCAACCATCCCCTAAGGCTTTTAAAAAAGCCTCCTTGGCGGCAAATCGGCCTGCGTAATGCTCTTCTTTATTATGAAATTTTTCACAATAATCTATTTCCTTTTGACTGAACACCCTTGATTTAAACAAAGGGGCTTCCAATTTTTTTTTGACTCTTTCCACTTCTATAATATCTACCCCTAGTCCAAATATCATGATATTCTTCTTTTGAAATCTACGCTAAGATAAGGATATATGGTTATTTTGGATTGAATTATAATTCTTATTTAGACTCCTTTTTTCGGCGTAAAAAAAGTAATAGAACATAGCTTAATAAGCCAAAAGCAAGTGAAGCCAAAGTTGCCAAAACGAAGGCACCTACCACATATTGCCAGAGATTCTGACCAACTAGTTCAAATGTTACTTCTTGATCAAAAGACTCTGGGGCATGATTACCGATACAAATTCCCCCTAGAATATAGCTTCCAAACAAAATAAAAGGAATCATTGGTGGTATACTAATATTACCCGCAACAAAGGCGATTGCTTTATTTAATTTAAACAAGTGGGCAAAGACAAGAATTAGCAAAATTTGATAACCCCAAAATGGTGTAATGCCGAAAAAAACACCCAACATGACACTCAAAACAATCGATTGCGTGGACTCATTGGGATCATAAAAATATTTACGCATCACTTCCCGTGGTCCCATTTCCTTTGCTTCTTTAACAATCTTTCGAGGCCAAAAAGAGACTAGAGCAATAACAACAAAAATCGTGTTTAGAACACTTATGCGTGCAAAATCCCTGACTGTTCTAAAATGAGAAACTCGCTCGTCTGCAGGAGGATAATAAACCTCGATCACCACATGTCTAACTTCTATTCCTTTCCAAGCTGCTCTTACTAAAACCTCAATTTCAAATTCAAAACGATCTGTTTTCCAATTGATGTCATGCAATAAATGTACTGGGTAAGCACGATAACCTGATTGTGTATCGGGTAATTCAATCCCGGTATTGACTAGATACCAAAAATTTGAAAATTTATTGCCAAAACTGCTTTTACCTGGAACGTTTTCACTTTCCATATTCCGAGCTCCTAAAAGCAAAGCATCCGGAGTCTTTTCAATTTCGACAAGAAACTTCGGAAGATCGCTCGCTAGATGTTGGCCATCAGAATCGATCGCAATCGCCTGTCGATAACCTAAAGAATAGGCCTTTTTAAACCCTTCTCTTAGCGCTTTTCCTTTGCCTTGGTTTTGTTCAAAATGAACAATGGTTAATTGTTGATAATCGCATAAAATCTCCCTCGTAGTGTCTGTTGCTCCATCATTGACAATGATAATATGATCCGTATATCGAAGTATACTTTCAATGACTTGACGAAGTGTTTGTTCGTTATTATACGTCGGTAATAGAACACAGGTTTTAAGTGCCTCAAAAGAAGAATTATGACTACCCATCAATTCAGAGGCTTATAGACCGCTTTAAATTTCAGACAAGTCCCTTCATTCGATTTAATTTGGCTCGAAATCTTTATCAAATCTTGCGAATTTTCTAAAATTGAGGTTTCAATACTCAGAGTCGCAGTTTTACCGGGATCGATCATTTTGAGAAATTTGACATTTTTGGCATTGATCAAATTTAATTCTAGCTTAAGTGATTGTTCCAAAAAATCTGTGATAATTCCTATCTGAGAAACTCCAGGAAGTACAGGTTGATCTGGGAAATGGCCTTTAAAAATTGAATGTTCTTTATTTAGCTCAATTTGATGAACTAGACTCCCCTCTTCGACAGTACCAGATTCTGATATTAGCTTGTATAATTTTTCACTCATAGTCATTCAATAAAAATTTAATTTACAGAAGCTAAACGACTTAATCGCATTAAAAACGGAATCTTTTTATGTTGAATAAAAATCCTTTGAGGCCAGTTGTGCTCATCGTATTCAATATCCAATCTGACCACACTTTTGTATTTAGATCCTTTGTCAATTCTAAAAATGTATCCTTGTCGATCAATATAATAATGTAAAATATCTTTATTCGATGTTGATCTCATTACTAGATCTCCCGATGTTTTCAATTGGTAGTACTGATTAGATTCGGTAGTCACTTCATCAAAGATCATTCTTAGATCCCTTTCCAAAATTTGGAGGACGATTTTTTTATCTAGTTGATCAATTATTGAGTTTATTTTCATTGAATCCGGAGAAAACTCAAAATCAAAAAGTTTAACACCTGCTTTGGCCATAAAGACAGTACGATAGCAACCTGATGCTTGATTGGCCTTGGAAAATGCCAAAATCCCACTATGGTAAGTATTGATAAATTTTATGCTCATATCAAAGACTAATTCATCAACTTCATCATGAACCAAATTCTTTACTTTTGATAGCTTAGCGATTTGATGAACGGGGCGCATTTCTTCGAGTGGTATTCCAATCCCACAAGAATACAATGCTAGTGTAAAGATCAAGGCGATAAATATAAATCTATGCATATGCTTTGACGTCTAACAGTTGGTCTAATGGGACAATTTCAAATGATGCATCTTTAATGGCTCTTATGATTCGCGGCAATACTTCTTTGTGTTTTGGAAGAATATCATGCAAAAGAATAATGTCTCCCGATTTGAGATTCTTCATTATTCGTTTCATAATTAATTCGTTTGTTGCTATGGTATCAAAGGATCGATTATTCCATCCGATACATTCCATTTTTAGTGACTTTAAGGCTAATGCCATACTGGGTGTGGTCACACCAAAAGGAGGTCTAAAAAGCAACGGTTCTTTTTCAATGGCATCAATAATTAATTGATTGGTCTTTAGCAGGTCATTTTTAATAACAAACGGTGGCATAAAGTCCAACCATGTCTGGTGTACATAAGAGTGATTACCAATTATATGTCCTTTTTCATCGATGCATTTCAAAACATCAGGATGACTTTCGGCATTCTTTCCGATGCAAAAAAAGGTAGCCTTAACGCTAAATGAATCCAAAATATCTAAAACCATTCGAGTATGTTCTGGATGAGGACCGTCATCAAATGTTATTGCAACTCTTTTTGCGACACCAGGACCTTTGGAATGTGATTTAAGATAAAAGTCAAATTGAATATTCATCGAAGCGTAAAGCAATAATGCAAGATAAGGGATATGAACAATGAGGTACCAATAGTTGGAAAACCCCATTCTGCTTTGCAATAATAACATTGAGATTAGAAGAAAAACAAATAGAATTAATATTTTCCTATGATTCGACATGTTGCAAAAGTAACATCGAGTGATTGGAGTTGTTGTAATTGTTATACAGTAAAACGTTTTTTATGCTACTTTTTTCAAATTCTCCTTTTTTTAGTATGTCAGGTACATGCTGCTTTTTCAAAATTTGAGAAGCCGTCCATAGACCAAAAGAAGAAGCTGTTTTATATTCACCGCAAAGGTGCTTAAACCTACATACATCAATGCCTTGAAGCAAACCAGACTGTAATTGATGATAAGTAGCATCTAATTCATGGTCTCCATTATATCCCAAAATTACAATATCCAAGTCTTCTTTGACCAAACCATTATTCACCAATAAAGAATTAATGGTGTTTTCAACTGAGGATACATTTTGAGGTTTGAACAATATTTGCAATCCTTTTATTACCGCATAACAATTTTGGGAAGGTTTTTTACCCAACATAAAAAAGCTTGCTCCTTCTCCAGCGATGGTTCCTTTACCTTCTTGCATAAACAAGTCCAATTGCTCGAATCCTGTAGTTTTCCACATATTCATTCTACTCGTTATTTTAAGATAACTATCTGTCAATTCGTCCAATCCTCCAACCAATACATTCTCAGCATTTTCTTGAATTAGTAACATTCCATCGAGTAGCGCACTTTCAAAAGAAGACCCACGATGCGTATAAGTAAAATTGTAATTTTTACATTGAATCATTAACGCAATTTGCGCGCTGATCGCATTATGGGTAGATTGAATAAACTGCGTTGGGGAAACGACTCCTTCATCATTAGAATAAATATTTTTTAAAAACTTTTCAGTATCTGTTAAACATCCTAAACCTGTCCCAGTTATAATTGCATCTAATTTTTTTTGGCCAGCATCAGTCATACATTGATGTGCACTATGAACACCAATTTTCAAAATTCTACTCATTCTTCTCAGAGAACCCCCAGAAATATGCTCTTTGTAATTGGGGTCTTTCACCCACAAGGTGTTGCTCTTTTCATTGACCAATTCTTCAAGAAACTTCGAATTATCCAAAGTATTTTGGGGGGACACATTTCCAATTCCGTTAATATAGATGTTCATAAATCGTTTCGTTCTATTAAATGGAAGAAAGTACTAGAGATGAACAATTACCTCCAAATCCAAACGAATTTGAAAGTATATTTTTTAACGAATTCGTACGCTTAAGGGAAACGATTGGTGTCATGTTGATTCCTTCAATGGCAGTCTTAAAATTTAAATTGGGAGCTATAAATTGGTGTTTTAAATTAAGCAATGCTATTACTGCTTCAATCGAACCAGCGGCTGCCAATGTATGACCGGTAAAACATTTTGTTGAGCTAAAATCAGGAATTTCGGATTGAAACAATCTTTGAATGGCGGTCCCTTCCGAAAGATCATTTACAGGTGTTGCTGTGCCGTGTACATTGATATATTGGATATCTTCTGTCGTCATTGCTGCTTGCTTAAGTGCGATACGCATCGCCTCATATGCTCCAGCCCCATCAGGCGAAGATGCAGTTTGATGATAAGCGTCGTTGGCATTTCCGTACCCTTGAACAATCCCAATGGGCTCACCATTTCTTTCTTTCAAACTTTCTTCTGATTCCAATAGTAAAAATGCCGCTCCTTCCCCTAGATTTAATCCTTGACGATCATTATCAAAAGGCTTACAATGATCAGAATCCAATATTTTCAAGGCGTTAAAGCCATTTAAGGTATACTTTGTCATTGAGTCCGTTCCTCCAACCAACACACGGTCCAGAATATTATGCCTGATCAACCTTGCTCCTGTCATAATTGCATTTGCAGAAGAAGAACAAGCCGTACTGATGGTTGAAACATAATGTCTAATTCCTAAATCTACGGCAATGTGTTCAGTAGAATCCCCACAATCATGAGTCATCATATTTCTTAACTTACCCGAGGCAGGATCTTCGAAAAATTTTTTAATAAAATTTTCACTTTTATCGATTCCTCCTACACTTGTGGAAGATATTAAACCAGTTCTTTTCCCATCATCTAGATTTAGACCCTGAATCGCCACGGCTTCTCGGGCAGCAATCATACCTAACATGGTAGTTCGACTGCTTGATTCTATTTCTATACCAAGAGAATTTAGTAGTTCGTCATTAGACATTTTCACCTCACCAACCAATAGTTTTCCTTTATGCGCGGTGTCTAAATATTGAATATGATGAATCCCATGACGGTTTGACATCAAAGAATTCTTCATTTCGCCAATGTTATTTCCGATACTTGTGATGGCGCCCATGCCTGATATGTATACAGGTTTTTGCATCAAGTATTGGCATCGATATGCTCTGCGATTGATCTTACTGATTTAAATATTTTCTTTCCATCTTCCTGATTTTGAATTTTCACTCCATATTCTCTTTCCAAAAGAACAATAATTTCTAAGGCATCAATGGAATCTAATCCCAGCTCACTTTCAAACAGAGAATCATCTTCATTGATATCCTCTGGTGTCATGTCTTCCAAATTCAACTGGTCGATCAATTGTAATTTTAGTTTGTCAATCAATTCTTGCATACCTTTAAACTCGATTTATTTTGTTATAAATAGATTCTACATTTTTACTAGTAAATTCGGCGAAAGCCTCAGGATTATCTGAAATTCTCTCCACCCAAGATAAGAAAACATTTTGCACACCTCTATAAAATTCTACCCATCCCACAATTGCTCCATTAATTCTTTGTTCCTCAAAGAGTAAAGTTACATAATTGACCAAATTCTGTACATCAAATTGATCACCGATCCACATTGCTTGTTCACCCTTAAATCCATGCCTTATGCTCAATTCTCCTAACATAATATTTGGAAGAGTATATACAAAAAGGGCTGGATTTGGTTTTATTTCGCCAGGCGTAAATGTTTTCTCAAAATAGTTTTCATCCGTATCCAAAGATGCCGACTTATTCATTAAAAAAACACCAATTTTCTCTTTTTCGACCAATGTATTACAACATGACATTAATCCTTCGGCGGCCAAAAAGGCACTTTTGGACATCTTATCCATCTTAAAAAATTTAGGATAAGAAACATTCAAACCTTGGTAAATCTCTTTTAGCGCTTCGACCATTTCTACTCTTGAAGAGTTTATATTGAGTTTTTTGCCTACTTGAAGGTGCTTGTCATTCAGAAAACTACTTTGCTTAATACAAATCATATCGCTTTCTTTTTAAAGATTATTGAAGCATTACATCCTCCAAAACCAGAAGCGGTTTTCAAAACGGCGTTTATCGTTTTCTTATTTGATTTTCGAATAATATTTACAGGATCTGTAGTTCCTTGATTGCTAAAACCTATCGATCCTACCAAGGTATTTTCTAAAATACTGTGATAAGAAGCAATGCATTCAATTACTCCTGCCGCTCCCAAGGTATGCCCCCAGTATCCTTTAAAACTATTCGTGGGCACCTCATGAAGGTTCATAGATTTCAGAGCTTTGGCTTCCATTTCATCATTAAATAATGTGGCAGTGCCGTGCGCAGAAACGAAGTCAATTTCTGAAACGTCTGTACCTAATAATGATTGTTGAATGGCTCGGATCATCCCTTCCCCATCTCTTGATGGTCCGCTGATATGATTGGCATCATTAGTAGAAGCTCCACCAGCAATTTCTATAGGGTATCCCTTCTTTTCTGCAGACAAAATAATCGTACCACAAGCATCTCCTAAATTAATTCCTTTTCTTTTGGCATCAAACGGAAGACAAGGTTCCTGACTCAGTGCTTTCAATGAGTTAAATCCAGAAAGTGTAAAATCCGTTACCTCATCACAAGCTATGACGATGATATGTTTATAGTCTCCTACTTTCAATATTCTTTGTGCCGTAATGATCGCAACTACACCTGAAATACAGGCATTAGATATAAGGATTGGTTTGATCTTGTTTCCAAAAAAAGAAGTAATCGCTTTTGCCATGTTTTGCAAAAACCTTCGTTTCCTTGGGACTTTCGCTTTCGCGGAATGTTTAAGTAAATCAATATTTCCTTTGGTTGTAGAAAATACAAATAGAACATCCTTACCAGTGGGATCTATATCTGCAATGTCAAGTGCATTTTTAATGGAAAGTATAGAATTCATCTCAAGCTTGGTAAAATTTTCTGCATTACCTAGCTCGGTAAATAAATCTTCACTTTGCGATATCTCGATTATACCACTATTGTGAAATAAATCAAGTGATTTGGAATAATGTCTTTTTAATCCTGTTACGCCCTGACTTAAAGACGCAAAGTTTTTCTTGGTCGTCCACCCTAAGGGACTCGTTATATTATCTCCTATAATAGAAATCTCACTCATGTACATTGGATTATACTACCCCCCATTTCTCTTTCCATTTTTGATAAAAATCCGGTGTATTCAATTCTAGAGCATAGGTGTCCTTATGACAAAAAACTTGAATAGAATATCCAGTAGCAACTAATGCTTTAGTTTCGGCATTATATATCTCGTATTCGAATTTGATCTTTGCAGCTGGCGTATTGATGAATTTGGTCTTTACGATGGCTTCCTCTCCAAAAGTAAGTGGCAATTTGTGGTTCACATGAAATTCTACAATCGGAGTTGAAAAACCATGTTCAAAGACATCTAAGTAACTTAGATTATACTTTCTTCCAAACGCTTGTCTACCGTCTTCAAAATAATTTACATAATGACCGTGCCATACGATTCGAAGTGCGTCTACTTCGTTAAAACGGACACGTAATTTGGTTTCACAAACTAAGTCTAACTTCTCCAATTCTAGGAATTTAATGACAATAATTGAATCGCAAAGATAATCTTATTGTACTTATACAAGGGGTTCATCTAGTATGAATATTTTCATTTCACAACTGGCGATTTTTTGATCATTCAGATAGGTATTTCCTTGAATTATTTTGATATTCATAACTTCTTGAAGCTCTTGAATTTCAGTGATTATCTCTTCTCCTATTTGCGGCCATGCGCATATTTCTAAATTCTTTACGCTTCCAATAAAACCGAGTTTTACGGGTTGGTTATTACTTTTAAAATAATATCCAGCCGAGGCGGCGGCTGTTTGTGCAATATTCTCAATCAAGCCCATTGAACTCAGCTGACCATTTTTGATAAAAATATTATCTTCCAAGATTGTAAATCCTGATTTAGTCCCTTGTTCTGTGACAGAATAAAGACTATCAATCATTACCACTGGTGGCCGCTGAGGAATATATTGTAATATTTCTTCTCCTTTGATCATTGCTTCCATGCTAATTCAATTGTTTTGTCTCCGTTTCATTCCAAAACGGATAAAAGTTATACCATTGCTTGGGATATTTCAAAATCATTTTTTCTAGATTTTGAATATAATCTTTCATTACCTCCTTTTCGGTTTTGTTACTACCATTTCCTTCTATCGCAAAAAACTCATAATGATATTTATTGGTTTTGACTGCAAAAACAAAACAATAAGGTACTTTCAGTCGAGTCACCAAACTAAACGGACCAACCGGAAAATACGCATCTTGACCCAAGAAAGGTAAAAGCATTTTTTTAGATTTAACCGGATCCGAAAACCGATCACCATGAATACAAATAAGTTCTCCTGCTCTTAGGGCTCTGTTGATTTCAAATAAATGAGAATAGTCCTGTTTGATCGTTATGATATTTGTTTTTTTCTTGACCATAACTTTGTTCAACATGGCCTTTATTTGTTGGTGTTCTCCATCAAATAGAACAATATTAATGGGAACATTCAATTTATTGATGAAATGTCCAGCGATTTCCCAATTTCCAAGATGTGCGCTAATTAATATACCTCCTTTCTTTTCTTCGGCCAGTTTCCATAAATGTTGAGCACCATTAGAATTGCTGGTAAAAGGATGATCCCTTTTACTTAAAACAGCTACCTTATCAAGAATTGTCTGTCCAAAATTATAGTAACACTGATAGACATTGACAACAGATTTAAAAGGATTTAATCCTAATCTTTTTCGAAAATATGTGTAGCTGGAAATGGTCGATTTACCACCAAAAAGCAGAAAATAGAATGAAACGAAATATAAAATAAAGTAAGCAAAACTAACACCGAAAGTCTCTAGAATAAAATGAAATATTTTATATCCAGTTAGACCACCTCTTGTCTTCCCATCCCAGGATGACTGTTTTTCCATTAGCTATTGACCTTGCTATTTATAAAGTCATAAAATTGCTTAAATGTGGCGATGTCTTTAAAGTCTTCACCAGTAGCTTTGAAACCAAAATTGGATTCAATAATAACTACTAAATCCACAAAATCAAGACTATCTAAATCCAAGGTTTCAATAAGACCTGCGTCATCAACGATTGTTGATTCGTCAACTTCAAACTCTTCTACTAAAAATTCTTTTACAGTTGAAACTATTTGATTGTATTCCATAACGATTACCTAAAAAGGTTATTTCTTAAATTTCTTTAAAATTAGGGTTGAATTGGTTCCTCCAAATCCAAATGAATTAGAAAGTACCGTATCAACCTTCAAATCTATTCTTTTTTCTGCAATTTTCAATTTTGTAGAAGACTCATCTGGATTTTCAAAGTTAATATTTGGGGCTATGAATGAATCTTGCATCATTAAAATACTATATACAATCTCACTCGCTCCTGCCATCCAACACTCATGTCCCGTCATCGACTTAGTCGAACTTACCCAAGGAACATCAGTACCAAAAACCTCTGCGATTGATTCGGCCTCACTTTTATCCCCTACTGGAGTTGAGGTAGCATGTGCATTAATGTAGTCAATATCTGTTAGCTGAACTCCAGCGTCCGCAATACATCTTTTCAGAGATTTAATAGGGCCATCTACACTTGGCTTAGAAATATGTGCTCCGTTAGATGAAAATCCGTAGCCTATCACTTCTGCCAAAATAGGTGCTCCTCGTTGAATTGCAGACTCATATGATTCTAAAATTACAGTTGCCGCACCACCACTAGGCACTAAACCATCTCTATCCTTATCGAAAGGTCTTGATGCTTTTGTGGGATCATTTTCCAGAATTGAAAAGGCACTTAAGCCATCAAAACTTCCCATTGCAAATTTATTTACTTCTTGAGCGCCTCCACAAATCACTCTTTCTTGCAATCCATTTTTGATAAGAACATATGCCAAACCTATTGAATGAGATCCACTGGCGCAGGCTGCACTTACAGTAAAATTTATACCCGTTACTTTAAATATCGTGGATAAATTCATTGTTACTGTCGAATTCATCGCTTGGAAGATGGCACCTGATCCCAAGAGCGTCGTATCTTTTTTCTCTCTTATAGCATCAACAGAATCGATTACAGCTCTTGCAGAACTGTCATTGCCATAAATGACTCCCGTTTCATTTTTTTCAAGAAAATCATTATCCATTTTGCTCATTTCTAGAGCTTGAACAGTGGCCATATACGCATACTCGCCTTCTTCGGCTAATTGAATACGTTGCCTTCTCGGCAAAAGCCCTTTTAAAGTAGGTCGTTCTAAGTGTCCCGTCAGACCGGAGCGAAAACCAAACTCTTTTCTTTCTTGATCTAAAACTATTCCAGACTTTCCGTGATACAAAGAGTTTTTAACTTCATCTAGGGTTGTCCCAAGACAAGAATAAATTCCGATACCTGTTATAACTACTCTTTGCATTGTTTTACATTGAAAAGTTCAATCTACTAAATTTAAGAAATTAAGTATATAGCCCACCATTGACAGAGATCACCTCACCTGTGATATAACTCGCTTCCTTTTTACATAAAAAATCAACAACCGAAGCAACTTCATCGGCTGTTCCAAATCTTCTAGCCGGGATAAATGTTTTCCATTGCGCCTCATCAATATCTTCGGTCATTTCAGTTTTAATGAATCCAGGCGCCACACAATTCACTGTAATGTTTTTCCTACTAATTTCTTGAGCCAAAGATTTTGATGCTGCAATTACACCCGCCTTAGCGGCAGAATAATTCGTCTGACCAGCCATACCCTTAATACCTGAAAGTGAAACAACATTAACAATTCGGCCATATTTATTTCTTATCATCTTTTTCAGTACTTCAGTTGTAACTGTAAAAAATCCACCTAAATGAATATCCAGTACATCATCCCACTCTTCGTCAGTCATCCAAACCATCAGATTGTCCTTTCTGATACCTGCGTTATTAACTAAAATCTCAATACACTGTCCGTCATGACTCTCGTGCCAAGATGAGATAGCCTTTCTAACTTCTTCTTTATTAGCGACATCAAATTGAAGCAAAGAAGCTTGCCCCCCTTCTTCCTCAATCATTTTAACAACCTCATTCGCTGCATCACTGTTACTACGATAGTTGATAACAACATGATAGCCTTGACGAGCTATACGTAAAGCAATCGCACGACCGATTCCTCTACTTCCTCCTGTGATCATCGCATACTTCATCTTTATTTTTTCAAGTGATTTACTAAGTTTTTCATTTCTCGATAACGGGGCTTGTCTTGAATAATAGTTTCCACGATCTGTCTAAGATTACTATAAGTTACAGCGTTCTCGGTAGAAAGTGAATCTTTTATCTCTAAGTAATCAACAGCTTGCAATACTGACATCATACCGATAGCCATCACTTCAAAACTATTATCAATTACCTTTTTGGTAATTAAGGCAGCATTCGTACCCATCGAAACGATGTCCTGATTATCATTATTCGTCGGAATACTGTGTACATACATTGGATTACTTAACATCTGATTTTCTGCCGTTGTCGAGGTCGCTGTAAATTGCATTCCTTGTATTCCAAAATTCAATCCCAATCTGCCAAGATTAATAAAAGGACTCAACTTATCATTTATTTTGCTATTCATCAAAAAGTTTATCTGACGTTCACAAAGCATTGATAATTTGGTTATTGCAATCTTCAACTTATCCATTTCTAAGGAAACATAATCACCATGAAAGTTGCCTCCATGTAGTACATTTTTACCTTTATAATCTACAATAGGATTGTCGTTGGCTGAATTTAGTTCTGCGATCAAGACCGCCTCAACGCTCTCAATAGTATCTTTTATTGGACCTAATACTTGTGGCACACAACGAATAGAATAATACTCTTGTAGCTTTTCAACTAAGACGTCTTCGGTTTGATCATTAGATTTTAATGAAGCATATCTATTTTTGGTACGCTGACTACCCACTAATAATTTCCTCATTTCCTCCGCAACAGCTGTTTGACCCTTGTGCATTTTAGCCCCATTCAAAATATCTGAATGATGATCGTCATAAGACTCCGTTATCTCATTTAGGAATGCCGACATAATCAGGGACCAATTCAATAATTTCTTGGCATTCCAAACGTTGACCAATCCTATACCCGTCATCGCAGATGTACCATTAATTAGAGAAAGTCCTTCCCTAAGATAAACTTTTAGTGGAGTGATATTTGCTTCTTGAAATACCTCTTTGGCATCCCTATTCTTCCCTCGGTATAAAAGTTCTCCTTCGCCGATTAATCCTAAAGCCAAATGTGATAATTGTACAAGATCCCCACTCGCACCAACTCCTCCATGTTCAAATATTTGAGGAGCGATTTCATTATTTAAAAATGTGGCCAACAACTGAACTGTTGATTCATGTACACCAGAAAAAGCTTTTGACATACTAACCAAGCGAGCAAAGGTTATTGCTCTTGCCAGCTCAGAAGATAATACATTTCCTGAACCAGAAGAGTGGCTACGGATTAGATTATATTGCAAAGCATTTAGATCATCCTTTGGAATAATATGTTGAGCCATCGGACCAAAACCAGTATTCACTCCATAGATAATCTTGTCTTTTGAAAATCCTATAAGGAACTCATGACTTTTTCGAAGAGCTTCAATACAACTTGCATCAAGCTCAACCGAGTAATTTTCAAAGACTACATTACAAAAATCGTCTAGAGAAACGATTTTGCTTGATATCGTGATATTTTTTTTCAGAAGCAATTAGTTTTTTCGAACGGCGAAAATAAACATATTTAGCGTAAAATGAACTAAGAATTCACCATAATTCGAAGGTCGTAAAAGATTGCTATCACTAACGAGTACGACAATAAATTGAATTTAAATCGCCAATTTCAAGTGGGTTCATTAACTTGGATGATACAAATACAAATTATGTTGAAATCAAGATTCTTAAGCTGTACGTTATTCTTCTTTATTCTTCAGTATTCGATTCTATGTCAAGAGACTATAACTGTCGGTAATACTACTTTAACAGAAAGAGAGGTTGCGATTGGCATCCAAGTTCCATGGGAAATGCTTTATGGACCAGATAAGCACCTTTGGGTTACCGAACGAAGAGGAAAAGTCTTACGAATCGAACCAGAAACTGGAAACACTGTCACCATATTGGATATCCAAGATAAAGTTGAAGCAAGCTCTGAGCCAGGGCTATTAGGGATGTGCTTACATCCTGATTTTGAAAACGAGCCACTCGTATATTTGGTTTACACCTATGCTCAAGGTTTTCAATTGAAAGAAAGACTTGTGAGTTACGAATGGGATGGTGAATCACTAATTGACGAAGTGATCTTGTTGGATGAACTCAATGCTGCAGGTATTCATAATGGATCTAGAATTATCATCAGCTCGGATGATAAAATATTTATGACAACTGGTGATGTAGGCAGTGCTAATCTCTCTCAAAACATGAACAGTTTGAGCGGTAAACTATTGAGAATCAATCTGGATGGTAGCATTCCCAATGACAATCCAAATCCCGACAGTTACATCTACTCATATGGCCACCGTAATGCTCAAGGCTTGGCATACGGACCAAATGGTCAACTATATTCATCAGAACATGGCGCCCAACAATACGACGAAGTAAATCTCATTGAGGAAAATCGAAATTATGGTTGGCCCAATGTTGAGGGTGAATGCAATACAAATTTGGAAATTTCATTTTGTGATCAATTTAATGTCAAGGAACCATTGCTCCAGTTCGCTCCATGTATTGCCATTAATGATATTCACTATTACAATCATGAGTCTTTTCCAGAATGGAGTGGGAAAATGCTCATGGCAGTTCTTGGAGGCTTAGGATTTAACAGTCCTTCGCCAGGCTTGATAGTCATGACTTTTAATGAGGACGGAACAGATATCACAGATAATACCACTTACTTCACGGACTATGGAAGACTTAGAGACGTTTGCTCAAATCCTGTAAATGGTGCAATCTATATCGCGACAAATGGCCCTGGGTATCCAAGTTCAGGACCGAATCGTATTATTGAATATCGAAATTTGAATTATAATCCAAATGTCTCTACTAAAGAGTTCAATGAAGCAGATCAATTTATTAAAATAACTCCAAATTATTTAAAAACTGGTCAAGATATCAATATCGAATTTTCCGAAAGTTTTAAAAATTCAAAATTCGAATTATACAGAATGGATGGCAAAAAAATAATGGAAGGTACTGTTCATAGTTCCATCGAAACTATTCGGAATAATACACTTACGTCTGGAAACTATTACTTAAGAGCAGAGTCTAGAAGAGGAGTAATTACCAAAAAAATTGTGGTTCAATAAAAGATCAAATATTTAAGTCATGTACTCCCAAGCCGATTGATAACTGTTATGTTTTTCAAAATATTCAGCCATACGGACATATAAAGGATGATAGCTTAGCGTCGACATGTCGCCAATCACGGTCAATTTCTTTCTAGCTCTTGTCATGGCAACATTTAAACGTCGAAAATCTTTTAAGAATCCAATCTCTCCGCTTTCATTTGATCGAACTAATGAAATATAAATGACATCTTTTTCTTGACCTTGAAAACCATCAATTGTGTTCACTTCGATGTCCATTCCGCGAAAGCGGTCCTCCTCTTCTTGTTCTCCTTTAATGTATCGAACTTGCTCGGCATAAGGACTAATGATTCCAATTTCTGCATTCTTCAACAAATCAAAATGTTGTAAAAGGTGCTCTCTTAAAATAAAATACTCTCCTTCGTTCTTTAAACTTCGATGCTCTTCATTAAAAGTCTCTTCAAATCCGCATCCACTCGTATCAATGAAGCAGATAGGAGCTGTATCATTTTCAAGCATATGATGTGCTACCTTTTCATTACTAAAAAGCTGATCTTGATAAAATTCCGAATTTGAAAAACCCAATATTTTATCATTCATTCGATACTGTTCTTTCAGAAGAGAACAATGAGAGGCAACATTTGTCATTCGATCCAAAATAGTTTCTTCCAAACCAAGTTTCTTAGCTTTATCACTCTTCACAGTAGGTGGCAATTGAAAGTGGTCTCCTACCAAAAAAACGCGTTTCGCCTTGAGCATAGCCGCCCAGCACTCTGCTTCTAGAGTTTGAGAAGCCTCATCAATAATTAAAGTTTCAAAATTGAGATGATTTATATTTCGGTTGGCCACACTGATTAAGGTGGTTGCTATAACTTGAGCACTTTCAACAATTTGACGTGTCAGTTTCTCTTCTAAATCGTCCGCCCACTGCCTTAAGTCTTTTGACTCTTTGTACAAAGCTCTTCGCCTTGCATGTTCTTTCGAACCGAATTTTCTTTTAAATGTACTAGCTTGTTTAATCAAAGCTTCTGATTCAATCCGCACTTTTTTAATGTGATTCCACTCCGGATGATTCCTAGATTTTTCTGACAAAGTAAGATGCCCAACACTATCTCCTATTCTAGTCACGTTACCAATGCGAAGAACTTTAAGCCCTTTTTCATCAAGTCTTCTTACCAATAAATCGACCGCGTTATTGCTCGGAGCACAAACTAAAATTCGTTTTTCGTTTTGCAAAATAGCTTTAACCAAGGCTACAATTGTGGTCGTCTTACCTGTTCCTGGAGGGCCGTGAATTATTCCAAAATTCCTAGCTCTCAAACAAGTCCTAATTGCTTCATTCTGAACTAAATTCAAATAGGGGTCTATGAATAATGAATTATCTTTTTGATGAAAAGTATCTCCTAAATTCGACTTTCGTCGAATGCCTTCACGAAGAATTTTGATATGTTCATCTTTAGATTCAATCACCGCTTTTATGGCAGATTTCATCACTTTATAACTACGTTCGTCATAAATCATTCGAACACTAAACACCCCATGATCGGGCAAGCCATCTTTCTCAATATGCCTAATACTCAGGATAATGGCCATCTTGTTTTTACGGACATAAGATACTGTTGCTTTATATTCTTTAATTTCTTCAGCTTCGAAAACCAAAGAACATCCAATACCTGTTTTGAACTTATGCGGCTGATCCAAGTGTTTTGTTCGTTCTAGAACAATTTCAATACGCTCACCAATAGTGTAAAACTTTTTAGAAATAATCACCGGAGACCAAAGTATTCCCGAAGAAATTAATTCATGCTTTCCTTTCGCTTTGGAAAGATTTCTAAAATATTCCTCTTCACTTTTCCTCTCTTCTTCAATCGCATTTAAAATAATCTGGTAACGATCTTTGTCCATATCCACGAATAAACGGCTTTTAAACTAAAATCTATAAATGAAATGATCGATATTTACCTTAGCTTGAGGAATGTTCAAGACAAAAACATGACTTGTCAAAATTTAGAAGTCATAAAAGAAGAATTGACAATACTATGTGGCTAATAAAAGAGGGATTTAAGGAATATAAAATACAACTGGCTTCTGTCATTGATTCTTTGCATCAATTAACTAAAGAAATTGATCATAAACCGCTGATACAAACAGTCAGTGAAATTAAAGATCATATCAACGACCCTTTTCTATTTGTAATAGTGGGCGAAGTCAAAGCTGGAAAAAGCAGTTTTGTTAATGCTTTATTAGGTACGAAGGAAGAAATCTGCAAGGTAGCAGCTTCTCCTATGACTGATACCATTCAGCAAATCGTTTATGGTGAAAAAACGGAAGAAATAAACATCAATCCATTTCTAAAGAAGATAACACATCCTGTTGATATTCTGAAGGAGATTGCTATCGTAGACACTCCTGGAACCAATACCATCATTGATCATCATCAAGAAATCACAGAGCGATTTATACCACATGCTGATCTAATCGTTTTTGTTTTTGAAGCCAAAAATCCATACCGACAATCCTCATGGGAGTTTTTTAATTATATCAATGAAGCTTGGAGAAAAAAAATCATTTTTGTTTTACAACAAAAAGATTTAATGGAACCTAGTGACCTTCGGACCAATATTGAAGGAGTAAAATCGCAAGCGATTAAAAAAGGGATTGAAGAGCCAAATGTTTTCGATGTTTCTGCCAAGATGGAATTAGAAGAAAGAGATAACAGTGGATTTGAAATTCTTAAAAGTTATATCCAAAAAAATATCACAGGAGGTAAAGCCCCATTTCTTAAACTGATAAACAATGCCTCTACTGCCCAAACTATCAATTTGAAAATTGGAGAGAGTTTAAAAATCCGTGAAGAGCAATGGAAGCTAGATCAGGCATTTCGAGATGAAATCAAAAGTACCTTGGATCACCAAAGTTTAAAGACTGAAAAGCAAATTGATTTTTTGGTAGAAAACTTAGTAGCTAGCTATGCTAAAATTACACGAGAAACAGATCAGGAGTTAAGTGATGGACTCTCATTCATTACCATGATCAAAAAATCGTTCTCCTCAATGTTTGGAACGAATGAAGGACCCAAAGAATGGTTGCAAAGATTAACTAAAGATTTTGAACAACGTTTAAATATTTCATTAAAAGATAAGCTACAAAGCGGTGTGATCGATATTGCGGACAATATTCAAACCATGGCCAAATTGGTTGATTCTCAAGTCAAAAACAGTCCAACGGTACTTTTGAATAGTGATGAAATATTTGCTGACATTGCTGAGAAAAGAGCCAACATTTTGAAGGAGCTACAAATGACTTTTTCGGACTTCATGAATAACTCAGAAAACTTTTATGATAAGGCAATGTTACACGAATCCGAGAACATGGCACCCAATTTAGCAGCAGGTAGTGGCATTGCAGTTATCGGTGTTATTCTTGCCACTGTTGTTAACGGTGCTGTTTTTGATATTACGGGAGGCATATTGACAACGATAGGACTCTTGTTTGCTGGAGCCTCTATTGGATTCAAGAGGAGAAAAATTCTTCAGGGATATCGCAAGGAAATTGAAAGAGGAAGAATTCAGATAGAGAATGAAGTGACAGACAAACTGAAAAATTACACTTCAAAAATAAAAACGAGAATCGACAGCAATTTTGCACAATTTGACCAACACTTAGCGGATGAAGGAAGTAAAATTATCGCTTTAGGCAATCATCGTGAAGACATTGATAATCAATTAAAAAGGATAAAATCCAACCTACAAATCCAATTGAATTAAGTTTCGCTTAAAACTAAAATTCTAGGATCATTCAAAAACCTCTTGATACAAAATGGGTCTAGGATATTCTTCCGTAAGAACATGTCTCAATACATCAAAAGAAGTAACAACGCCTTTTAACTCATTTTCCAAATTCACCACAGGCAAGGATTTGAATCGCTTATCCATAAAGAGTTCGGCAGCTGTACCAACCTTATCAAGCGGGGTTATTTTAACCACTTTTCTAGTCATAATGTCGCTGACCGTTTTTCCTTCAAAACTTTGATTTTCCTTTTGCCAGCGCCATAAATCATAAGTCGTAACCCAACCAACCAATTTCCGATCCTCAACTACAGGTAACTGATTCAAACGCTCAGTTTCCATCAGATTGGTTAACTCTTCAATGGTATTGTTTGGACTAACTACTATGGGGTCTGTAGTCATGATTCGACGTACTTGTTCATTCATCATGGCGGAAAGTATTTGGTTCTATAATTTTA